>JBKHDZ010000071.1:0-9279 GCA_046541095.1 Alphaproteobacteria bacterium
CTCCTACGGCTTTGATGCGGCCAAGCATGACGATAACGGCTTTGCCTTATTGCAGGATTCGCTAAACAGTGCATATTACCGCGGCAATGAAGCATTTCATGGCACGACAGAGTATATGAATATCCGCTACGGCAACGGCAATATGAAAAAGTTCGCTCAGCAATTCTTTGATATCATTGAGGATTTTTATAAAGATTACGATGCGCGCTACGGCACAAAAATGGTCGAAGCCCTAGAGCCTATGCGCTATATCGTACAAACTGGCAGAACCGATGCGCAAGTTGCGGCAGAACTGATAAAATCGCCGGAAGACAATTTGCCATTTATACAAGAATTTGACCCAAGCTGGTTTCTGCGCCCGACAGAATGCTTGGGCACTTTACACGAAAAGGGTGAATTGGCTTTCGCGCCAAAGTAAAATTAAAAAAATTTTACTGGAACTCTTTTCTTTACTTGCAATTCTAGTGATATATTTTAAAAGAATGATATCTTAAAAATAATCTAGACTAGAATCTGACATGTTGAAAAAAATACTGACCGTTTTGGGTGTTATAGCCGGAAGTTTGCTAATGGCTGATCTGGCTATGGCTTTACCGGGAGAACGTGGCATAAATTTCCAGCCCGCTGCTTCACCGTCTATGGAGCGCATTACCGAATTCCATGATTTATTGCTGTATATCATCTCGGGCATTACGCTTTTTGTTTTAATTTTGCTTGTTTATGTGATCCTGCGCTTTAATAAGCGTGTTAATCCCGAGCCATCCAAAGTGACGCATAATGTGGCCTTGGAAATTGCATGGACAGTCATTCCCGTTGTGATTTTAATTATTATCGCTATCCCGTCCTTTAAACTTCTATATTATGTTGATCGCATCGAAAACCCCGATATGACCATAAAAGTGACAGGTTATCAATGGTATTGGCAGTATGATTACCCTGACCACGGAGATATCAGCTTCGCCTCATATATGATTGCCGATCAGGATATTGATCTGAACAAAAACCAGGTGCGCCTGCTATCGACCGATAACCCTGTTGTACTGCCTGTGAATAAAAATATTCAAGTGCTTTTGACGGGCGGCGATGTTCTTCATTCCTGGGCTGTGCCATCTTTAGGGGTGAAAACTGATACTGTGCCGGGTCGTTTGAATGAAACATGGTTCCGCATTACCCGTGAGGGTACATATTACGGCCAATGTTCCGAATTGTGCGGGAAAGACCATGCCTACATGCCTATTGAAATCAAGGCTGTTAGTGAAGAGGAATTTGCCCGTTGGGTGGCCGAGCAAGGCGGCACAATGCCCAGCGTTGAGCCTGAGCAGGAAGAAGCCATGCGCATTGAGCCTGTGAAAATTGATGCTACCCAACAACAACGCTATGCCAATCTGAATACTATCGCAGAGGGAGAATAATAAAAATGAACGCTGCCCACTCCGCAACAGCAGACGCCCACGATCATCACGACCATAAGCCGGGCTTTTTTGTCCGCTGGTTTATGTCCACGAACCATAAGGATATCGGCACGCTTTATATCATCTTTTCCATTATCGCCGGTTTGATCGGCGGTGCATTTTCGATGATGATGCGTATCGAACTACAAGAGCCGGGCGTCCAGTTCTTGACCGATGGCGCTGGAAATCCTGATGGCCATATGTGGAACGTTATTATTACCGCGCACGGCCTAATCATGGTGTTCTTCGTTGTTATGCCGGGCTTGATCGGCGGTTTCGGAAACTGGTTTGTGCCTCTTATGATCGGTGCCCCGGATATGGCGTTTCCACGTTTGAATAACATCTCATTCTGGCTTATTGTTCCCGCATTCTTTTTGCTTTTGGGCTCCGCCTTTGTTGATGGAGGGCCAGGGCCGGGTGCTGGAACAGGCTGGACGGTCTATCCGCCGCTTTCGGAAATGGGGCATACAGGCCTCTCGGTCGATATGGCGATTTTCGCCCTTCACCTTGCGGGCGCGAGTTCGATTTTGGGTGCGGCCAATTTTATTACAACGATCTTTAATATGCGCGCACCGGGCATGACGTTGCACAAAATGCCGCTTTTTGTCTGGGCAATGCTCGTGACGGCCTTTTTGCTCGTTCTGGCCGTACCTGTTTTGGGTGGTGCTATTACTATGCTGCTGACCGACCGTAATTTCGGGACTGCATTCTTTGTGCCTGAAGGGGGCGGTGATCCCTTGTTGTACCAGCATTTATTCTGGTTCTTCGGGCACCCGGAAGTGTATATTATGATTTTGCCCGCTTTCGGTATTGTATCGCATATCGTATCAACATTCTCGAAAAAGCCTATTTTCGGTTATCTCGGAATGGCTTATGCGATGGTGGCTATTGGTTTTGTCGGCTTTGTTGTTTGGGCGCACCATATGTACACAGCCGGACTGGATGTGAATACACGCGCTTACTTTACGGCCGCAACGCTGATTATCGCGGTGCCAACGGGAATCAAGATTTTCTCATGGATTGCGACAATGTGGGGCGGGTCTATCGAATTTAAAACGCCTATGCTTTTTGCGATCGGATTTATCTTCCTGTTCACCATTGGCGGTGTTACAGGGGTGGTTCTGGCCAATGCGGGTATGGATGTTGTTTTGCATGACACGTATTATGTGGTTGCGCATTTCCATTACGTCCTTTCCCTTGGCGCTGTCTTTGCGCTTTTTGCGGGGTATTATTACTGGGCTGGAAAAATGTTCGGTAAGCAATATCCCGAATGGATGGGGCAGGTGCATTTCTGGACGACCTTTATTGGGGTGAATCTGCTCTTCTTCCCGCAGCACTTCCTTGGGTTGCAGGGCATGCCGCGTCGTTATATTGATTATCCTGATGCAATGGCGCATTGGAATGAAATTTCATCTTACGGCGCTTACATTGCAGGTTTGAGTACGCTCTGGTTTATTATTACGGCTGTTTATACCCAAATCTTTGGTAAAAAGGCCGAAGACAATTACTGGAATGTACAGCCACAGTGCATGACACTGGAATGGACGCTGTCTTCACCGCCACCTTTCCACCAGTTTGAAATACAGCCAAAGGTGAAGTAAACGAAATTATCTTGCGAATAATAAAAAAGCCCTGCCATGGTTTTGACTCTGGCGGGGCTTTTTGTTAGAAGAGATGTATGAGCATTTCATCACAACCATATACGCTTTCAGATTTGAAGTCACTCAAGACTATGTTTGATGCTTTAGGTCTTTCTGGGCGTCCTGACATTCAGGCGCAGACAGAAACCAATTCAGGTCTGCAGGATGCCGAGAATTTCGATTTTAAGCCCGGAGAAAAGAGCCTGAAAGCCAGAATTTTAACGCTGATTGACAATAATCGCCCCAATATTGCTTTGGATCTGATGCAAGATACCATGCAAAATGACCGCGATCTCTTTGATGCGTTGTATTTTGATATCAAAGAAGCCTTGGAAGATCAGGGTTACGATCAGGATGCAAAAGAACTGGATCAGATGGCTGCGGCACCTGCAATAGAGCGTCAGGCAATCGATTATTCACTGGTGCACAGCAAGCTGGCTTTCGGCTAGAATTTATCACTTTATTTTGTGTATAAATTGCTTGGTTTTTTTCGAAATCATGCTATTTTCCCTTTCATGTCCAATGTCATAACCCCTGATAGTAAACTCACTGTTGCCGAAGGCAGTATTGGTGATTACTTTGCCCTGTTAAAACCCAAGGTGATGAGCCTTGTTATTTTTACAGGGTTTGTCGGGATGTGGATTGCCCCCGGTATGGGCGATATTCACCCGTTTTTATTGCTGGTGGGTATGCTTTGCCTGTCTTTAAATGCGGGCGCGGCTGGCGCTATCAATATGTGGTTTGATCGTGATATAGATTCTATTATGAGCCGAACCAAAACGCGGCCTATTCCGATGGGACGTATTGATCCCGATGATGCGCTCGGCTTTGGGCTGATATTATCGATTTTATCGGTAATGATCATGGGGCTAGCCCTGAACTGGACAGCCGCCGGAATTCTGGCCTTTGCCAATATTTTCTATGTTGTTATTTATACAATGTGGCTCAAGCGTTCGACACCGCAGAATATTGTGATTGGCGGCGCGGCTGGCGCATTTCCGCCGATGATCGGCTGGGCGATGGTAACGGGGGATGTAACAATGCTTCCGCTGTTAATGTTTTTGATTATCTTTTTCTGGACGCCGCCGCATTTCTGGGCGCTTTGCCTGTTTGCCAATGAGGATTATAAACGCGCCGATATCCCGATGATGAGCGTTGTAGCCGGAGCCAAAAGCACAAAGCGGCAGATGCTGGGATATTCTCTTGTGCTCTTTGGTATTGCGGTTGCCCCCACTTTTCTGGGTCTGGCGAGCATAGCCTATGGCGTTAGCGCTACGATCTTGAGCGGATTTTTTGTTTATACGGCGATCCGCGTTCTTGGCAGTGAAGATTTAAAACCCGCCAAATTAATGTTCGGGTATTCCGTGTTTTATCTTTTCGCCCTATTTACAGCCTTTATGGTTCTTTAGCGCTCATTAAAGCGCGAGTATCGCCATATAGATCATACCCGCAGTCACGGCTGTTCCCTTCACGCTATAGACGATAATCACCCAAAAGGCAGGATTTTTCGTATGTACAAATTTTTTTAGAATATTTTTCATGCCTTGTTTTCTATCGCAGAAATCCTTATTTATTTTATCATAGAATTAACAAAGAGATGAAATATGCCCCATAGTGAATTGCACAAGAAAAAACTGAAGAAAAATTTATTGGTCCTTGGAATTATCGTAGCCTTTGTCGCCCTGATCTGGGGCATTACAATTATCAAGATGGGTTAATATGAGTGATAATTCCTATAGCGAGCAACGTATAAAGCCCAAAACAGTTTTGATTACGGGCGCAACGGGTGATTTTGGTCATGCTTTTGCGCGGCGTTTTGCCGCGATGGGTTGCCGCCTTATTCTGGCGGGGCGTAACGTGGATAAGCTGGAAGCCTTGCAAAATGATCTGGGGGAAACCCATGAAAATAAATTTCATATCGGTATTTGTGAAATGGATAATCGCAATTCCATTGAAACTTTTGTTGAAAATATTCCCGAAAAATTCCGCGATATTGATGTTTTGATCAATAATGCCGGTCTGGCCCTTGGTCTTGACCCCATTCATAAGAGCGCTCTGGATGATCTGGAAACCATGATCGAAGTGAACAATAAAGGGCTGGTCATTTTAACGCGGCTGGTTTTGGAGGGTATGGCAGAGCGCAATAAAGGCCATATTATCAATATCGGCTCGACAGCGGGAAGCTATCCTTATCCGGGCGGTCATGTCTATTGCGCGTCGAAAGCTTTTGTAAAACAATTTTCCTTGTCATTGCGCGCCGATCTCGCGGAAAAAAATATCCGCGTGACCAATATCGAACCGGGCATGGTAGCAACCCAGTTTTCCAAAGTCCGTTTTAAAGGCGATGAGAAAGCCGCCGCGCAAGTCTATGCCGACACAGCCCCGCTTAGCGCTGAAGATGTCGCGGAAAGTGTTCTCTGGGCGGCAACATTGCCGGAGCATTTCAATGTGAACCGCCTGGAAATCATGCCGACCGTGCAATCTTTTGGCCCCTTGCCTGTTATACGGAACAAAAGCTGATCCGTGCCATTTCCTGCTTTGATGTTCGCGCCATTTTCAGGTATTCTTGAAAGAGGATATATTTTTTTTTAAGAGGCACCGAAAAATAAATGCACAATTTAAAAGCATTCTTACTGGCAGTCATAATAAGTTTATCATTCTCTGCAGGGGCTATAGCGCAGGAATTGAATACCACTGAAGCCTGTACCACGCCGCGAGGTGATGTGGTCAGCGATTATGATGAGCGCTGGGTTTACTGCGATATCCATATGCGCCAGTTCGAACATCGCGAGCGCATGATTGAATTGCAGGAGTCCTTAAGCGCAAGAGCAGAAGCATTCAAAGCCTCGACTAAGCCGGTTATAGACAACTATAAAGCCGAGTTGGAGCGCTATCACGCCAATTTGGGCTCTGAATAAATTTTTAGGGCTGATTTGAATATAAAAGCCTTCTTTTTTTAAAAAATTCTTATATATGTAAGTGCTATGCATAATCACGATGAACTTGTCCGCAAAAATGCTCGCACGGGCTTGATGGTTCTGGCCATCGTTCTGGCCATGGTCTCTCTGGCCTTTGCTTCTGTGCCTTTATATGATCTGTTTTGCCGCGTGACCGGTTTTTCAGGAACGACGCAAGTATCCGCCCAGCTTCCAGATACTATTCTGGATCGCGAGGTAACAGTTAAATTCAATGCCGATAAAGGGCGTGCCATGCCATGGAATTTTTCGCCTGATATACGTCAAGTGGATGTGCGCATCGGTGAGCGGGGTATCGCTTCGTTTACGGCGGGTAATCCGAGTTCAGAATCCGTTACCGGCACGGCTATATATAATGTGACCCCGTTAAAGGTTGGCAAATATTTTCACAAAATCCAGTGCTTTTGCTTTGATCGACAGACCTTGAATCCCGGTGAAGAGATGGCTATGCCTGTTTTGTTCTACGTTGACCCTGCAATAGCTGACGACCCCTCAATGGACGATGTCACAACTATAACCTTGTCTTATACTTTTTATAAAAGTGATACAGAAGAACTTGAAAGCGCATTAGAGGGCTTTTACAATCAATAAACTAATGTTATAAGCATCAGCAAAAATTAACGCTTCTCAAAAGCAGGAAAAAAATCAAATGGCTTCTAACCCAGAATATTCAACCACTGGAAAACCCCATCCTTACCACATTGTGCGTCCGAGCATCTGGCCGTTTGCCGGATCTGTCGCGGGCGGTATATTTGCTATGGGTATGGTGATGTATATGCACGATGTCGAAGTATTGGGTATGAAGCCTGGTATCTGGGCGCCTTTGGCCGGTGTTTTATCCATTATGCTGGTCATGTTTTACTGGTGGAAAGATGTATTGTTTGAAGCCGTTACCGAAAAAGCGCACACAGATATCGCTATGATTGGCATGCGCTATGGTATGGTATTGTTTATTGCATCGGAAGTTATGTTTTTTGTGGCCTTCTTCTGGGCTTTCTTTTCAGCGGCATTTTATCCGACCGAAGCGATCGGCTTTATGTGGCCGCCCGAGGGGATGAAAACAATCCCGCCATTTGAATTGCCCTTCTTGATGACCATGATTTTGTTGTTATCAGGCTGTACGGTAACATGGGCGCATCATGCCATTATCGAAGGAAAGAATCAGGAAGCGGCCAAAGCGCTTGGCTTCACCGTTTTTCTAGGCTTTTTCTTTTTGTGTTTCCAAGTATATGAATATTCGCACGCCTTGAATTATTTTGGTTTTACAGATGGCATTTATCCTTCCACATTTTATATGGCGACAGGCTTTCACGGCTTTCACGTTTTTGTGGGAACGATTTTCTTGCTGGTTTGCTGGATACGTACGGTAAAAGGCCATTTCACGCCTGACCATCATTTTGGCTTTGAAGCCGCCGCATGGTATTGGCACTTTGTGGATGTCGTCTGGCTTTTCCTTTTCATTGCTGTTTACTGGTGGGGTAATGTGATCGGCGTTGATATGAGCGAAGCGCAGAATGTGATTACGCCAGCAGCCAGCAATTAACGCGCTATGATCACGCCCGATCTATCTATCATCAAGACAGGCTGGGCTTGTAAATGTCCGAAATGTGGCGAGGGTGATCTCTACCGATCCCGCATGACATTCACATTGAATGAGAAATGCCCCGTTTGCTCTTTGGACCTGGCCGAAAATGATAGCGCCGATGGCCCGGCCGTATTTTTGATATTTATACTGGGCTCTATGCTTGTTCCTTTGGCTTTGGTCCTTGATGCTGTATTTACAATTCCCTTATGGGTTCATGCGGTTTTATGGGGCACGATTGCTTTAGTACTGACAATAGGAAGTTTGCGGCCCCTTAAAGCCTATATTATCGCCTTGCAATATAAACACTTGCCTTGGGATCAGAGCGATCAAGATTAATATATACGATGTTTAAAAAACCACCACTCTGGGCCAGTTTTCTAACGTTTTGCGGCGTCGTGATTTTATGCGGTCTTGGTACATGGCAAGCCGGTAAATATCTGGACAAAATATCAGGGCGGGAGGCGGCACTGTGCCAGTCTGAGCAAAGCAGAATTATCCGCGACTCTTTCTTAAATCTTCATCAAATTCCGCAAATAAAATGCCCTGATTTGGTAGTGCTTGAAGGGGATATAGCAGATAATATAACCGTGCCTGTTGGCCCACGTGTAAATGAAGGGCAAGTGGGCTATTATCTCTATGCGCCTATGCGAGCGAAGGACGGCAGTCATATATTCATTAATTTTGGATGGTCGCCGAATACCCAGTTACAGCTGGCCAATTTTCAAAATATTCAGGTATCAGGCGCGTTTTTGCCGCCGCCAACAGGTAATATGTTTTCGCCTGAAAACCTTCCTGAAAAAGACGAGTGGTTTTACATGGATATTGATAAAGCTGCGCAATTTTACGAGATGAATAGAATTGCACCATTCATTGTTTATGCGCAAAATATCAAGCCAGAGATCATCAGAAATTTCATGCCGGCTGAATTGTCAAAAACCTATTTAACGCCGCAAACCCATCTGCAATATGCGGCATTTTGGTATTTTATGGCTTTGGCAATGATTGGAGTGTTTATCTTACGTTTTGTCTGGAGAGGCAAGCAAAGCTAAAATCAGCTTTTAACCAGCTTTTTTCTTCTTATCCTCATCCTCTTTATTGTCGGAGTCCAGCGATGCAAATTTTTGTCCGCGTGATAGTTCGGCATACATCTGGTCATATTTTGAAATATAGCGTTTAAAATTATCCAAATCTTTGCCTTTTAAACTATCGCCTATCGGTAAATCAACACGGTTCGGATTAACCTGCTTGCCGTTTAAAATGACTTCATAATGCAAATGCGGGCCTGTAGAACGGCCTGTAGAACCGATATAACCAATAACCTGCCCTTGTTTAACGCGTTTACCGACACTCATGCCTTTGGCAAATTTGTGTAAGTGGGCATAGGCTGTTTTTAACCCATTGGTATGGCGGATGCGCATATAATTTCCATAGCCGCCATTGCGCCCGACTTTTTCCAGTACGCCATCGCCAGCCGCATAAATAGGTGTGCCAAGTGGCGCAGCAAAATCAACGCCTTTGTGCATTTTGTTATAGCCCAGAATAGGGTGGCGGCGCATACCGAATTTAGAGGACATTCGTGCCCCGTCCACGGGCGTTTTCATAAGGGTTTTTTTAATGCTCTGGCCGAG
>JBKHDZ010000072.1:0-9018 GCA_046541095.1 Alphaproteobacteria bacterium
TCCGGATATGGCGGCCAAGCTGGAAAAGCAAATTCGCGCTAATGCCGGACTTATCGCCGAAGATATGCTGACCGGCCCGGAAGATAGCAAACAATCGCAAGAAGTGAGCGAAGGCGGCGTTGAAGTTGCCAATGATGGCGCCGGAGGCAAGGGCGATACAAAGGCCAAAAAATAGCAGGCTTCAAAGAAAAAATCATGCAGACCCGTTTAGCGGGTCTGTTCTATATAAATCAATAACTTACCAGTAAATTAAAGGTGCTGAACGGGTCTAGTGGCCCCGCTCGCTCTTTTTACCGGACCCGCTTAACGGCCCCGGTTATTTGTAGGGTCAGGGGTGCTAGGCGATATCGAATCTACAGCTATTTGCCCAGCGATCGTATTTGTCTTCCTGATCTCGCGGATGGTCAATCCCTTCGGTGCGTTCTTCGGCTCTTATACGTTCAATCAAACGTTGCCTGCGCGCTTTTTCCGCAGTTATATCATCATATATACTATCGTCATTGTGCCGTGCTTGCGCTGCGTTCCAGCTATTGGTCACTCCTGCATAGGCGAGGGCTGTGAGATGTCCGGCCATAATTTATGTTCTCCTTCATAGGGTTGTGGCTTTGACTCTTTCAAACTCGCAAATGATGTTTGATGATGACAAGAAAAAATCTGCATATGCATGGCTGGGTTGCACCAGATGGGAGACGCCTACCATAATATTTTTTTGGAATATGGATGTTTTTTCAAATGGAGCGCTCATAAAGAGATTACAGATCAAAACGATTGATTTTAATCAACCTTTTTCGCGCATGATGCGGGCTTTGCTGCGCTCCCAATCCTGCTTCTTTTTGGTTTCGCGCTTGTCATGCATTTGCTTTCCTTTTGCCAGTGCAATTTCCAGCTTTGCTATACCGTGATTGTTGAAATACAGCCGCAAAGGAACAATGGTGTAACCTTCGCGGCTCACAGCGCCCAGCAATTTATTGACCTCGCGCTTGTGAAGCAGCAATTTCCGCATGCGCCCCGGCTCATGTTGTTGCTGAGGCCCTGCCTGCTGATATTCGGGGATATGGGCATTGATGAGAACCATTTCCCCCTGATGCGGGCCGACATGGGATTCTTTCAGCGAGCATTGCCCGTGACGCAAGGATTTGACTTCGGTTCCGGTGAGTTGTATGCCAGCTTCGAATTTATCTTCAATGTGAAAATTATAAAAAGCCTTGCGGTTATCGGCCACCGTTTTATTGGTCGATATTAATCCTGATTTCTTTTCATTCTTCTTGGCCATGACAAAGATATATTATCCGGCGGCTTTTATTTTAGGGGCGCTCTTGCTTTTTAATCCTGCATGCGCCATGGCGCTGTCCACGGCTTTGCGTGCAGTTTCGCTAGCGTTTAATAAAGGAAGGCGGACTTCGTTCTCGCACAACCCTAAAACGCTGGCGGCGTATTTGACAGGGGCTGGCGAGCTTTCGACAAAAAGGGCTTGTGATAAAGGTGCCAGCAAATCGCGGATAATTTCAAAATTTTCAATGTCCTTTTTCTGCCATGCTTCGTGCATTTGTGCAGACAGGGCGGGGGCAATATTGGCCACAACCGAGATACAGCCATGCCCGCCTTGTGCAAGAAAGCCTGCACTGGTGGCGTCTTCACCCGAAAGTTGGCAGAAATCCGTGCCGATTTTCAGCCGGGCCTCTATAGGGCGTCCCAAATCATTGGTGGCATCTTTTACGCCGATAATATTGGGAAGTTCGGCCAGTTTTGCCATGGTTTGAATATTCATATCAATAATACAGCGCCCTGGAATGTTATAAATCACAATTGGCAACTCGACAGATTGCGCTATTTTTTTGTAATGTTCATACAGGCCGTCTTGAGTCGGCTTATTGTAATAAGGAGTAACTATGAGCGCGGCATCGGCCCCTACAGTTTTGGCATCTTGCGTGAAATCAATGGCTTCACGCGTCGAGTTTGATCCGGTTCCGGCAATAATGGGCACGCGCTTATTGGCTATTTCTACACAGCGTTTGACAAGGGCTTTATGCTCTTCATGGCTTAAGGTGGGGGATTCCCCTGTTGTTCCGCAAGGAACAAGCGCATGAGAGCCTTGATCAATTTGCCATTCCACAAAATTATCAAATGCCTGCCAGTCAATCTCACCCTCCTTAAAAGGCGTGATCAGGGCGGGTATAGAGCCTTTGAACATGGTTTTTCTTTCTTCTTCCGATATTGCTATGTACCGGGCGCTACTCTATATCCCCTCAAAGCGATTTGCAAGAATTCAGCGCTTTCGGCTCTTTTTTGTGCGAGCTTACTGGCTTTTGCGGGGATGCCTGCCAAGGCAAGAGAAAATGCCATCCAGCAAATGCAAAGCAAGGATGTTCAGCGCCAGACTTTAATGGCTTTGCAACTGATTGATAAAAACGTGTGGGATCAGGCGCGCCATAAAATCGCGCAAACAAAGGATCCGCTAGCGGCAAAATTGTTTTACTGGCTTTTATATTCGCGCGATATAGGGCCAGGGCATTTTCTCCCCTTAACCCGCTTTATCAGGCAAAACCCAGAATGGCCGGGCCTACGCGATCTGCGTTTAAAAGCCGAGCGCAATATGCCGCAGGATTTGCCAAGCCGTGATGTTATTGCATGGTTTGATGATTATGCGCCCCTGACCCCGCAAGGTGTGGATAGATACCTGTCGGCCATATTGGAAACGGGCAATAAAGCGAAGGCAAGAGAATATCTGGCCGATTGGTGGGCGAATACGCCGCTTGCGCGTGAGGATCAGAAAATACTGTTCCGCAAATATAATCGCTATATCAATACGGCCGCCCATCATAAACGCCTTGATATGCTTTTGTTTCGTGGCCAATACGAAAACGCGCTTGCCATTGCCGATGTTTTGGGAAAAGGGTATCCGCAACTTGCCAAAGCGCGGATTGCCCTGGCGCGCGAAAATCAAAATGTAAACGCTCTGATCGCGGCTGTTCCGGCACATCTGAAAAATGATGCAGGATTGTTATATGAGCGTTTAAGATGGCGCAGGCGCAATGATATGAATAGCGGTGCCATAGAGATATTGGAGCGCATGCCGGATATTCAAGCGATACAAAATCCGGCTAGCTGGTGGCGCGAGCGGCATATTATCATTCGCCGTTTTCTGGAGGAAAAGCGTTATAAGGAAGCCTATAATCTGGCCGCCGCGCATAAACAGCCCTCGGGTTTGCCATTTGCGCAGGCTGAATTTATGGCGGGTTGGCTGGCGTTGCGTTTCCTGAATAAACCAACGGATGCCTATCAACATTTTGAAACGCTTTATGCGGGTGTATCAACCCCCGTTAGTAAATCGCGCGCGGCCTATTGGGCGGGAAGAGCCATGCAGACCGTTGGTAATCAAGAACTGGCCAATAAATGGTATAATAATGCAGCCCAATTCAGAACGGCATTTTATGGCCAGATAGCGGCCGCAGAACTGAATATCGCAGGTGATTTGCGTAGCGCCGCACCGCCAAATTTGAGCGCTGAAGATATGGCCGCTTTTAACAAAAGCGAGCTTATTCAGGCCGCTCGCCTGTTTCATTTTGCAGGTATGCGCGATACGGCCAGTGATTTCATTCTTGCCTTTGTGCGCCATTACGGGGATGCCAAAGCCTATTTATATGGCGCAAAGCTGGCAGCAGAGCTTGAGCGTTACCATGATAGCGTGCGCATCGCCAAGGAAGCGACCCGCAAAGGCTTGTTTCTAACCAAGCAATCCTATCCCGTTATTACCGATCAGTTGCGCGGCGTTCATCTGGAATGGGCGCTTGTACATGCCCTTATTCGGCAGGAAAGTGTTTTCGATCAGGATGCCAGAAGCCCTGTCGGCGCTTTGGGGTTAATGCAATTAATGCCGGCCACCGCCGAACAGGTTGCGCGCAAAATGGGAGTTTCCCATTCCAAAAGCTGGCTGACAATGCGCCCTGATCATAATATCCGCTTGGGCTCGGCATATTTGCAAGAGATGCTGGAACGCTACGAAGGCGCTTATCCTCTGGCTATTGCAGCCTATAATGCGGGGCCGGGCCGCGTGGATCAATGGCTTGAGATTTACGGCGATCCCCGCAAAGGCGAGGTTGACATTATTGACTGGATTGAATTGATGCCGATTTATGAAACCCGAAACTATGTCCAGCGCGTCATCGAAAGCACCTATATTTACCGCATGCGCCTTAAAGGTCAGCAATCTATAACGCCGCCAAGAAACGGGCTGGCTATGCCCCGCAATCTTCGCCAGTTATAAAACCCTGGAAATTATTCTTGCCATACAGTCGTAGTATGCTGGTTTTCTTCATATTTTTTTTATGATCTTACGCTAAAGTATAGTATCTATAGTAGGGAACGGGATTAGATAGGGTAGGGGTATGAAAATTCTTTTGGTGGATGATCACACTTTATTCAGAGATGCTCTTGTGCAGTATATCAACCGCGCTAATCCGAAGGCTCAAGTACTTTTGGCCAAGGATTTCGATGAAGGGTACAGCACATTGCAAAATAACATGCCTGTTGATCTGGTGCTGCTTGATTTGAAAATGCCGGGTATGAACGGTCTGGACGGGCTCAAAACATTGATTGATGAATATCCCGGTCTTCCCATTGCCTTAATGTCCGGTGTGGCCGAGCCGGAAGAGGTAACAGATGCGATTGAACTGGGTATAAGCGGCTATTTCCCCAAAACTTTATCGGGCAAGGAATTGCTCAATGGTATTCAGCAGGTTTTAGCAGGAGAACGCTATATACCTCTGGGCGGGTCCAGCCTTGAAGTGATGCCGGCTTATTACAAGGACAAAAGCGTCAAAATCAAAACCCAGAAAACGACAGCCGATATTACCTTAACCCCGCGCGAAAAAGATGTGCTTGGATATCTCATGAAAGGGGCGTCCAATAAAGAAATTGCCAATGATCTGAATTTACAGGTCGTAACCGTGAAACTCCATATTCGCGGTATATGCCGTAAGCTGGAAGCCAATAACCGCACGCAAGCCGCACTGAAGGCCAAGGAACTGCGTTTACTATCTGATGTGAATTAATACCAATAAAGCGGCATTTATTTTATGGGCAGCGAAGAAGAAAATATTGTAAGACAGGAAAAACGCTGGTCTTACGCGGCCCTTATCGTCATATCCCTTAGCCTGGTTGCGATTAGCTGGGAATTCTGGCTGGACTTACGCGCCGGCGATTATCCGAAAAAAGAGATTATTTTGCATGCTTTGGTGATGGCAGAAGGGCTGATGCTTTGCGTAATTATCGTGTTTTATATCGGCCAGTATTTAATGACCAAAAAACTGAATGCCGAAAAAACCGAAGCGCTTTCCATGCTGGAAAACCGCTTGGCGGCGATTGAGGCGTCGGCCGATGGGATCGGCATTGTCGATCCTGATGGCGATTTGATTTACATGAATTCCGCGCTGAAAAACCTGCATGGCATCACCGATTTTGATGAAGGCGAATATCTGAATAAATCCTGGAAAAACCTGTATTCGGAAAACGGACAAATCGAGATTGACGATTTTGTTCTGCCGCATTTATACGAGCATGGTTATTGGCGCGGCAATTCATCTATTGTGCGCCGGGATGGTAATGTTCTGGATGCCGAATTATCGCTGACTTTATTGCCGGATGGCAGTTTGATCGGAACGGCACGCGATTTATCGGAAAAACAAAAGGCCGTAGAGGAGAAAAAAGAGCTGGAGCAACAATTCTATCAAGCCCAGAAAATGGAAGCCATTGGGCGTTTGGCGGGAGGCATTGCCCATGATTTCAACAATATTCTGGCGGCCATTTCGGGTTATGCCGAGTTTTTAGAAGAAGATTTGCCCGAAGGCTCGAAGGAGCAAAAATTTGCCAGAAATATTTTGAAAGCCGGATCACAGGCAAAAGAACTGGTGGACCAGATGCTTGCCTTTTCACGGCGTAAGCAAAGCACCACTGAAGCGATTGATATTATGAGCCCTATTAAGGAAAGCCTTTCCATGGTTAAGGCCAGCTTTCCCAAAACAATCGAAGTGAATTCCTTTTTCAATGCCGAGCATCATTATATTGACGGCAATGCCACGCAAATTTCGCAAGTGTTGATGAATTTATGCGTCAATGCGCGTGATGCCATGGATGAAGATCACGGTGAGTTGCTGGTTGTGGTGGACAATATTGACGGCGATGATTATCCGAATTTTGATTTTATTCAAGATAGCCTGCCCGAACCAAGTGATACGCCGCGCATAAAAATTGATGAGACAGGCGCGCGCAAAACGCGGCTGTATTTGGGCTCGCTTGCGAAGGATTACTCGTATATCCGTGTGAAAATTGCCGATACCGGCACCGGTATCAGCAAGGCCATTATGGAGCGTATTTTCGAGCCTTTCTTTACAACCAAACCCGTTGATAAAGGCACAGGCTTGGGGCTTGCCACGGTTCACGGCGTGGTTAGCTCGCATCGCGGCGCGCTGATTATTGAAAGCGAGCTCGGTGAGGGAACGTCTTTTGAGATGTATTTCCCGCTTGTCCATGCAGGAGAAAAAGCCGCAGATATGGATGCTATTGATACCTCGCAATTTCTGGAGGGCCATATATTGCTGGTCGAAGATCAGGACAATGTGCGTGAAATGATGATCGATATGCTTGAGCGGATGGGCTATCAAGTGGATTGCTGTGAAACAGGGCTGGAAGCATTGACGGTTATAAAAGACTCTTTTGATTATTATGATTTGGTCATCACAGACCATAATATGCCCAAAATGACAGGGCTGGAAATGATCCAGCAAGTACATATGATTGATGAAAATGTGCCTTTTATATTGCTCTCGGGGTATAGTCGCGAAAAACTACAAGACATGATGAAAGAACATCCGGCAATCAAATGCATTTTGCGCAAACCTGTCAGCAATAAGAAGCTGCGTGAAGAGATTAATAAAATTCTGCTGCAAAAGAAAAAAGTAGCCTAAAGAAAATCTTAGGCTCTTCGGCCTTCAATCCACCATGTTAAAATAGCCGCGCCCAAAAGCAATAAAAGCGTCAGCCATTCGGGCATGATTTCCCGCTGGCGTAACCCTTGAACGCTGTATTCATTATTCTGCCTGAATCCAATCCAGTTTGTTCCACTGAATGTAGAGCGGTTTTCGGATAGGAAACGTAAATCGGGCCGCGCAGTATCCGCAAGCCAGAGAGCGCCACCTCCCGAAGCATTCACAAGTGGGCGCATTTTATCGGCTGTGGTGATAACGCCGCTCAGCTCCGGCGGGTTCAAATCCCCAACAACGGCGTAACGCGCCTCGCCATAAGCATCTTCAAAGCTGTATATGCCGATGTCTTGCACCGTTATTTGCTTTTCCAGCTGCCCGCTTTGTTTGCGCTCCAGCTCGATTTCGCTTTGCGTGCCATCGGGCGCGGTCATAAGGACGCTGGAATTTTTATCGGAAAAATCCCGGCTTTTCAGGGTTATTGTATTGCCGCTCACCGCGATATTCAGTGCGCGTTCATCCAGCTCAGGCTCCTTCATCAGCCAATGAACAATACGGCGCAATAATTCGGTGTGTGGGCCGCCTTCCTGATAACCGCGCGACCACAGCCAGATGTGATCGCTGGCGATCTGGGCCACGCGCCCCTCTTCAACGCGGTCCAGTATTAATAACGGGTTTTCATTGGCCCCTGTTAAAAGAATGTCGCCGCTGTTTTTTTCAATGGCAACCTGCCGCAACCATGGCCCCCATTGCGGCTCTGTATTTCCAGCGCTCATCCCTTTCCAGATAAGGGAGCCTGTAACAGGGTGCTGCTTTCCGATATCGCTTAGGGCTGGGCGAAAAGGTTTTTTAAGGATTTCTCCGGTCGGTGTTCCGGGCAAGATATCCATTAAAGCTGTGAAATAGATGGAATCCTCGGCTGCAAAGGACGGGCCGCTGGCTTCCAGAAAAGCGCCGCCTTCGCGCACATATTTGGCAATATTGCGGAAATAAAAATCGGGCAGAATTCTATTCAGGCGATAGCGGTCAAAAACAATCAAATCAAAATCATACAGCTTGACCTCGAATAATTCGCGAAACGGAAAGGCAATCAGGGATAATTCGTCTTGCGGTGTGGCATCCAGCTTTGATGGCTCACGTAAAATGGTAAAATGCACGAGATCAACGCTTGGATCGGACGTGAGTAAATCCCGCCATGTGCGCCCGCCAGCATGGGGCTGGCCGGAAACCAGAAGGACGCGCAAGCGCTCGCGCACGCCGTTAATCAAAAGGGTGGATTTGTTATTGGCCACAGTGATTTCGTTGCTGACAGAAGATACCTGTAATTCAAAAACATTTTGCCCGGCATGTTGAATCGGAATATCCAATACAAGCTCTTTGTCCGTAGTGACAGAGAACCTCTCACTTTGCCCTTCTGTATTGGTAATGGTGACTAGCGCCGCTGTAGCAGGAATATTGTCTGTATCCTTGATTTTATAGCGTACAGTAACGCTCTTGCCGACAATTCCGTAAGACGGTGCCTCCATAATGACAAGCTGGCGATCACGCTCGTTTTTATCGCCGCTTAGCAAAAGGTGGACGGGGCCATAATTATCAAGCTGTTCGCTTTCATCAGGGATGTCATGGATTTGGCCATCGCTTAAAAAGACAACGCCTGCCCTGCGTCTTTCGGGTACATCGGCCAGCGCGTAATCGAGCTGTTTAAAAAGCGCTGTTTCATTAATCAGGCCGCCTTTTTCCGGGGCTTTGATAATGCGCAAATCTATATCATCGCGGCCCGATAGCGCGCTTTCCAAATAGGACAGGGCGTCTGCGGAGCGGGCGGCGCGTTCACCAAAAGATTGTGAGGGGCTTTGATCCAGAACTACGGCGATCACATCCTGAACGGGAGTGCGGTTTTCCTCATGGACAGAAGGGCTAAGTATAGCCAGCAGGAAAAGGCCAAGGCATAAAGCGCGGAGCCATGTTCCGCTTTTTCTACGCCATAAGCCATAGCCCGTAAACAGAATGGCAAGGCAGGCCAGCGCCAAAACCAATTCCC
>JBKHDZ010000073.1:0-9011 GCA_046541095.1 Alphaproteobacteria bacterium
GAAAATCTAGCGATATTGATTCATTGGATGGCTTCTACATACGTGCTTCGGCGGTTTGGCAAGCTATTTTGGAAGCCGATTTGCCCGATGGCGGCAAACATCACCGCACGGGCAGTTTTTATCGCCATGGCGAGCCCAATGAAGAAATGCCCAGAGATATCTATATAGATGGCCAGCCGCATAAAGAATGGCTGAATTTTAAACATCCCGCAATTTTTGCTCTGGCGAAAGCGCGTGATTATTCAAAAATTGTACAGGATTTGGATGTTTATAACCCGATGCAAAACGGGTTTATCAAAGATCAATCCAACAACCCATATATGCCTTAACTTTTAAATGCGAACATGATACATAATTCTTTCAAAAAATTTTGAAGGAAACGTTAGCGATGAAACGTATTTTATCATGTATGCAGCCGACCAATAATCTGCATATCGGCAATTATCTAGGGGCCTTGAAAAACTTTGTGGCGCTGCAGGATGAAGGGGCGGAATGTCTGTACGGGATTGTGGATTTGCATGCCATTACCGTTGCTTACGATCATACAAAGCTGGCGCAATCCACGCGCGAAATTGCGGCGGCCTATATTGCCAGCGGCATTGATCCCGATAAATCGGCCATATTCGTGCAATCGGCTATTCCTGCGCACAGCCAGTTGATGTGGCTTTTGGCCACGATGTCCCAGATGGGCAAGCTGGAGCGTATGACACAATTCAAGGATAAGGCGGGCAAGAATAAAGAGCGCGCAGGTTTAGGCTTGTTTTCTTATCCTGTTTTGATGGCTGCCGATATTTTAATTTACAAAGCCACGCATGTCCCTGTCGGTGAAGATCAAAAACAGCATCTGGAACTTTCCCGCGAAATTGCCAGCACCTTTAACACCCGCTATGAAACAGAGTTTTTCCCGCAACCCGAGCCGGTGATAACGGGGCCTGCCCCGCGCGTGATGTCTTTGCGCGATGGCAGCCAGAAAATGAGCAAATCGGCCGATAGTGATATGACGCGTATTAATCTGACCGATGATGCCGATTTGATTGCCAAGAAGATTAAAAAAGCCAAGATGGATAGCGAGCCGAAATTGCCCGCCAATGAAGCGGATTTTGAAGGGCGGCCTGAAGCGCGCAATTTGTTTGCGCTCTATGCTGCGCTGGCAGGTATTCCCTTAGTCAAGGTTTTTGAAGAGTTTGGCGGGCGTGAAGAAGCCAATGGCGCGTTCAAGGCTGCGCTGGCCGATGTGGCGGTGGCC
Organism: Alphaproteobacteria bacterium; assembly: GCA_046541095.1. Taxonomy (GTDB): domain Bacteria; phylum Pseudomonadota; class Alphaproteobacteria; order Micavibrionales; family Micavibrionaceae; genus UBA2638. Next base: position 1,247 of record JBKHDZ010000073.1, read on the forward strand.
CATCTCGAGCCCATTACCAAACGCATGAGTGAATTGCTGGATGATCCTGCGGAAATTGACCGTATTTTGCAAAAAGGCAATGAAAAAGCCAATAGCATTGCATCCGGCGTTATTGGCGAGGTTGAGAATATTATGGGTTTTTGGAGAGGCTCTTAACCTATTTTTTAGAAATAGGGTGGCATGATGAGTGAAAATACGTCATAATTATTTTGGGTAATTAGTGGATTCATATCTCATGTCTTTAAAATCAAAACTTCTTTTATCGTTATCATTGCTGACTTTGGGGGCCGGAAGTGCGCAGGCCGATGTCTTTTATTGGGAAGACGCGCAAACGCATTTATCCTTTACCTATCCCGATCGCTGGGATGTGCGCCATAACCAGCGCCCTGATGATATTTATTCCGTGGCTGCGCCTGGCGCCAATAATCATGCGATCTGCCGATTACGCGTGCGCGAAGATAACCGCTATGCGATCTATCCGGAATATATGGCCAATTCGATCCAGCGCGTGGCTTACAGCAATCAATTCTGGGACGAATATTTGGCCGAATATAATGATGTCCATGTCCACCGCGTATATGATGATGCGGGTCTGGGGCGCGGTTTTGCCTCTTTCGCCGAGGCCAGCTACACAACAGCGCTTGGCCCCAAGATGGAAAAGCGCGGCATTATGTTTGCATCGTTGTATAACAACAAAGCCTATATCGTTGAATGCTCGGCTGAAAAACATGCTTATCCCAAATGGCATAATTCGTTTCTTAGCCTTGTGAAATCTGTGGATTTCCGCAAAGAAATCAATGAAGCCAAGAATGGCTATTACCGAAATTTTTATGGGGAAAGCCTGGTTATCAAAGGCGCAAAAGATATTGATGTTACAGTTTACTGAATATCTGTAATAATCACTTGATAAACCATATTAGACCTTTCTTATTCTTGCATGTTGCTTTGCAATAATGCTATGACTTCTCAGCAATTATATAACACTGCAATAAAGAGCTAAAAAGCCGCTATGCAAATTTATTTGCCCATTGCCGAAATGTCCGTGCCAGCCGATATGATTTTCATGCTGGGCTGTATAGTCGGCTTTTTATCAGGAGTTTTTGGCGTAGGCGGCGGTTTTCTGACCACGCCTTTTTTAATATTTTTGGGAATCCCGCCTGCCGTTGCGGTGGGTACGCAAGCCAACCAGCTTGTGGCTTCTGGCATGTCCGGCACAATAGGGCATTGGAAGCGTGGCAATGTCGATATCAAAATTGGCGCTGTGATGCTCTGCGGAGGTATTTTCGGCTCCCTTATCGGGATTATGATTTTCAGGCTTTTGCAATATCTGGGGCAGATTGATTTCGCCGTATCACTTTTGTATATGGTTTTGCTGGGTAGTATCGGGATGTTGATGCTAACGGAAAGTATTCTTTCCAATTTCAAGAAAAAGACGGTTCGTAATCAATTTAATGCGACAAAAGTATCCCCATTTATTGCGCGGCTGCCATATAAAATGCGTTTTCCCCGATCAAAGCTGTATATCAGCGCATTGGTTCCTGCAGGAATAGGGTTTATCGGTGGAATTCTTGCCTCTATTCTGGGGATTGGCGGTGGCTTTTTGCTGGTGCCGGCGATGATTTATATTTTGGGCATGCCCACAATATTGGCGGCGGGAACATCTTTATTCCAGGTTATCTTTACAACGGCGGCCGCCACAATTATGCACGCCACCTTTAACCACACTGTTGATATTGTGCTGGGGCTGATTTTGATTATCGGCGGTGTCATTGGCTCGCAATTTGGCATCGCATTTGCCCGGTTTATCAAGCCATCTCATGCCCGAACCATTCTCGCTATTCTGGTTTTGGCCGTCAGTACAAGGCTGGCCTTTAAATTGTTCTGGGAGCCGATGGAGCTTTATTCCACGGCTGTGGTGCCGTAAATGCGTATTCTGGCGGTATTATTGGCACTCCTTTTATTCTCTGCCTCTGTTTATGCTCAGGAAAGGTTGACCATTGATTTGGCCAAAGACCGGGTGGATATTACAACCGGTTTTGATGGGGCTGAACTGGTTTTATACGGTGTGAAGGATAAAAATGTAGATGTGGCGGTCAGTATTGAAGGGCCGCTAAAAACAACGGTTGTTCGCAAAAAAGGGCAGGTTTTCGGAGCCTGGATGAATACACTCTCTATGACATTTGAAAACGTGCCGGGCTTTTATGCCTACGCTTTAAGTAAGCCGGAAAGCAGTTTCAAGCCAAATGTATTAAAGGCCCATAATATCGGGTTAAATGCCTTGTTTTTCGAACCTGCCGACGCGCCGCCGCAGCAAGAAAATATCAAACTTTTCCAAGAGGCGATGATACGCAATAAGCAAACACAGCAATTATTTCCCTTGAATGCCCAGCCTGTGATTTTTCTGGATGATGGTTTTTTTAAAACCTCGATTTATATTCCATCCAATGTGCCGGTCGGTATGTACACGGTGCGCACATTGCTACTTGATGATGCAAAAGTGATACAGGAAAAAGCCTTGAAATTAAAAGTGGCGCAGGTCGGGATGAGTGCAAAAGTCTATGAGTTTGCAACCAATCAATCTCTGTATTACGGTGTGTTGTGTGTTTTTATGGCCTTGTTTGCGGGATGGTTGATTAATTTCATTCGCAATCGCTAAACGGGCTTGTTAGGGGATTTTAAAATGAGTGATTTAAAAACAGCAATTATGAAGGCCGAGCGCGGCGTTTACCTGTTGGTGGCCGATAAATCGGATGATTTTACAACGGCGTTGCGTTATGCCCAGCGTTTATCGCTGCAAAGTCAGGCGCATATAGGGCTTGCCTATATCATTGAAAAGCAGGACTTTTTGCATTGGGGCAATATCGAGGACCGTATGCGCGAAGAACAGCGCAAAGAGGCCGAGCAGTATTTGTTTGATGTCGCGGGTGATGTGAATGCGATCACAGGAACGCAGCCGGTCTTTTACATTCTGGAGGGCGATAAAACCGATGCGCTTACAGAGCTGATTAACGAAGATATGACGATTAAAATGCTGGTCCTGGGCGGTGATTCCCAAGGCGGGGCGCCAGGGCCATTGGTATCATTTTTCTCAGGGAAAGGGCTGGGGCAGTTGCGTGTACCGCTGACTGTTGTCCCCAATCATTTGACTGAAAGCGATATCGATAGCATATTTTAATTATTACCTATGAGATAAACCATTAATCTAAAAAGGATTGCGATGTTTATACAAACCGAAGTAACGCCCAACCCGGCAACACTCAAATTTTTACCCGGTCGCGACATTATGCCGTCTGGTTCGCGGGATTATCGTTCAGTTGAAGAGGCGAAGAACGCGCCACTGGCCCAGCGCCTGTTTTCCATTCAAGGCGTAGAAGGTGTTTTTTACGGGCGCGATTTTGTATCGGTTACCAAAAACGATGATACTGACTGGTCGATGCTCAAATCCATGATTATGGCGGCCTTGATGGAGCATTTATCCACCAATCAGCCTATTTTGAATGAGGCGGCACAAGGCAAGGAAAGCGCTGGCTTGGATAATGCAGAAGATGACGATGAAATCGTAGTCCAGATTAAGGAATTGTTGGAAACGCGCGTGCGCCCCATGGTGGCGATGGATGGCGGGGACATTGTTTTTGACCGCTTTGATGATGGCATCGTTTTCCTGCGTATGCAGGGCGCGTGTGCGGGATGCCCAAGCTCTACGGCTACATTAAAGATGGGTATTGAAAATATGCTCAAACATTTTGTGCCTGAAGTCGAAGAAGTGCGCCCCGTTGATTATTTCTAAATCCGGGCTTTAATCCTGTAATGACAAAGGCTCGGCCAATGTGTAAAGCATGCCAAGCCAGTGCAGTTTCGGTTCTTCCGCGCTACCAGATGTGGCGGTGCAATTTATACGCACGCGGCTATCATCCAGGGGGTGCGCGGGACGAATTTCCAGCCTGTTATCTCCGGCAAGAAATGTTTGCGCCTGTCCTTGACCTGCAATAAAACAGGTGGTTGCCTTTAAAAGGTGAGCGCTATCATTATCAACGCTAAATCCAAAAAGAGGTGTTGAGCTTGTCAAAACGTGATCGGCCGGCTCGATATCTTTGGCCGGGATGGGAAGCGCATTGGCCACCATACGAAAGCGCTGTAAATCGCCATATCCATCTGTCATTGGAAAGCGCGGGATGTTCATAAAATCCATGCCGCTATAGGCTACGCCTGATTGCAAGCCGAAGGCGGCCTCAATGCCGCTATTTTTAATCAGGGTTTTATAGCTTTCATTATGCTGGCCGAAGGGATAGGACGCCAGTGTGGCTTCATCTTTAAAATGCTTGCGATAGGCAATCTTGGCATTGTTCAAATAGCGTTTATTCTCGCTTTTCGAATTATTTGTGACTCGCTGATAGGATGAGGGGAGTATGCCCAAGGACACATTTTTATATCGTTGCAAGGATTTTAAATCCTCCCAGTTCATATATTCGCCCGTATCCATTTCGGCATTATTGCTCGCATAAAAGACGGTAAAGGGGATGTTATGGTCTAACAATAGCGGCATGGCTCTTGTAAAGGCCGATTTATACCCCCCCTCAAAGGTAAGAGCGACGGTCTTCTCTGGCAAAGGCGCGTTTTCTTTTAAAGCCTTGATGACATCCAGCAAGGACATAATATTGTAACCGCCGGATTTCAGCTCTTCCAAATGGGCTTCAAAATCACTTAATCGTAAACTTGTCTGCGTGAAGCTGTCTTCATCAATGCGGCTATAGGCAAGGATAACGGCGGATGAGCCAGTATCCTGTTCTTCAGAGGGCATGGCCGGTGTATCTTTTGAAACCATTATTGCCATGCAAAAAATAAATATAAGGGTGGACCAAATGCGCATAGGCTTTGCCATGAATTCCTGCTTGTTAGACATTATTTTCCGAATACATTAGGTTTAAACAATACAGGGGTATTATTCAAGTTTTCCGTCCTGTCCTATTGAAGTTTTTAGGCATTGGCTTACTCTTGTAATTGCTAAAATATAAAATATTAGGAGAGTGTATATGACTGACGGACAAATTTTAAATGATGTTGCTTTTGATACCCTGTTCCGCAAGGCCCGTACTTATAACGGTTGGCTGGAAAAAGATGTGAGTGAGGTGCAGATCAAAGCGCTCTATGATTTATTGAAATTCGGCCCGACAAGCGCGAATTGCTCGCCCATGCGGTTTTTATTTTTGAAAACCGATGAAGCCAAAGAACGTTTAAAGCCACATCTGATGGAAGGCAATGTCGATAAAACCATGAGTGCGCCTGTTGTGGCGGTGCTGGCCAATGATCTCGAGTTTTATGAGTATCTGCCAAAGCTGTTCCCGCATACGGATGCAAAAAGCTGGTTTACGGGCAATGATGATTTGATCAAATCAACCGCCTTTCGCAATGGTACGCTTCAAGGGGCATATTTGATTATGGCGGCGCGCTCGCTTGGGCTTGATTGCGGGCCGATGTCGGGCTTTGATGCGGACGGTGTGAAGAAAGAATTTTTCCCCGATAAGAATTACGAAATCAATTTTCTGTGTAATATCGGCTATGGCGATAGCAGCACGATATTCGAGCGTAGCCCGCGTTTTGATTTTGATGATGTGTGCAAAATACTTTAATGCCTGATGATTGCGCATATGTTCTGGCGATAGATAGCGCAGTGCGCGGGTGCGGTGTGTGTGTTTATGACACGAAAAGCCCTTCGCAATCGGTGCGCCGTCATATTGATGTCAGCCGGGGACAGGCCGAAACTCTTATCCCCCTTGTCGAAGAATCTATGCAAAAGTCCGGCATTGGATTTGAGCAGATAGGTCTTATGGCCTGCACGCGCGGCCCGGGCAGTTTTACAGGGGTGAGAGTTGGAATATCGGCGGCCAAATCTTATGCACTGGCACTTTCCATACCTTTAATAGGGGTGAGCACGCTGGAGCTTATGGCGCGGCAATATTATAACAAGCAGGAAGCCACGCCAAATCACCTTTGCGTTTTGCTGGAAAGCAAGCGCACTGAGTTTTACTGCCAGATATTTGAGGGCAATGGCGAGGCGCAAAGTGCCCCGGCCGCATTAAGCGCCCAAGATATCGGGAAACTTTGCGCGCAAGATACGGTTTTTATCGGCGATGGTTTTGCAAGATTTTCAAAAGAAATGGATAGCGATTTTAGCGGCCAATATGTCGAGGGCTTTGAATACCCCGATCCCTTTATATTGGCGGAGATGGGTTTTGAGTGCTTTCAAAATGACCAAAATATATCTGAAAGCATTGCTCCGCTTTATTTGCGCAACGCCGATGTCAGCGCCCCGAAAACCCTGCCGCGTCAATTAGAGAAATAATAAAGAAGTTGTTTATTATTCATTACTATTTCTTAAATATTTTATTAGTAAAATAAATTTGTAATAAAGAAGGTTTATTTGCTAGATTTAAGTAGTAAGTAATCAATATTACTACTGAATAGACAATGCGGAGATTATTATGGCTGAAAATCCTACACATGAAGAGTTACTCCATTTAACAACGGAAATTGTGTCATCTTATGTATCGCACAACACTGTAGGAACCCATGAAATAACGCCTGTGATAGAGAATGTTTTCAAAACCTTGTCGGGATTAGGGCAGGAGAGCAATATTCTGGCTGACCGCCCGCAACCGGCTGTTCCAATCAAAAAATCTATCCAGCCTGATTACCTTATTTGTCTGGAGGATGGTAAAAAGCTGAAAATGTTAAAGCGCCATTTAAAAACGGCCTATGACATGAGCCCAGAAGAATACCGAGAGCGCTGGGGATTGCCCGCCGATTACCCAATGGTGGCTCCCAATTATGCAGAGCGGAGATCAAAACTTGCCAAAGATATCGGTCTTGGTACTAAAGGCCGTTAAAAAAACGCCTCAATAATTTTTTCTCATATATCTTCTTTTGCAGTGAACTTAATGATTTTTTCTTTGTTTGCTTTTTAAGGCTAATTAAGGAGTGAGCTTATGCAAGAAGATGACAAACCGGTCAATGTTGAAGTGTTTCTGGATGATTTGAATTTTCCCAGAGAAAAAAGGGAAATCGTGACTTACGCGCAAGATGAAGGCGCTAGTGAAGACGTTTTGCAGATTTTGCGCGTTTTGCCTGATAAGCATTATCAGAGTTTAAGTGATCTGAATGATGCGTTGGGGTATATTGAAAGGCAGCCCGGTTATCAAAATCAATGGTCATCGCGTCCTGCCAATTTCAATAAAACCGAAGTCGAGGATATGGCGGCTGAAGGTTTAATGAAAACGCTAAGCAAAGGCGCTTAAGGATAATTGCGCAAATTCAATAGTTTACAGGCTACTATTCAGGTCTTGACCGCGTTTGTGCGCGGCTTTTAAGGCTTCTTCAAAGATATTCTCCAGCCTCCCATCCATCAAGACTTTCAGGGCGGCTTCTGTTGTGCCGCCTGGGCTGGTAACATTTTCGCGGAGCTGCGCGGCAGGAATATCCGGCTCGCTTTCAGCCAGTGCGGCACTGCCGATAACAGTCTGGCGCGCAAGTTTTATGGCCAGTTCAGTTTCAAGCCCCAGCTTTTCTCCCGTTCTGGCCAGAATTTCTATGAGATGGAAAATATAAGCGGGGCCGCTACCGGACAGCGCTGTAACGGCATCCATCAAATCTTCATCATCCAGCCATTCCACATCACCGCCGGCCATCAATAAAGCATGGGCATTGGCCACATCGTTTTCCTTGGTTAAGGCATTGGGGACAGCCACCGTAATTCCCTTGCCAATAGCGG
>JBKHDZ010000074.1:0-8916 GCA_046541095.1 Alphaproteobacteria bacterium
TTGGTTATACCGGCGAGGACGGTTTTGAGATTAGCGTATTCAACGAGCTGGCTGAAGAAGTCTGGGAAAAGCTGGCCGAGCATAATGTTGTAAAACCCATTGGATTGGCCGCACGCGATTCGCTGCGCTTGGAAATGGGCTATGCTTTGTACGGTCATGAAATCGATTCGACAACTTCACCTGTCGAGGCCGGATTAAACTGGATTATATCCAAGCAAACGCAAGGTTATTTCGGCTATGAGCGCATTCAAAAAGAACTGGCGCAAGGCCCAAGCCGCAAATTGGTGGGTATTCAGTTAACCGACAAAGGTATTGCCCGCGAAGGCGCGGAATTGCACAATGAAAAAGACGAAGTGATTGGCGTTATGACGAGCGGCGGACATTCCCCCATTTTAAAATCCTCGATCGGTATGGGATATGTGTCCCCTGATTATGCGGAAAACGGGACAAAAATATTTGCCAATGTGCGCGGGCGGAATATATCTGCGGAAGTAAGTGGATTGCCTTTTGTTCCCTCGAAAACAAAGTCAATGAAAAATAAAGCAGCTTGAAAACAATAATACGACAAGGAGTAAATGAATGGCTGAAATGAAATACACAAAAGACCACGAATGCGTATATGTCGAAGGTGATGTTGCCTGGGTCGGGATTACCGATTACGCGCGTGAAGCCTTGGGGGATCTGGTCTATGTGGAATTGCCCGATATCGGCAAAAAGGTCGGTAAGGGCGATGATTTTGCTGTGGTCGAATCGGTTAAAACGGCGGCAGAGGTTTACTCTCCTGTGGATGGGGAAGTTGTCGAGGCCAATGATAATATGCCCGATGATCTGGAATTGATTGCCAAGCCTTTGGTCGATGGCGGCTGGATTGCCAAGATCAAAATGGACAATACTGATCAGTTATCAGAATTGATGGATGAGGCAGCATATAAAAGCTATCTCGCTGAACTGGATTAAAAATTGGATTAAAGGATAAAAAGAGCTTTTTTGTTTGGGCTTCCCTGGGTTGAAATTGTTGGATTGGTGGCCGGTTTTTTATCGGTCTGTTCCACAGTGCCGCAATCCTTGAAGATATTAAAAGAAAAAAAGGCTGATGCCGTTTCCACGCGGATGTTTATTATGTTGCTGGCCTCTTATATTTTATGGCTGGTTTATGGATTGATGAGCGGGGCGGCTTCTATCATATTCTGGTATTCGATCGGATCGGTTTTTGCGGCCATCGTGCTTGGTTTGAAAATTAAATATAGTTGGAAAGACAATAGATAATGCGATATTTACCCCAGACTCAAAATGCCAGAGCGGCGATGTTGAAAGAATGTGGTTATAGCCATGTTGATGAACTATACCGCGATGTGCCCAAAGAAGCCTTTGTGGATGGGCTGGTCAATTTGCCAAAACATAAAGGCGAGCTGGAGGTCGAGCGTTATATGGGCGCGTATGCCAATCAAAACCATGCTGCCGTGGATGGGCCGTTCTTTTTGGGGGCGGGAACATATTTTCACCACGTTCCATCCTCTGTTGATTACATTATCCAGCGCTCGGAATTCTTAACGGCCTACACCCCATACCAGCCGGAAATTGCGCAAGGCACGTTGCAGGTTATATTTGAATTCCAAACCTTTATTGCACAACTAACCGGGCAGGATATTGCCAATGCCTCTTTATATGACGGGGCAACGGCCATGACAGAAGCCGCACTCATGGCCATGCGCGTGACCAAGCGCAAGAAAATATCTTTGGGTAATGCTATTCACCCCGATTACAAAGAAGTGCTGGAATCCTATATCTGGAATTTCGATGGTGAGGTTAGCGTTGATGACTCAAGCGTGCCGGATGAAGACACGGCCTGCGTGATTGTTCAGTCCCCTGATTTCTTCGGCAATCCTTATAAATATGCCGAGCTGCGCAAGAAATGCGATGAAACAGGGGCTTTATTAATCGTTGTTGTGAATGAGATTATCTCTTTGGGATTATTGCCTGCTCCCACTGAAGCCGATATTGTTTGCGGCGAAGCGCAGAGCATTGGTCTGGCGATGTCTTATGGTGGCCCGCATCTTGGTTTTTTTGCCTGCAAGGAAAAATATATGCGCCAGATTCCGGGGCGCTTATGCGGGATGACCGAAGATGCGGAAGGAAAGCACGGCTTTGTGTTGACGCTCTCTACCCGCGAGCAACATATCCGCCGCGATAAGGCGACATCCAATATCTGTACCAATCAGGGACTTTGCGCGCTGGCCTTTACGGTGCATATGTCTTTGCTGGGTGAGGACGGCTTTAAACAGCTGGCGCGTCTGAACCATGAAGCGGCCTGTAAATTGGCTAATGCGTTAGAAAAAATTGATGGCGTGAGCGTTGAAAATGAAAATTTCTTTAATGAATTTGTTGTGAGCCTTCCCAAAGATGCCAAGGGCGTTGTTGAGAAGCTGGCGGCTAAAGGTATTATTGCAGGCTATGCGCTGGAAGGAAACAGATTGCTACTGGCCGCCACGGAGATGACACAGGATAAAGACATCAAATCTCTGTGCGCGTCCATTAAAGAGTGCTTGTAATGGTAGCAACAAAGGAAAGACCAAAAACAAAAGCCCCGCTAATGTGCGAGGCTTTTGCTAGAGATCACGGCAGGGATTGTGCAATAATCCTGCCGACGTTACCTCTAATCCTGGTCGCTTTGCTTGTTGCGTCGATTGGGATCGTTTTCGGTAGTACGCTGGTCACGCTGATCACGTTTTTCTGTTTGGTTTTGCTGGTTTTCATTTTTATTCGTCATGATAATCTCCTTTTCTCTAAGATTGTTGATTTCCGAATACTTACCAAACATGCGGCTTTCGCTTGGGGTTCCTCCAAAAGAAAAAAATTTGAAAAATTAACAATGTTGCAATGGTGTAAATAAATGAGTGCGGAACGACAAATGGATCAGGAAATGGATATGGATCAAAGCTCTATGGTGGATGGCAATCGCGGTCTTCATTATGAAGAAAACCTGCTTTGGGAAAAAGAGCGCAGTGATAGCCCGGGTGTGGATTTTCCGCCCGCCCAAGATATTGCTCTGAGAACGGGGCAGGAGCCGCGCGGGAAAATCGGCTTACCGCAAGTATCAGAGCCGCAGGCTTTACGTCATTTTGTGCGGATGAGTACATGGAATTATTCCATTGACCATGGGTTTTTCCCGCTTGGGTCCTGTACAATGAAACACAATCCGCGTCTGAATGAAAAACTGGCGCGCTTGCCGGGTTTTGCGCATATTCATCCGATGCAACCGGAAAGCACGGTGCAAGGCGCGCTGGGCGTGATGTATGAATTGCAGGGCTGGCTGGCCGAGTTGACCGGATTGCCCGGTGTCTGTCTGTCACCCGCCGCAGGCGCGCATGGCGAGCTGGCCGGCATGATGACCATTCGCCGCGCCCATGAGCAAAAGGGCGAGAATAAAAAGCGCCGCATTGTTTTAACGCCAGATAGCGCGCATGGCACCAATCCGGCCACGGCTGTAACGTGCGGGTATGAAGTGCGCAATATGCCGACCAAGGAAAATGGTATGCTGACTTTGGAGGCCTTTAAGGAAGCGCTTTATGCCAGTGATGAAAACGGAGAAGATGTGGCCGCGATGATGGTTACCAACCCCAATACCTGCGGTTTATTTGAAAAAGATATTCTGGAGATTTCAAAATTGCTGCATGAGGCGGGCGCTTATTTTTATTGTGACGGCGCCAATTTTAATGCGCTGGTTGGCAAGGTAAAGCCCGGTGATTTCGGCGTGGATGTCATGCACATCAATTTGCACAAAACTTTTTCAACACCGCATGGCGGCGGCGGCCCGGGTTCGGGGCCTATTTGCTGCACAGAAGAGCTGGCGCAATATATGCCCGTGCCGACCGTTTTGAAAGAAGGAGAGCATTATAAGCTGGAAACCGTAGAGGATCGCCCCACCACACTTGGGCGCTTGAAAGGCTATCAAGGGCAATTTGGTATGCATGTGCGCGCGCTCACCTATATGCTCTCGCATGGCAGTGATGGTTTGCAACGTGTCTCGGAAGATGCGGTTCTCAACGCCAATTATATTTTGCAACAATTAAAAGAGGATTATCATGCGCCTTTCGCCCATCAAGGCCCTTGCATGCACGAGGCTTTGCTGACCGATAAAGCGCAAAAAGATCATCATGTTACTACGCTGGATATTGCCAAGGGGCTGATCGAAAACGGCTTCCACCCGATGACGGTGTATTTCCCGATTCATATTCCGGGCACAATGCTGATTGAGCCCACAGAAACAGAAAGCAAGGATTCGATGGATCGCTTTATTAAAGTGATGAAAAATATTGCCGCCGATGCGAAACAAGGAAAAGACGAGCAATATCATTCATTCCCGCAAAGCACACCGCGCAAAAGACTGGATGAGGTGAAGGCCGCCAGAAAACCTGTTCTGCGTTGGAAAGAAGCGTAAAAACTGCTTATGGTAAGACGGTCTAATGTTAGGGCAGGAAGGCTTTGCCTTCTTCGGCCCAGTCTTCAACGCTGTCGCTGTTTTTAAACTCGCTGATATTTTTCAGCATCCAGCCATGTTCCTTGCTGTCATCGCGGTGCAGGCAGACAAAGATAAAACTGTCCGTTGTTGCGTCTGTCATATTTTGTAAATGCAATTCCAGCTGGTTTTCATCGCTGGCCCCATCGGCCACGCGGATTTGCACATTGGCTATATCTTTAAAGGCTTGTTTATCATGCACCATGGCGAAAAAAACAATGCTGTGAATATTCTCGGGCAATAACGCCATATTCAGGGATATATATTCATCATCGCCGCTAATGCGCCCTGTCTGGTTATCGCCGCTGTGAAAAATCTGTTCGGATTCATCCATCAAATTGGCATTTTCGGGCGTCACATGATCGATTAATTCATTGTCTTTATTATAAATGCAGCAAAAAAGATCCAGATCAAAGGTTACATTGACCATTTCCTCTTTTTTGAAGATCAGCCCTTTTTTTACCATTTTGCGGGCGGTATCCCAGCTCATTCCGATTTGAACGCGCAATTTATCACTCGGGGTGATGTGAAGCGCGACGCTTTCGCCTTTTGCGGGGGTGGCAATCATGGTCAAAATCTCCTTCATACAAAAAGAACAATAATCCACGATATTTTACATGAAATAAGGACAGACGAAAGTTTTTACTGGAAATTCTTCTTTGCTTGGTATAAAACATCTTTCATATTTCCTGACATGGTTAAAATTTTAAACGCTCGACAAAGAGGGCGAACCCTTAAAATGTGTCGGAAAAAATAACAAAGGATAAGAAGACATGGCAAAAACATCTCCTATAGAATTTTTCCGTCAGGTAAAGGCGGAAGCCAAAAAAGTGACATGGCCCACACGTCAGGAAACAACCGTGAGCATGATTGCGGTTTTCATCATGGTCTTTATTGCGGCCGTGTTTTTGTATTTCGCCGATCAGGTCATCGCATTTCTGGTGCGCATGATTATGAATTTGGGCATGTAATTTATTTGAGTAAAAATTAAAAGGATAAGGATAAAGAAAATGGCAGCAAAATGGTATGTATTGCACGTTTATTCAGGGTTTGAAACCAAGGTGGCCGATGCCATCAAGGAAAAGGCCGAGAAAAAAGGTCTGGGCGGTCATATTGAAGAGATTCTGGTTCCGACCGAAGAAGTGGTGGAAGTGCGCCGCGGTCAGCGCGTAAATGCCGAGCGTAAATTCTTCCCCGGTTACGTGCTGGCAAAGCTGGATATGACCGATAATATCTGGCACTTGATTAAAGATACGCCCAAAGTGTCCGGTTTTCTGGGTGGCGGTGGTAACAAGCCGATGCCAATTAGCGAAAAAGAAGCGCAAGCTATTTTAACGCAGGTGCAAGAAGGAATTGATCGCCCGCGTCCATCTGTGGTGTACGATATTGGCGAGGAAGTCAAAGTGACCGATGGTCCGTTTGCATCTTTCAATGGTGTGGTCGAAGAGATCGACGAGGAAAAAGCGAAGTTGAAAGTGTCCGTGTCTATCTTTGGTCGATCGACACCTGTTGAGCTGGAATATTCTCAAGTTGAAAAAGCGTAGTATTTCACGAGAGCAATTATTATACGGGTCGCTTAAACTTTCCGAGTTTGGTAAGGTGGCTCGTGATAGAAGGGTATGCCTTGAATATGGCCCCGTTCCATTATCGCAACAGGGCAGGACAAAGAAAAAAAGCCAGCGCTTTGCGCGGCCAGAGCCTTTAAAGCCGTAAAGCCAATAAAATACTTGCTTTTTTAAATGTGCTTGCGTAATGTGCGCGGGCTTGTGGAAGGTTGTCTGCTGAATTTTGCCATGCAGAGCCGCACCACAAACTCTTTAAACGTAAGCGAAAATTAATTTCGCGAAAACAAAAAGGAGCTAGATATGGCTAAAAAAGTATCGGGTTTTATTAACCTGACAATTCCGGGTGGCGCGGCCAACCCGTCACCGCCTGTTGGTCCTGCTTTGGGTCAGCATGGTGTGAATATCATGGAATTCTGTAAGGCGTTTAACGCCGACACTGAAAGCCAAAAAGGTATTCCAATTCCTGTTGTGATTACAGTCTATGAAGACCGTTCTTTCAGTTTTATTACCAAAACACCGCCGGCGAGTTACTTCATCAAGAAGGCTGCGAAAATTCAAAAAGGCGCCGGGCTTGTTGGAACGGATGTTGCGGGCCAGATCCGTAAATCCCAGGTCAAGGAAATAGCCGAGCAGAAAATGCCGGATTTGAATGCCAATGATATTGATGCCGCGATGAAAATTATCGAAGGTTCAGCACGCTCCATGGGCGTAGAAGTTGTGGAGGGTTAATCATGAAACAGACAAAGAAAAACAAGGCAGTTCTGGAAAAAATCGACCGCGAAAAATTTTACGGCCTTCAAGAAGCCGTAGAAGCATTGCAGGGATTTGCCAAGAACCGCAATTTTGATGAGTCTTTGGAAATCGCCATGAATTTGGGCGTTGACCCTCGCCACGCCGATCAGGTTGTGCGCGGTATGGTCACGTTGCCCAATGGTACGGGTGCAACGGTTCGTGTGGCTGTTTTTGCCCGCGATGAAAAAGCCGAAGAGGCCAAAAAGGCTGGCGCGGATATCGTTGGCGCGGAAGATTTATCTGACCAGATCAAGGCCGGTAACATGGATTTTGACCGCGTGATCGCAACGCCTGATATGATGGCCGTTGTGGGTCAGCTTGGTAAAGTTCTGGGACCGAAAGGTCTGATGCCAAACCCGAAACTAGGTACAGTAACACCCAACGTGGCCGAAGCTGTGAAAGCGGCCAAAGGTGGTGCTATTGAATTCCGCGCGGAAAAAGCCGGTATTATTCATGCAGGCGTTGGTAAATGCTCATTTGATACGAAAAAGCTGATTGAAAATGTGAAAGCTTTTGTCGATGCTATTCAAAAAGCCAAGCCTGCCGGTGCAAAAGGAACTTACATCCGTAAGGTGACTTTGACATCGTCCATGGGTCCCGGCATGAAAATCGATATTGCCTCCCTGACCGGGGAAGACGAGCAAGCCAAAGCGGCTTAATTGCTTGCACAAATATAATGATTTAAAAAAGCCCTTTCGAGAAATCGCTGGGGCTTTTTTGTTTTAAGGCTCTACGCTTAAATCAAAATCCTTGAATTCCATCTCCAGCCTTCCGAGGTTGACCCTGTCGCTGGGGCTTGGAATATTGATAAGGGTTTTGGCAATGGGGCGCAGGCTATTGGCCATGAGAATTAGGGAGGGGCCAGCATTATTGGCGCGCTCGACAATATCTTCGACGATATCACCAATGCCGAAAGGATTGGGCGTACTCATTTTGCGAATAATTGCCAGGTTGAGAGTTTTTTTGAAAATCATGGCCAGCTCTTCATCCCGATCAAACGGGTCATCGCCGCCGCCATTTCCGCCATTGCGGCCTTCATTGGCAATAAAGAAAACAGGCTTAGTGTTTATTTGGTCCCTGAGCATGGATAGGTTTTATCGAAAAAGATGAAAAAATGCCAGAAATTTATTGACAAGCGTTTGTAAGTTTGAATATATACCCCTCACATATTCCTGTCCAAGACTGTTAGGCACGCTTATATGCGTTTAAAAAGTAAAGCCTTTCATAGATAGAAAACAAAAAATCGCCGCAATGCGATAAGACTGTTTTATTTGGATGGGACGAAGCTGCAGAGCTTCGTTTTTTTTATTTTGAAGAGCTTAAAAGAAGGAATAAAGCTATGGGCATGAGCCGCGCACAAAAAGAAGCCGAAGTACAAGAGCTGAATGAACGTTTTGCCAATGATGAGGTTGTGGTTTTAACGCATTACTCTGGTTTGAGCGTTTCTGAAATCACCGATCTGCGCGCTCAGCTACGTGAAGAAGGTGCCTCTTTCAAAGTGACAAAGAACACGCTGGCGAAGCTTGCTGTGAAAGGCACTAAATTTGAAGGTCTGGCCGATATGTTTACAGGCCCGACAGGGGTCGCAACGTCTCAGGATCCTGTTGCGGCTGCCAAGGTTGCACATAAATTTGCCAAAGGTAACAAAAACCTGATTATTATCGGCGGCGCAATGGGCGAGAAAGTCCTGAGCGTTGAAGAAGTGGAAGCGCTTGCGAAATTGCCGTCTCTGGACGAAATTCGTTCCAAGCTGGTTGGTTTGCTGGTTGCACCACAAACGAAGCTGGCTGGTTTGATGCAGGCTCCGGCACGCGATCTTGTTGGCGTGACTGCAGCATATGGCGCGAAGGGCGAATAATGAATACTGCTTTTTCGCATGCTGCAATGATGCTTTACGATTCTGCTTTGGTTCGGGCTAAACATGGCGAGTTTGAAGATATTGCCGTTGTGCGCTCCCCAAATGCCCTTACTACAGTGCATTCGGGTAATAGAGAGCATTTTAAAAGTATAGTGGAGGGTAATAACTCTCATTGGCAGGAGATA
>JBKHDZ010000075.1:0-8870 GCA_046541095.1 Alphaproteobacteria bacterium
CCAGGGCTGGCGCGGGTGCATGGCAAGAGCTTTTCGGGCAATGCTCAAAGCCTCTTTATTGTCATGACGATCGAGCGCTGATTGAAGCAAACCGCGCATGCCCAAAAAGGAAGCATCTTTGCTTTGCAGTAATTTCACAAAATTCTCATTGGCTTCATTTTCATTGCCCTCAAGGCGGGCTGACTGGGCCGATAGCAATAGGGAAAGACCGTTATCCCCTTGCCCGTTTAATAATTTTTTGGCGCGGAAAGCCTGATATTTGGCAACTTTGGTATCGCCCGCCGCCACAGCCGTCAAACCAAGAGTTAAAGCGCGAAAGCCTTTTTCTTTATGACGCTCGCGGCGATAGCGTTTGAAAGCGGCCGGCATATCGGCCACGCCTTTGATAATGCGGAATAACAAAAGGGCAACAACCAGAACAACCAGCGCGGCAACCAGAAAAACTCCCAACTGCATATTGACTTCGGTTTCGGATCCGGCCAGATCAACCCATGTGAAAGACACAGCGCCTTGCAATTCCGCTAGCCATACGGCGATGGCAACCAGTATTGCAATTTTAAACAAAAAGAATAAAGCGCGTATCATTTATAAAAGAACCTGTTTCCTCGTTTGTTCATTCTATCTTTTCCTTATGAAAGACGACCTTGCGGGTCTATTGCACAATCACTGTTTCAGATGGAATATAAATGCGCAAACCCGATTTCGGATCATAAATCATATTACCGGGCTCTACAGGAATTGTATCTTCCGGGTTTTCCATACCCTCAATATTATCCATGGTGCGCAAATCAATATTATAGCCCAGAATATTGCTCATTTCCTGCGCTGCCTGTGTGGCTTTGGCCTTTTCTATCCAAGGCTGAACAATCTCTGCTTCCGGCCCCTCCAGTAAATCAGCTTTGGCAATAGCTTCATCAAGATTACCATCTTCAAGAAGATTGTTGATCTCATTCAAACGCATTTGCGTTTCTGTTCCCGTTACAAGTTCGCCGTCTTTTTCAACGCTGAAAAGCTCGTTAAAACGGGCCTTGGCTTTTTCTTGAACAGATACATCTTCACCTTTTAATGAGGCCACAACAGCATCCCCTGCAACATCACGGAACTCATTGCTCAAACCTTCCACGCTTAAAACACCGTCTTTTGCACGCGGAGCCAAACGATCAATAGCGGTATGAAGTTCCGTATTATCCTGACCGACAAAATTCTTCAAAAGCACCAGATCTTCTTCGAAAGGCTGGCCTTCACGGTTGAGAGCCGCGCGCATTTGATTAAATGTAAACAGTAAGGCAGCAGCCTTCATATCATCAGCAGGGACGCCTTCGAATGTTTGCCCAAGCGCAGAACTTTGTTGGCGCGCCTGATCAAGATAGCCATCCAGTTGCTCGGGCGTACCGGAAAAAGACGATAAAACGCTGTTTAATTCATTTTGCGCACTCCCCAGCATGTTCTGCCCTGGAATTGAAGCGCCCATAGAACGCAATTTATCCATAAAATATGTCATTTCCGAGGTTGCCATGACATCCTGATAATGCCCTTCCAGCTTTTCTACGCGCTGCCCCATAGTTCCGGCATCGGGGCCAAGAACATCACCGGATATTTCCTCCACCTTTTGCAAAGCCGCTTGCGCCTGCTCTTTGGCGTTCAGAGCGTCCTGCTTTATTTGCTCGGCTTCATTCATCCAGCCATCAATCTGGTTTTGCCAGCTTTCGGGCATTAAATCTGTAACACGCGCATTGATCCCGCTACCAGTTTCGCCAGTACGGCTCTCAATGTTGGCCAACTGCTCGGCATTATTTTGAACGGTTTCGTTCACGCTTTCGGCTTTCGGCCATAAAAGAGCGGCGATACCGCCTAACACAACAATAAATAAAGCAGCACTGATCAAAACACTTTTCTTCACGGCTTTCCCCTCCATATCAGAAATTTCGCGGCGGATGGTCTGGTAATCATCATTGGCATGCGGCTTATCGGCTGGCCCGGTTTTATTGACCTCTTTATTCTTAAGCGTCTTACCTTCATTTGAATAAGTCTGTGTGCCGTCCTTATCGGATGAAACCTGATTATCTTCGGTAATTTGATTATCGGCTTTATTGGAAACGTCAGCCTTATCATTACTATTCGCGCCGCCATTTTCAACTAAGCCCGATAAATCAACATCATGTTCACGCGCGGCGCTTACAATCTGGTCATAACGACCAGCTGGAATGGAATTGCGCTTTTTCCACCCTTGAATAGTAGTTACGGGAATATCCGTTTTATGGGACATGGGGCGAATACCGCCAAAACGTTCGATAATATCGCTGGCGTTATCCATTGCTTTTTTGCTTTTAACGGTCATGGTTTTCCTCGTTATGGTCTTTTAAAATTTGCAGGCAAAAATGACGGAATTCATCGCCATCAGGCCGCGCACAGACATGCGTACTTTTCCATTTCAAAACACGTACGCACTCTAGCACAGATGGGCTTAAACACAAGGCCTTTATGGTCTGCAGGCTTTTTTCAACGCTTTCGGCACGTACAAGGCGCACAAAATTCTGCGCTGATCTTTGCGACATAAAAGATACAGCTTGAATCTCATTATTATTGAGAGCGGCAATAACATCGCCTGTCAAATGCTCTTTCAAAACAGAATTATATATTTGCACGCTCTCACATTTTATACCGCGCTCATTTAAAGCGGCGGCAATATCCGCAGTGATATATTTGCCATGTATATAACAATATTGGCCGCTTTTTTCTGTTTCCTCCTGCTCTTGAATATGAGCAATCAAATCATGCGCATTGCCCTGCGCTGAATGAATATTGGAAAAGCCAGCTTCCCGCGCAGCATTTGCCGTTTGATTTCCAACACAAAAGACAGGCCCATTAAAGTTCACAGCAGATATAGGAAAAAAACGCAGCGCATTGGCGCTTGTAAAAATAAAGGCATCTGCCTTTTCTATTTTGTCTGGCTCATGCTCTAAGGGCTTGATTTCAAGCATGGGCGCAAGAAGGACATTAACGCCTTTGGATGCGAAAAATTGTGTATCCTTTTTCGCCTGATGCAAGGGGCGCGTGATCAGTAAGGAATTTTCTGCTCCGCTCCTCATAAAAGAAATCCTGATGGCAATTTTTGTTTGAGTCGCACACCTAAATTGCGACCGCAAATCTTGGCTTCCTCCAATGTAAAAACAGGCTCTTGCGCGCTTTCTTCATAACACTGCGCACCATCCAGCGAACAGACCGCCGCCCGCAAGCACATAAGCCCATCCTCAAGCGAGGCATGTGCTCCAATCGGGGTATGGCAGGAACCATCGAGCAAACGTAGCACCTCCCTTTCCGCACCAACACAAGCGACTGTATTCACATCACTTATTTGGCCAATAAAGGATAACTCAACCTGCCTATCGGCTCGCACTTCAATGCCGACAGCCCCTTGAGCCGCCGCAGGAAGCATATCGCCCATTTCAACAGCAAAACTGATTTCATGGGTAAGACCGAGCCGATTAAGCCCCGCCATTGCGAGCAAAGTAACATCGACCTGCCCCGCCTTTAATTTATCAAGCCGTGTTTGCACATTACCGCGCAAAGGCACAACTTCGAGATCCGGTCGTTTATTCAAGAGAAAAGCGCCGCGGCGCACACTTGAAGTCCCAATCACGCAACCCTTTGGTAAATCATTAATATTTTGGCTATTTTTAGCTAAATACCCACAGATGACCGCATCACGCGCATCTTCCCGAGGCAACATCCACGGAATAACCAGATTAGCGGGAAGAACGCTATCCATATCTTTCATCGAATGAACGGCGACATCGATTTCTCCGGCAATCAAACGCTGTTCAATCTCTTTGGCAAATAGCCCCTTGCCCCCTTGCGCTTCGGACAGCCTTGTTTCACCGTGTTCGGGCTTCCAATCACCGGATGTTTTGATAATTTCGATTTTGATTGCTAGCTCGGGGCGCAATGCCGCCAATGCAGCCTTAACCATTTCCGCCTGTTTCAAGGCCAAAGGCGAGCCGCGCGTTCCTATTTTCAATTCTTTCATTTGACAGCTTTTGCTCTCTTCATTAATACCCAAGATAATGTATGACAAAAACTTGCACATTCTGGGGATTGAAACAAGCTGTGATGAAACATCGGCTTCGGTTGTGCGCGGAGATGGCACTATTTTATCCAATCTGGTTTTAAGCCAGCTGGATGAACACCGCGCCTTTGGCGGCGTTGTGCCGGAAATTGCCGCGCGTGCGCATCTGGATTATCTGGATACGCTTATAAAGGGTGCTATGGATGATGCAGGGCTTGAATTTGCGGCTTTAGATGGCGTTGCGGCCACAGCCGGCCCCGGCTTAATCGGCGGGGTAATGGTCGGCATGGTGGCCGGAAAAGCCATTGCCAGCGCGCATAACATCTCTTTTTTAGGAATTAACCATCTGGAAGGCCATGCCTTAACGCCGCGCCTGACCGATCAAATAGAATTCCCGTACCTGCTCCTTCTTATCTCAGGCGGGCATACGCAAATATTGGTGGTCGAAGATGTGGGCCGCTACAAAAGATGGGGAACAACGCTGGATGATGCGGCGGGTGAATGTTTTGATAAATCGGCCAAAATGATGGGACTTCCTTATCCCGGCGGGCCACATTTACAAAAAATAGCCGAAAGCTGTGCCGACCCGGCAAAGGCTATAAAGCGTTTTCCGCTCCCCTCGCCGATGAAAGGCCAAAAGAATTGCGACTTTTCCTTCTCGGGATTAAAAACAGCTGTCCGTACGCATATCGAGGCTTTGCCCGAAGGCTCTCTCAAACGCGAAGATGTTGCCGATCTTGCTTGCGCTTTTCAAATTAAAATGGGCGAAATTTTGCAAGATCGCTGCACAAGCGCATTAAAACGCTTTTTAAAAGAATACAGCCCAAAAGAGGCTGTTTTCGTTATATCCGGCGGGGTTGCGGCCAACTCGCAAATCCGCGTAGCACTGGAAACATTATGCGCGAGAAATGACACGCGCTTTTATGCACCGCCTCTCAAGCTATGTCAGGACAATGCGGCTATGATTGCCTGGGCAGGTGTTGAGCGTTATAACCTTGGCATTCGCGATCACCTGAATTTCAAGGCCCGCCCACGCTGGCCACTGGATGAAAATGCCGAACCAAAACTGGGGGCTGGCGTTAAAGCCTAAGGCGCGTTAAACTCTTTTCTCACATTCAAAAAAGATGAGGTTTTTAAGTGAAATACAGCGGACAAAGCATAGGCGTAATTGGTGGCGGCGCATGGGGTACTGCACTTGCGCAAGTGTTGGCCTCGCATGGTCGAAACACCCTTATCTGGGCACGCGAGGGCGAAGTAGTAGAGGCCATCAATACCAAGCATGAGAACACCGTCTTTTTACCAGGCATTCCCCTGGATCCCTCTTTAAAAGCCTCTGGCGACCTGCAAGAGGTTGCAGGCTGTGATATTTTGCTGTTGGTCACCCCTGCGCAATATGTGCGCTCTACCATTGATAGCATCAAAGACAAGCTTGTGGAAGGAAAGCCGCTGGTTATATGCTCAAAAGGCATTGAGTTGGAAAGCGGGCTTCTCATGTCGCAAGTGGCCGAGCAGGTTTGCCCTGATGCGGTTATTGCCGTTTTGACCGGGCCGACCTTCGCCTCCGAAATTGCAAAAGGTTTGCCGGGCGCGGCCACTATTGCCGCAAAGGATAAAGACGTTGCGCAGGAATTGCAGGATGTTATCGGCGTTCCTGGTTTTCGCCCCTACACAACCACCGATATCATCGGCACCCAGCTTGGCGGCGCCATTAAAAACGTGATCGCCATTGCCTGCGGCGTCGTACATGGCCGCAAATTGGGTGAAAGCGCCAGAGCTGCTCTGCAAACGCGCGGTATCGCCGAAATTGCGCGGCTTGGCGTTGCTATGGGGGCCAAACGAGAAACCCTTCTTGGTATGTGCGGTATCGGCGATTTAACGCTCACCTGCTCATCCATGCAATCACGGAATTTCTCCCTAGGCGCGGCTCTGGGAGAAGGAAAAACCCTGCAAGAAATTCTGGGTTCACGCAATGCCGTCACCGAAGGCGTCCACACCGTACGCTCCACGTTATCACTTGCCAAAAAACATGCCGTCGATATGCCGATCAGCGAGGCGGTGGCGCATCTTTTAGATGATGGCTATAGCGTGGATGATGCCATTGAAGAAATGCTAAACCGCCCATTCGGGTATGAAATTTCAGGGAAATAAGATATAAGACATTGTCTTGAGGGGGAGGAATTTTGTTATGCACTATCCACGGCTCATTCTATCTATTATAGCGACATATATTTTTGTCTTTGCATTTGATTTTTTGTACCATGGAATATTGCTCGTTGATATTTACGACGACACAGCCTTTTTATGGCGCAGTCCGGAAGATGTTGCTGATAAAATACCCTTAACCTTAACCATCCAATTCCTTTTCTCCGCATTTATGTGCGTGCTCTATGCTTATTACACACCGCAAGCCACCCTCGGGCAGGGATTACGTTTTGGCTTTGCACTGGGGCTTTTACTGGGCCTCATTCAAATGGGTACATATACCTATATGCCAATCTCTTTTTTACTTACATGGCTATGGTTTTCAGGAACCTTCTTTCAATGCCTGACTATGGGCGCTATCATCGGCTTAATATATAAAAAACCGGAGAGAAAAATATGCAATACTGGCTGATTAAATCAGAACCTTTTAAATGGAGTTGGCAGCAACAAAAAGAAAAAGGCGTCGAACATTGGGACGGCGTGCGCAATTATCAGGCCTCCAATAACATGAAAGCCATGAAAATCGGCGATCGCGCATTTTTCTATCATTCCAATAAGGGGCTGGAAATCGTTGGCATTTGCGAAGTTGTGAAAGAATACTATCCCGATCACACAGACCCAAAAGGCCGTTTCGGAATGGTTGATTTTAAGGCGGTTAAAGATATGCCACACCCCGTAACCTTGAAGGAAATCAAGGCCACGTCCGAACTTTCCGATATGGCGCTGGTCAAGCAATCGCGCCTTTCAGTTTCCCCTGTCAAACAAGAGGAATGGGATTTGATCTGCAAAATGGGCGGTTTGTAAAAAATGAAAAACCTAACAAACGAATGGAGAAATATACCGCATACTAATATCGAAGACAAAGAGAAGAAAAGACAAATCGGACTAAGAATTTTGGCAGAAATCAAGGTGATCCATGAACTGGAGCAAACAATAGAAAACTCACCACTCCATGACCATGTATATCAAAAAAAGCTAGGTTTACAAGGCCGCGAGCATTTCATGCAAGAATTTGGGGTAGATATTCAATACTTTATCCCCAGGCCCCCTGTCGAGGGGCGTTTTGGTGCAGGATTATTTGGCTAATCCTTTTTATGATATTGAAAACAAACCAATGATCACCCCCCGCGATATTGTCCTCGGCATCCTTGTTGTCGCTATCTGGGCTTTACACACCGTCGTCATTAAAATGATTTTAATCGAGCTGGAACCTGTTACGGCTCTCGCTATTCGCTTGATACTGACTTCGATCATATTCATCCCGTTTTACCGCTGGCCGGGGCGTGAAAAATTCAAAATACTCTTGCAAATTTCCTTTCTCATGGCCGTTTTGCATTGGGGAACCTTGTTCTGGTCGTTAGAAAGACTGGACGCCTCGACAGCTGTTATCATCATGCAAACCCAAATTATATTTTCTATTGGCTGGGGCATCCTTTTGTTTGGCGAGCGCATTGGCTGGCGTAGCGGTATGGGCGTTCTACTAGGAATTTTCGGCGTTGTTATCCTGGTCGGCATTCCTGAAAACCCACCTTCTATCAGTGGTGTAATCGTATTAATTTTCTCTATGATTTTTGTATCGCTATGTTATGCGCGGATGAAAGTATTGGAAGGCGTTTCCATTTTGAACTATCTGGCGCATTTAAATCTGCTCTCACTACTGCCTATCATTGGCCTGGCCTTTTTGATGGAAGAGCCACTTATCTATGACTGGGAAGGGGTTGATTACAGCTATCTTATCCTGCCCTTTATTTTCCAGATCGGTATTGTCAGCGCCTCGCATATTCTCTGGCAAAGGCTATTAACGCGCAATGATATGAGCATTTTGCCAAACCTGATTCTGCTCATGCCGTTTTTGGGAATTGTTTTTGCGATGCTTATACTCGGTGAAACCATTACATGGACAATGGTTTTCGGCGGCCTCTTAACAACGGCGGGCGTTGGTATTATTCTGGTGCGCAAAAGTCAAAAAACGAAAGTGAAAACCCAATGAGTGACGAGATTTTTAAACCCGCAGATAGCATCGTAAAAAATGCGAATATAAAGCCCGAACAATATGAAGCCATGTATCACGGCTCCATTTCCCAGCCCGATATTTTCTGGGCGGTGCAGGGCAAGCGTATTGATTGGATGAAACAGCCGACCATTATCAAAAATACCTCTTTCGATGGTGATGTGTCGATTAAATGGTATGAGGATGGTACGCTAAATGCCTGCTATAACTGCGTGGACAGACATGTCGAAAACGGCAAAGGCAATGATGTCGCCCTGATTTGGGAAGGGGATGAGCCGCATCAGGACGAAAAAATTACTTACGAAGAATTACAAACCGAAGTATCTCTTCTGGCCAATGGCTTAAAATCTTTAGGCGTCGAAAAAGGCGAGCGCGTTATCATTTATATGCCGATGGTTTTGCAGGCCGTCTATGCGATGCTGGCTTGCGCGCGTATTGGCGCGGTGCACAGCGTTGTTTTTGGCGGCTTTAGCCCAAGTTCTTTATCCGACCGTATCAATGATTGCGATGCCAAGCTGGTTATTACCGCCGATGAAGGCGTGCGCGGCGGCAAGAAAATTCCTTTACTCGATAACGTAAAACAAGCTTTGG
>JBKHDZ010000076.1:0-8856 GCA_046541095.1 Alphaproteobacteria bacterium
TTTATCAGGCAGAGCCACAATATCAAAACTCTCATCGCCGCGCTCTATATATGCAAGCGCTGCATTATCCTGCGGGGCCGGAAAATCTCGCCCGCCTTCCTGTTCTAATTTCAGCAAGCGAAAACGGATATCCTGCTCACCCTTGGTTCCGGCAATATTGGCCAGACGGGCTTCGGAAATAAATTGCTTTTTCGTGCGATTATAAGGATTAACCTGCTTTCGTGCAGAGCTATGTAAATATAACGGTTCTTGAGCGCCTTGCTGTTCCACCAAAGCCCAGCGTCCTTGTGCAGCCAGCAAATCCTCGCTTGTATCGGCGCGCACACCGCTAATAGAATTAATATCAGGCTCTTGCCAAGCGCCTTGCGCCATGTCCATCTGGCTACAAGCCGGCAAGATAAGGGCAGAGAAAACACTGGCAATCAAAAACGATTTTTTATTCATAAGCATGGCATTCGAATAGGATATTTACAGATTTTTCCCATTTTCCGCCAGCCGCTGGAAAGCGTCAAGTGTGAACATGGTTATCCCAAGGCTTGTCCACATTGGTAAGTGCCCAACACGCAAATTTGTAATAGAGCGGGTGAAAATGCTAAACTTTAAGAAAAAATTAAAACTTTCACGCAATAGTGAAGATGTAAAAATAGAGGGTGAAAAAATGAATACAACTGCGCAATATCCGCGTCCACACTACATAAAACGCAATCTGCTGGCCACTTTGGAAACGGCCCTGTTCATGAAACAGGGCGCCGAGCGTTTTTCGGTCAGCAAGGCCGCGATGAAGCGCTCTTTTCTTATCCCTTTACTGGTTTTACCGCTTTCTGTTGCCACGATGATTGCCGCTCATCCCGAAGGCTCAGAGCTTTCTCAAAGCGCGACTTATGCGCTGGCTATCATGTATGGACTTAGAACAGTTTTATATCTCACCGGATTTATGGGCTTTATCTATATTATGGCCAAAAGCCTGAACCGCGTGGAATGTTTTGCCCGCATGGTCACGGCCAATAATTTTCTCACGCTGCCTGCGGCATTGCTCATGCTCCCCCTCTCCCTTGCTTTTATGAATGGGGTTTATAGCTGGGAGGAGGTCTATCCGCTGATGATCTGCATTACTTTTTATTCTTATGCCTATACGGCCTTTATGGCGGCGCATGTTTTGCGCGTACCGATGGAATTGGCCGTTTTTGTCGCTGTTTGCTCCATGGCTATCCATCAAAGCGCGCTGGATGCCGTGAAGTGGATCGGCGCACAAGGCTTGCAAATGCTGGCCTGATGCTGGCCACACAGGGTATAGTTTAATATCTGAACCAAGGCTAAAAAAGCAGATGCAAAACTCACCCGCAATTCCCAAAAACTCAATTTTAGGCGCATTAGAGCTTGCTCTTTTTATGCCAAAAGGAATACAGCGGTTTAATACCGATATAAAGACGGCCTTAAACTCTTTTCTTGTGCCGCTGGCTATTATGCCGCTTAACTTTCTGGCGCTGTATTATAGCCACCCGCATCAAAAAGAAATTGCGCACCTGCCTTTTGCGGAAACCGCAGGGATGTTTTTGGTAAAAGGCCTGTTCGGTTTTGTTCTAAACGTAAGCGTTTTGTATGCTTTTGCCCGCGGCTTTAATAAAACAGAGCATTTCTGGCTGGTCATCACCGCAGGTCATTGGAGCCTTATACTTCCCACCTTGTTATTCACGCCTCTCATCTTTTCTTTGGGGCTGGGCTGGCATAGTTGGGAGGAGATTTACAATATCAATATTGTTTTTGCCTTATATTCCTATGGCCTTGCCGCTTTTATTCTGACTTATGGATTTCGTATCCCTTGGGAAATGGGTGGCGCGCTCGCCATAGTCTTTATGGCCATCAATGAAACTGGATTTGATGTGCTGTATTGGTTAGCATCTCCCTGATCTAATTCTTCGTATTTTGATTAAGATCCAAATCTTTCGGCTCTACGCCCAGACGCGATAATAACCGTATAAACCGCTGTGGCTTATAAGATAGCGCCATATGCGAAAACAAAAGGATAATCCAGCCAATCGTCAAAACATATTGCGGCAAACCATAATGAATCCCGAAATAGCCAATCGCGCCGAGCGCAACGCCCCAAGCAAGAATAAGGACGGTAGAGCGCCCGACAGGAATTCCGGCATGCACAAAATGATGGTGGAAATGCCCGCGGTCGGCATCAAAGGGGTGGCGCCCTTCTTTCACGCGGCGGTAAAACTGGCCGCAAGCATCAATAACAGGCAAGGCAATGATCCAGGCAATAGTGATCGGAACCACAACGGGATCAGGCTCGCGCGCCAGCCCTATGCAATACCACGCCAAAACCAGCCCTAAGGATAATGATCCCGCATCCCCCAGAAAAATTGAGGCTCTGGAACGAAGGGGATGGCGCATATTATAAAATAGAAACCCAAGGATACAGCCCATCAAAACAGCCATCGCAAAAAAGGGCGGCCATTGCCCGGCAAAGGCGCACGCCAGCATAAGCCAGCCAAGCACAACAGCGCTTTTACCCGCCGCGAGGCCATCCAGACCATCCATCAAATTGATGGCATTGACAAACAACACAACGGCGATAATGGAAAAAGGGATCGACATGAAATCAAGGCCCAGATTACCAAAGCCGAACAAATTGCCCAGATGATAAAGCCGCGCATCGCCGACAATCACAATTAGCCCAGCGGCCAGAAATTGAATAAAAAAGCGAACCCATGCGCTTATATGAAAGCGATCATCGAGCGCGCCTGTAATCAAAATCATTGTCAGCCCCAGATAAAGCGGCAAATATGCCACTATATCAAAGCCAGCAAACATGCCGCAGATCATGAAAACAGGGAAGATCACAAGGCCGCCGACAAGCGGAACTTCTTCATCATGGTTTTTTCGCCCCCCGGGTTTGTCGGTCAGACCAAGCGCAATGCCCAATTCTCTTGCCACAGGCACACATAACAGCACAGCCGCAAACGCTATAATCGGCGGCAACCAGAAATCCAAAATCGGCAATCCGAAAAATTCTCCCATAACGCGCCCGATTGTATAGGAAGTTTGCGAACCGCAAAACCTCAAAGATCGGTTTATCCTGATAATCCTTTTAAAAATCTCTGGGGGCTTAATGCCTGCAAGGTTTTCCGGGGCAAGGATAAAGGCTGGCGCATAATCATATCAGCCAGCAGCCGCGCACCCGCAAAGGAGCTGATAATACCGTGAGAGCCATGCGCGGCGGAAATAAACACATTATCATACCCCGGCAAAGCGCCAATGACAGGAAAATGATCATTCGAAGTCGTGCGCACGGATGCTTTTTGGCCTGTTACTTGTAAGCCTTCACAAAGATTTGGGGCGACAGCGACCAGTTTATCGATATTGTCCTGGTCATCTTGCTCTATAATATCGCTGTGGTCTAACCAGCGCTGGAAGCTTGCCCCTATAATATGTGTGCCGTTCAAGGCCGGCGTGCAATAGCCGCCATAATGCAAATTACAGCGCAGAGCGGAAGATTTGGCCGTAACGTCAACATGCGTGATTTGCCCGCGCACCGCACCAAGCGGCAAATGCTTTGTTTCCTTTATGCTTCGCAATCCTTGCCCGCAAGCCAGAATAATAATATCGGCTTTGATATCCTTTAAGGACGTTATTTTAGCCCCGAATTTAATCTTCGCACCGCTTGCATAATAGGCGCAGAGTTTTTTCGGATTTAAAAAACCGCTTTGCGAGAGGTGTAAGGCTTTATGCTGTAAGTCTATGCCGGAAACTTCCGAAGCCTGCTGCACCGTTAAAAGGCGCATATAATCTTGTGGCCAACCCCAGTTTTCTAATGTCTGGGCATAGCGCTTTTCTTTTTTCTCATCGGTTATCAAATGAAGCGCGCCGCATTTATGCCAGTCAAATGCACCGCCATGCCGATCGAAAAAGCGCACAGCATTGCTATAAGCCGCGCTATAAAATTCACTTTCCGGCGTTTTAAAAGCGCTCAAACGCGGATTGACCGCGCCGATATCATTCCCGGAAGCTGCACTTGCAATATTCGACCCGGCCTCATATATTTCAAGATCCGAAACGTATTGTTTTAAAAATTGGTGGCAAGATAACCCAGCCAATCCCGCCCCGATGATGGCAATTTTCATGGCTTCCCTCCGGCTTTGTAAATTCCTGTCAGCATCTCTCTTTTGCGGCCAAAGCCTTTCACCTTTTGCACCTCGAACCCCGCCTCTTGTAAACCGCGCTTGACGAATCCGGCGGCTGTAAATGTTCCAAAACTTGCGCCTTTATTGCTCAGCCGCGCCATATTGGAAAACAGGGTATCACTCCACATATCGGGATTGGTGGCTGGCCTGAACCCATCCAAAAACCAGCAATCAACGTTGGCCTCAACTTGAGGAATGGCTTCGTTTATATCATCAAAAATCAATGTAAGCGTTATATTTTCGCATAATTCCATACGCTGAAAACCAGGCGTTCTTAAAGGATAGTGATCAAGTAAAATATCGAGGAATTCAGGAAATTCCCTGCGCCACGGCTCTAAATAGTCCGCAATTTGTCGGGCAGTCAGCGGAAATTTTTCAAAGGAAATAAAATGTAGCTTTTTCAAAGACGCAGGCGCTTGGTCATACAAGGCGCAAGTCGCCAGAAAATTAAGCCCCGTACCAAAGCCGGTTTCAGCAATAACAAACTGCTCCCGCCCTTCCCAGCGGCGGGGCAAGTCATTGGATTCGAGAAAAACGTGGCGCGTTTCGGCAAGGCCATCTTGCGCCGAAAAATACACATCATCGAATTCTTTGGAACGCGGAGCGCCCTTATTGCTTGAACCATCCATAATCTCTTATATATTAGAAGGAATAAGAAAAGTAAAAGGATTGAAATTTTATGTCTGTTAAAGCGCTTCTGGAAGTCTCCGCCCTCCCCAATCACGCACCGCCCTTCGACCAAATCAGCGAAGATGATTATATGCCGGCGCTGGCAGAGGCCATTAAAGAGGCGCGTCACAATATAGAAGCCATCCGCGATAATAAAGATACGCCCGACTTCGAGAATACAATCGTGGCGCTGGAAACCGCGTCTGAAAAACTCGATCAAATGACATCTGTTTTCTACAACCAGCTTTCTTGCATAGGCGGCGATGGCTTGCATGAATTGGCCGAGAAAATGGGGCCTATCACGGCGGAATTCTCCAATGACATTATGCTGGATGAAAAGCTCTTCGAGCGCGTGAAAAACGTGTATGATCAGCGCGAAAGCCTGAATTTGAAGACCGAGCAGGACACCTTGCTGGATAATACTTATAAGGGTTTTGTGCGCAGCGGCGCTTTACTGGATGAAAAGGCCAAAGCACGCTTTCGCGAGATTGCGCAGGAAATGAGCGTTCTTGGCCCCACCTTCATGAACAATGCCACAAAATCTGCCGAAGCCTTTGAAATGCTAATCAATGATAAAAGCGATCTGGCCGGATTGCCCGATAATGCGATCGAGGCCGCCAAGCTGGCCGCCGAAGAACGCGGTTATGAAGGAAAATGGCTCTTTACACTTGATTTCCCAAGCTATACCCCCTTTATTCAGTTCGCCGAAAACCGTGATCTGCGCGAGAAATTCTGGCGGGCCATGGCTTCACGTGCATGGTCCGAAGATGGCAGCGATGAATTTGATAATTCGAAAAACTGTAAACGCATTGTCGAATTGCGTCATGAGCGCGCCAATCTTTTGGGGTATAAAACCCATGCCGATTTTGTGCTGGAGCGCCGTATGGCCGAAACGCCGCAAACGGTTTTACAATTTCTGGACAAGCTGAAAAACACCTACAAACCCGCCGCGGAACAGGAATTGGAGCGCCTGAAAGATTTTGCCCGCGACACAGACGGTCTTGAGGAATTACAGCCTTGGGATACCGCCTATTATGCAGAAAAACTGAAAAAGAAACTTTTTGATTTTTCTTCCGAAGATTTGCGCCCCTATTTCCCGCTGGATAATGTTCTGGAAGGCTGTTTCAAACATTTTACCGAGCTGTTCAACCTGTCTTTCAAACCAGCCGATGATTACCCCGTATGGCATGAAGATGTCAAAGTTTTCAATGTCTATGATGAAACCAGCGGCGATTTTGTCGGCACGCTTTACGGTGATTTCCACCCGCGCAAGGGCAAGAAAAACGGCGCATGGAAAACGGCTTATCGCTCACAAGGGCTATTTCACGGAAAAATCGAACGTCCTTTGGTTGCCATTGTATGCAATTTCACCAAACCCACCAAAGACACCCCCTCGCTCATCACTCATGATGAAGTCACCACGCTCTTCCATGAAATGGGCCATGCCATTCACGCCCTGCTCTCTGAAGTAACCTATCAATCTTTGGCGGGCACAAGCGTTCTTTGGGATTTTGTCGAACTCCCCTCACAGGTGCAGGAAAATTGGTGCTATGAGAAACAAACCCTGGATATGTTTGCCCGCCATTATAAAACGGGTGAAACCATCCCGGAGGAATTGATCGAAAAGCTGATCAAGGCCAAGAATTATAATATCGGCATGTTCGGCCTAAGGCAGGTCAGCCTTGGTATTCTGGATATGGCCTGGCACACTACACCGCCCGAGAAAATCAAGGATGCGGCGACATTTGAAGACAGCGTCCTAAAAGATGTCACCCTGTTCCCGCGCCTTGCAGGACCGGCGTCCACCAGCTTTAACCATATTTTTGCCGGCGGCTATTCCGCAGGCTATTACAGCTATAAATGGGCCGAAGTTCTGGATGCCGATACGTTCGAGCTGTTTCAGGAAAAAGGACTTTATGACGGCGCGACATCTGAAAATTACAAACATGAAATTTTATCCAAAGGTGGTAGCGAGCCTCCGGCCAAGCTGTATCGCAATTTCCGCGGCCGCGATGCCGACCCCGATGCGCTATTGCGCCGTGAAGGACTGCTGAACAACGCCAAGACAAAAGCGGCTTAAAATATTTATCCATTGATTTCCACAAATGAAAAGAAGCCTGACAGTGGGGGCTGTCAGGCTTCAGGCGTGTGTGGGGTTCCTTCTTCGTCCAGATCAGCCGGAACAATGCTGATCCCTGATTATCACAAACCTATAAAAGCCTGCGATAATTCTTGAACATCTGTCGCGCCTTTAAAAAAGGATCGTCGCGACAAACGAATTCTTATCAAATTTTCCCGGAAATGAAACTAAGAACCCCTGAAGGTATTTTTTTTATTTTATTGGCTGAACACTATCAGCCACCTCGAAAAAGGTCAATGTAAAAACACTCAAAAAATGCAGAACAATACTCTTTTTATTATTTTGTTATTAACCAGCAACCCGATAAAATAATATGCAAGGGGTATTCAATATAATAAGGAACGGAATATGAGCGAGCATCCTTTAGACGGCAAATACAGGATCACCACAACAAACAGCTATCAAAGCGCTATTGAAAAGCGCAGTGATGGGGAAACGGAAATTCGCGGCGGTAAAACAGAGCGCCTGGATGATGCGAATTGCAAATGGACCAGCACATTTGAAATTATCAATGATAACGAGGTAAAAATGACCTCTGTTGCCGACCCCTCAAATGCCAAAATCGATTTTCTATTGACGGCGCCAGACGGCTCGCCCACCCGCGAAGTCACGACTTATGAGGCCACATTGAAACTTTCGCGCAAAGGCGAAGACAAGATCCAGATGTCCGGCCAGATTCATTACGGGCAAGATGTGGTATTCCTTACTCTGCGCAAAACCGGCCCCTAAATCCAGGGTCAGGCCTAGTAACTTTCAAACTATTTCTCGACCTCGGCTGTTGATGAATTGCGCCGTGCAACAAAGAATGTTTTTGAACGGTCGCCGCAGACATTGTAAATTTGCTAAAAGAATCAAAACCAAAAACACGTTCAAGGGGTTTCATTATGATTATTATCAATCCGCAATGGCAGGGTATAGGGCAAAAAAACCCGGTTCCCCAAGGTGCCGAAGTAATAAAAAGCCTGCTCAAAGATTTCCAGACATGTGTAATGCCGCTGGATGAGAGTGATATTGCGCTGGAAGACAATGTCAAAGGATTAAGCCAGTTGGACCGCTTGATTGAAAATACAGCGCGCACTGTCGAACAAGAGGCCCCTGATAGTATTTTTACATGTGGCGGCGATTGCACGAGCGATTTTGCCCAGCTGACTTACCTCAATGATAAACATGAAGGCAATCTTACCTTGATCTGGATTGATGCCCATGCCGACCTTCACACCCCCGAAAGCTCGCCTTCCAAAAACTTTCATGGCATGACTTTGCGAAGCCTGATGGGGAACGGCCCGCACGAAATTACGCGCCATGTAAAGCAAGCCCTGAACCCCTCGCAAGTCATTTTTTCGGGTTTGCGCAGTTATGAAGCCGAAGAAGAAAAATTCATTGCCGATAACGGCATAAAAGTCTTCAGCACGAAGGAAACACGGGAAGGAGCGCTTAAAAACGCAGCCCTGCCGCATGAGAATGTCTATATTCATGTCGATATTGATTGTCTGGATCAATCGGTGTTTAACCACTGCGCCACGCCGACATCCGAAGGCTTTGAATTGCAGGAACTCGTTGATATTTTACAGGATTTGATTGCCCGCTATAATGTGGTTGGCGGGTGCCTCACAGAATACGGTCCCAAAGAAGAAAATGCCGCCCGCAATATTGTGGAAACGATTTTGTTCAAGGGTTTCAGGGTTCAGGATAATTTTACACCAGAAGAGTTACCAGCCAGCCGGCTCGGTTAGAATCTTCAGTTTTCAGCTTCTTTACTGGAATTCCTCCTGAAAACGGCTTTCATCTTCCTGAATATCGGCAAAATCTTTATGGCGGCGTAAAACACGGCGTACGGCGCGCCCTGTGGCAGGGAAG
>JBKHDZ010000077.1:0-8839 GCA_046541095.1 Alphaproteobacteria bacterium
AATACTGGGAATAACTCTGCCTATTTCCGTCGAGCAAATTGATCAATACAAAGAAGACGTGGTCAAAGTCAACAATATCAATGATGGCTATATGCGCGTTATTGCCTGGCGCGGCTCTGAACAGATGGGCGTAAGCGCACAATCAAATACAATCCATATGGCCTTTGCCTGCTGGGATTGGGGCAGTTATTTTTCGGCCGAAAAACGTGAAAAGGGCATTGCACTCAATATGGCTCCCTATCGCAGGCCGGCGCCAGACACAGCGCCAACGCAGGCCAAAGCAGCCGGTCTTTACATGATTTGCACAATTTCTAAACACGCTGCCGAAGCCGATGGTTACGATGATGCCTTGATGCTGGATTACCGCGGCTATGTGGCCGAGGCAACCGGCGCGAATATCTTTCTGGTTAAGAACGGGGAAATCCATACGCCCACGCCTGATTGTTTTCTCAACGGCATTACACGCCAGACAGTTATAAAGCTGGCCCATGATAAGGGATATAAACTGATCGAACGCCATATTATGCCCGAAGAGCTTGGTGATTTTGAGGAATGCTTTTTGACAGGCTCGGCCGCAGAAGTGACAGCCGTGGGCGAAATAGCCGAGCATCGTTATACGGTCGGCCCTGTAGTGCGCGACTTACGCGATGCATACGAAAACCTGGTGCGCGGGCGCGCATCATAGGGCAATAAGAAGTGCAAAAATTGACAAAACTGCTCTAAAAATGGATAATAGGGAAAAAAATAATAAGAATAAATGATAACGGTAATAGATAGATAAAGGGTATATATGGCGGATACTGCCAATAATTCCATATATTTAGATTATTTAAGCACGCGCGGCGCCCAAGTTGCTTATGCCTTATTCAATGGCGTCGAAAGTGGGCCCGATTTAGCGCAAAATGTAAGGGAAGCCCTTGCCCGCATTCCCGATCTTGATGACCGTGATGATCGCACGCGCTGGTCATGGGACAGCTTGAATGAAGAATTGCTCAACGATCCAGGTGATATCAAACAAGCCGATATTGCCAATCTTCAAAGAATTACCGAAGAATATTTCGCAGAAGCGCAAAGCCCGGAGGAAATGGAAACACTTGCAAGGCTGTTTATTTTTGCTCTGGGCGATGAAAACACAGCTATCCCCGATGGCGAAAGCGCGCTGAATTACCTCGAAACAGTAGCTTTCAAACACATGCTGGCTGATTCTTTATCCAGTGTGAACCAAAACGGGCGCCGGACTTTTCCCGAAGACTTATCCTATCCCGTTGATGCCGAGAATTTATTTGACCCTGCTTCGGAGGATTTTATTCAAGCCTATGGAGAGGTATTGGCTCAAATCCAGGCCGATATGCAACAATTCGGCTTGAACGGCCTTCCCCGCCCCGCCAATGGCGAGCGTTATTACAATGATGAAGACATTATGGGCGATGATCTAAGGGCGCAAGCTATCAATGCCTTTGTAGAAACCCTCCCCGACAACAATACAACCGCGCATATTGCCACTCTTGAAGGGGAAGAGCAGTTTTATACGCTGCAAACTTACTTAACAAATTTACCGAATACCAATCCCGATAAAGCAAGCTATCTCGAAACACTGGATAAGCTGAATGACAATGTAACGCCACAAGAGCGTTTGAATGTTTTGTATGAATTTGGCGTTATCACCCATAGCCCTGAAAACCGTATCTTTCAGGAAAATTTTCTAACCTTGCAAAATATAGAGCGTGCAGGGCTGGATAGCCGCGGAATAATCGGCCCTGAAATGCAAGCATTCCTGCCCGCCTATATTGATATGATTTCAAATTTTGATAGCGCTGAAGGCCAACGTGCCATAGCACTGGGACAATTACAAACCGCCTTTGAAGCGCTCTCCGATGATGTGCAAACCTCCATCAATACAGCATTGGAGAATAATGCCGGAACCCCGCCCGGTATTTTAACACGCCCTGAAACTGATGAAGATACACCGGACAATGAACAAGGGGAACAACCTCCCCCTCCGGAAGCCATCTACCGCCAAAGCGTTTTGGAAAACGCAGCCGAAGCTATGAATATTCCGGCCACTGTGCTAAACGATATTGAAAACACAACCGAGTTATCGGGTGTGCCTTATGCCCATTTCGATGAAGGCTTTGAGCGTAGTATGCGCGCCATATTTGCCGAAAATTTCGTTGATATGTATGGACGCCCGCACCCGACTTCCGATGATTTGCGCGACCGCATTGGCGGTGATGAGAGCCTGTGGCGTTATTGGGAAGCGCCTGAAGGCTATGAAGAGCATATGCAAGCCTATTTCGAGCTGAATGCCGAGCACCCGCTTATTCAGGATATTGCCGCCCAGACAGATGATCCAAGTCAGCGCTTTTTATTGCTCTCCGAAGGTGTTAATGATCTTGGCACGGATGATCCTTTGATTAATTCTTACGGCGCTCTCTTTCACAATATTCGCGCCGGAACATTCGAATATCACATACAACCCGGAACAGGCGAGATTACGAAATACCGAGTCGGTGCGGATAATGAGCTTTATACCACGATTTCCCCCGATGATAATCGCCCGCTGGTTATGGATAGCGAATATCCGGATTTTGATTTCTTTCACCCCAATGAAATCACCCGCGAATTTTTAGAGCGTCAGATGGAGCGTGAATGGGAGTTGCAATTTACCGAGCATGCGCCATTCTATGAAGCGCGTGGCATCGATATCACCCAGCAGCCATCTGTAGAAGATATTGATACTGTTCTTCTTCCTGATCTTGAACAACGCGTTCTGAATTCTCTGCGCGCTTTGCACCAGAATATGCAGGATGAAGAGTTGCAGGCTTTAAAAGAAGAGTTACTGGAGGGTGAATTCACCCATGCCCAGTTAATGCAGCGCCTTAATCCGCAGTCAGGATCAGAAGACGTTGTGTTGCAAGTTCATTCCTATCTTGTTTTGATGGATCAAATCGAAGCAATGCGCGATCTTACCGCCTTAAGTGATTACGCGAATTATGCAACGACAGGCTTATTGCCCAATGGTTCGGTGGTTAATCCTTTGGCTCTAGTGCAGCCCTGGGGGCAAAGTGCGGTCAATAATCCTCCCGAGGGAGAATTCAGATGGGAATTTGCAACAGAAGGCCGCCCTCTAACGCCCGAACTTTATGCCGCTTATGACCGCGCGATTGATACGGGCGCGCCGATAAATGCCCAGCTTTTTGCGCATGATGAATTCGCAATGAGTTATATGCGTGATCGCGGCTGGCTGGATGAAAATGATGCAGGCCAGCTGGATTACATTCAAACCTCTATGGTCACAAGAGAATTGATGATCCGCGATGCGGCAGACCGTCATGGCATTGAACCGCCCGATGGCGCAAATCCCGAAGCACGTGCGGCTTTCGTAGAGGACTATAGAAACGGTTATTATAATCTGATTGATATCGATATTATGATGCGCTCTTTTGATGCAGATGGAGAGCACCACGCCGCATTTCGTGCCGAGCATGAAGCCAGAGCGACAAGTCCCGGCGCCCTTGATCATGCCGCAGATGTGCGTCACCGCTCCGCCCTGTTCAATGACATGTTTGGCCAGGATATCGAACTGGAAAACCCGGAAGGCGCAAATATTGTTGTGAATTCTACAATATCGCAGGAAGATGCTGTTCTCATGTTCTGGCGTGATTACCGCGCTAGAGAAGCCTTTGGATATAATGAAACGCGTTACGGTTGGGATTACGAGCGCATGCTGGAAGAACACGGCAATCAGCATGTGAATTTTAACGGGCAGAGCATGACATTCCCCGAAGTTATTCAGTATTACATGGAAAACCACTCTCTTTATCAGATGAATATGCTAAGGGATGTGAACAATCCGATCGGAGATTTCCATACGCGCCAGATACGCCGCTATCAGGCCGCTTATGCGCAGGAAGAAGAAATCAGCTATAAAGCTCGCCATGAGGTTGTATCCTTGCCTGAACCATCGAGTACTCTTCCGCGGTTGAACCCCGAGCATGATGTCATTACGCCTATGCCCGAACCTGCGGTCGAAGAACAGGAAGCCCGAGCTTCACCAACGCCGGAAGAACTTTTGGAAAATTGTCAGGATATGACGCAACCAACATCGAAATGCGCGGCTATTATTGCTGGCGGAGGCGTTACCCCCGATGTGGCGCCTGCTCCGACACAAGCACCTTAAACATTAAACTTGAACAGAATAACATCGCCATCATGCACGGTGTAATCTTTGCCCTCTTGACGAAGTTTACCGGCATCCTTAGCGCCTTGCTCGCCTTTTCCGGCAATATAATCATCAAAAGAAATAACCTCGGCTTTAATAAAGCCTTTTTGGAAGTCGGTATGAATAACTCCTGCCGCTTCAGGCGCTTTTGCGCCTACATGAACCGTCCAGGCACGCGCCTCTTTCGGGCCGGCTGTAAAGTAAGTCTGCAAGTTCAGGAGTTTAAAACCGGCGCGAATAATGCGGTTCAAACCCGGTTCATGCAAACCCATCGTTTCCAGGAATTCTTTTTTGTCTTCTTCGGTATCCATCTGGGCAATTTCGGATTCAATGGCGGCGCTGATAATGACGCTTTGCGCCCCCTGCTCGGCTGCCATGGTTTCAACTTTGCGCGTAAACTCATTGCCCTCGGCGGCCTCTTCTTCAGACACATTGCAAACATATAAAATAGGCTTGAGCGTCAGGAGCCCGAAACTTTTGGCCAATCTTAATTCTTCAGGCGATAAATCTACCGCTCTGGCGGGTCGGCCCTCATCAAGAACAGCCTTAATCTTCTCCATCAGAGCATGCTGTTCTTTGGCATCTTTATCATTGCCCTTGGCTTTGCGGGCAATATTTTGAATCTGGCGCTCGAGGGATTCCATATCGGCAATCAGTAATTCCGTATCAATGGTTTCCGCATCACGCAACGGATCAATAGACCCATCGACATGGGTAATATCCTCATCTTCAAAACAGCGTAAAACATGAATAATCGCATCGGTTTCGCGGATATTGCCCAAGAACTGATTGCCAAGGCCCTCTCCTTTACTTGCGCCTTTAACCAGCCCCGCAATATCGACAAATTCAAGCTGGGCAGGAATGATTGCGGCAGAACCCGCAAATTCGGCGATCTGGTTCAACCGCTCATCAGGTACGGAAACGCGCCCCACATTGGGCTCAATCGTGCAAAAAGGGAAATTGGCCGCCTGCGCCGCCGCTGTCGCTGTTAAAGCATTAAAAAGAGTTGATTTCCCGACATTGGGAAGCCCCACTATTCCGCAATTAAATCCCATCAATAACTCCTGAAAATTTTTAAGTGAGTTCGTGTTTTACAAAGATTTGCTGGAAAATGGAATAATAATTTTGCAAAAGAAGATTTAAAGTAAACAGGTTAACAAAAATCAATACGCCAGTTTTCATTAAGTTCGCTTGCATAACATTTTACAGCCGTATCAAGGGCGATCAATTCTTCTTGCGAATTAGCCCGAATACGAACATGGAGAAGGTTAGGCAAATCTTTATCATTAGTGATAGATAGCCTGCGGCTTTTATCCGATGGAAGATAATTGGTTTCAAACCAGAATGCACAGAGTCTTAATGTTTCAATGTCACTTTTATAATCCATAACAAACAATTAATTATGCTATGAAAAGCTATCAAGGGTTATTTCGTATCCATTGAAACCTTGCTCATAAAATCACTATCCTGCCCATCCAGGAGAAGTGATATGTGCTTTGAGTATGAAGGCAGGCTTTTATCCAGCCAATCCTGATCGCCCTTGGAGAAATCGGAGAGCACATATCCGCTGACGCGGCTTTTATCACCCGGATGACCGATACCAATGCGCACACGCCAAAAATCAGGCGTTCCCAAATGCGCCTGAATGGATTTCAAACCATTATGCCCGGCATTGCCGCCGCTCTTGCGCGCGCGCATTTTTCCCGGCTCCAGATCAAGCTCATCATGGAAGACAAAAACATTTTCAGGGTCAATTTTATAAAACTTGACAGCAGCACCGACCGCTTGACCGGATTCATTCATATAGGTTTGCGGTTTTAACAGCCCGACTTTTTGACCGCCAATACGCCCTTCGCTGTAAAGCCCCTGGAATTTTGATCTGAAATCGGGAAAACCGTGATCACGCGCAATGTCATCAATCGCCATAAAACCCACATTATGACGGTGATTTTGATATTTATCTCCGGGATTACCTAGACCGACAATCAAAAACACTGGTCTATCCTTGTATGCGGATTGATTGGGCAGGAAATTTTTGAAAAAAGAGAGCATTCCAAGCCCCATAAAAAGAAAAAGTAAAAGCGGCGCTATATAACAACGCCGCTTGAACATAATTATTATTCTTCGCCGCCTTCGGCTTTTCCTTCGCCTTCGCCGGCTTCTTCAGCGGCGGCAGCTTCTTCATCACTAATGATGCCATCATCTTCATCCGTTTCAGCCAGCTCGGCCTCCAGGTCTTCAAGACGCTTGGGCGCCATAATCGTGGCGATTGTAAAGTCACGATCATCAATAACGAATTTAGACCCTTCGGGCAATGTCGCATCTGATGCTTTTACAGCATCGCCTTGCTCTTTACCGCTCAGATCAACCTGAATTTCTTCCGGAATATTCGTTGCCTGACATACAACTTCGACTTCGTAA
Organism: Alphaproteobacteria bacterium; assembly: GCA_046541095.1. Classification (GTDB taxonomy): domain Bacteria; phylum Pseudomonadota; class Alphaproteobacteria; order Micavibrionales; family Micavibrionaceae; genus UBA2638. Next base: position 6,644 of record JBKHDZ010000077.1, read on the forward strand.
CGTGTGACATTCAAAATGCCGTTATCTTTCAAGCCAGGTGATTTATCTTCGTTAATCATCGTGACAGGCACATTCACGGCAATTTTTGTTTTGGCTGTCACGCGCAGAAAATCAACATGCTCGACAATATCTGTGACAGGGTGTAATTGGATATCACGGGCCAGAACAAGATGTTTGTCCTTGCCAACGTTCAGATCACACAAAGTGGTGAACATGTGGCCTTTGTTGTATTCCACATTAATTGTGTTTTCATCCAGCGTTACTTTCACCGGATCTTTTCCATCGCCGTAAATCACGGCAGGCGTTTTCCCTTGACGACGTAACGCGCGAGCTGCCCCCTTACCGGTCTCTTCACGAACGTCTGCTACTAATGCGTAGTTTTTTGACATTTTCGTTTCCTTTCATATTTATAGTGCAGCCTCCAGGGGTGCCACACTGGTTTCAAGATAGGAATAAAAAACAAAATTAAGCGTTTAATGCAAGAAAATTATGCATTTTCTATCAAAAAGATGGGCCAAACCCTTCCTTGGTATCGCGGTTGGCCGCGAATAAAATCATTTCACGGGTACGGGGAGGAATAATATTCGTGGCTTGACGGTTTTTGCGGGATTGTACAATTAGATTTGCCAGATCTTGAACAGATTGCCGGGCATCCTCATTCGAAGGGACACAAGAAAAAGATGGTGATATTACGACGTTTCTACGGCAACAAGTCTTCCATGCGGTTTGCAAGCGATTTTCGAGGCTGTCTTTTTCCATGTGTAGAAAATACAGCAATCAAATTATTATGTCAATTTATTTAAACAAGGCCGAAATCGAACGTTCTTCCGAAATACGCAAGGCCGCTTCTCCAATAAGGCTCGCAACCGATAAAGGCTCGACCTTTTTGCTTTTAATAATATCAGATGTCGGTGCAATACTATCGGTAATGACAAGCTTTTCGAGCGGGGATTTATCAACTTTGGCCACCGCTTCACCCGATAAAACACCATGCACAACATAGGCATGCACCTCCTTGGCGCCTTTTTCTTTCAGAGCCTGCGCCGCATTACAAAGCGTCCCACCGGAATCAACAATATCATCGACCAGAATGCAGACTTTATCTTTCACATCACCGATCACATGCATCACTTCGGATACGCCCGCTTGCTCGCGGCGCTTGTCAATAATGGCCAGATCACCATCACAGCGTTTGGCCAAAGCCCGCGCGCGCACTACGCCCCCAACATCGGGGGAAACAAGGCAGATTTCCTCACCATCAAATTTTTCCTGAATATGAGGAATGAAAACAGGAGCAACAATCAAATTATCCAAAGGAATATCGAAAAAGCCCTGAATTTGCCCGGCATGTAATTCCATGGTCAAAACGCGGTCAGCACCCGCGGCGGTGATGAGATTAGCAACCAGCTTGGCCGAAATGGGCGTGCGGCTGCCCGTTTTTCTATCCTGACGCGCATAGCCAAAGTAAGGAATAACTGCGGTAATGCGCCTTGCAGAGCCGCGCTTCAAAGCATCAATAGCAATCAAAAGTTCCATCAAATGGTCATTGGCCGGATAGGATGTGGATTGAATGAAAAAGCAATCCTCGCCGCGCACATTTTCCTGAATTTCAACAAAAACCTCATTATCGGAAAAACGCTTAATGGCCGCTTGCGTTAAAGGAACATCCAGATATTCCGAAATAGCGTTGGCAAGATCAGGATTGGAATTACCGGCAATTAATTTCATGGCTTTTTACGCTCGTTCTCTCTTGGTCGTGGATCATGATTTGATGGCACTATAAACAAGCGCTCTAAATTTCGTCAACCTCTTATTGCGGGATACAAATCACGGAAATCTGACGGCCGTAATCTTTTTCTCCGCGGTGCGTGGCACGCCGATAACTAAAGAAATCCTCTTCATTAAAATAGGTGTCCAGATCTTTAATAAAAACACTTTCCAGCCCTATATTTGCCAATCTGGCCGCACAGTACCCTGCCAGATCAAACATGAGGTGACCTTCCTTAGTAGAGGCCATAAAAAAACGCTCGTTCTCAGGGTTTTCATCTTCAAACTTTTGCACAAAACCCAAATCAACCTCGTAAGATATTTGCGCAATGCACGGGCCGATACAGGCGGTAATATTCTCAGCGCCCTTATCGGACATCGCTTTCACGGTAGTATCCAGAACGCCGCCAAGCGCCCCTTTCCAGCCTG
>JBKHDZ010000078.1:0-8784 GCA_046541095.1 Alphaproteobacteria bacterium
GGTAAGGTTCTTCGCGTATCTTCGAATTAAACAACATGCTCCACCGCTTGTGCGGGTCCCCGTCAATTCCTTTGAGTTTTAACCTTGCGGCCGTACTCCCCAGGCGGTGTGCTTAATGATTTCTCTGCGTCACCGAAGCCCTAAGGACCCCGACAACTAGCACACATCGTTTACGGCGTGGACTACCAGGGTATCTAATCCTGTTTGCTCCCCACGCTTTCGTACATGAGCGTCAATACCGGTCCAGTCAGTCGCCTACGCCACTGGTATTCCTCCCAATCTCTGCGAATTTCACCTCTACACTGGGAATTCTACTGACCTCTCCCGGATTCTAGACATCCAGTTTCAAAAGCAGTTCCGGGGTTGAGCCCCGGGATTTCACTTCTGACTTGAATGTCCGCCTGCGCACGCTTTAAGCCCAGTGATTCCGAACAACGCTTGCTCCATTCGTATTACCGCGGCTGCTGGCACGAATTTAGCCGGAGCTTCTTCTAACGCTACCGTCATTATCTTCACGTTTGAAAGTACTTTACAACCCTAAGGCCTTCTTCATACACGCGGCATGGCTGGATCAGGCTTGCGCCCATTGTCCAATATTCCTCACTGCTGCCTCCCGTAGGAGTCTGGTCCGTGTCTCAGTACCAGTGTGGGGGATCATCCTCTCAGACCCCCTATAGATCGTCGACTTGGTGAGCCATTACCTCACCAACTATCTAATCTAACGCGGGCTAATCCTTGGGCGATAAATCTTTGGACCGGAGTCATTATGAGGTATTAGCGCAAATTTCTCTACGTTATTCCTCACCCAAGGGCATATTCCCACGCGTTACGCACCCGTGCGCCACTCACCTAAAAGGTTCGTTCGACTTGCATGTGTTAGGCCTGCCGCCAGCGTTCGTTCTGAGCCAGGATCAAACTCTTAAGTTTGAATCCATCGAATCTGCTCAAAAAAGAATTTTTGGTTCATCGAAGTATAATACTTCGAAAGACCTGCTTGCTTTTAGCTTAAACAATCAGAGTTAAACTCTGATCGTAAATGTTAACCAGAGTTTGTACCCTCTGATTAACTGTGACTTTAATAAATTAAAGTCACGTGCGTCATGAAAGATACACGCTTAAAGTAGCAGTTCTATCGTTTGTCTAATGTATTCAATACATTCATACAAACACTGCTGCCTGCGTATTTCTTCCTTCCATATCAACGATGTACAAGAACCTGTTTTTAGAAGACACAAAATGCGCCTTCGCAAAACAAAGGCTGTTTTAAAAACAGCAAATTTAATGATGACAAGATATAATCATAAACAATTTTATCCGTCAACGTCAATATTAAAATTTTTCGATTTCAACATTGTCGCGCCTTTTTGAAACACTGTCGCGCGGTCAGTGGAGGGGTTTATAACTCGAACATTTTTATCTGTCAAACTTCTTTTTGCATTTTTTTACAATTTTTTTACTTTTTTTTGGAACTTTTCACTTTCGTCGGGCGCAAAGGCTTGGTGAGCAATACATTTCCTTTTAAAAAATATTTTCACAAAAGCCCGGCCTCGCGCAATATTTTCTCCACCCCTGGAGGCGGCGGCTCTTCTTCCGTATATATAGGACCTATATCCGGCGACGCATTATCGGGTTGCAAATACCTCCACCCCTGAAAAGGACGTTTTGCAATTGGCTGAATCCTGATTAATTGCGTGTCACATAAAATAAGAAAAGAAGGTTTTTCTTCTTTTTCCTGATACGGCTCCACCGCCAGAATTTTCTGCCGGCATTGTATTTGCTTTTTTACAATCCAGAATACCGAGCCACCATCCAGCAATTCTTTTTCCCGCAAAGGTTTTCTGGATGTCCAGACAGGATAAACTTTTTGCCCGGCGTAATTCATGTGCCATTGCTGTTGCCTTGCCGCAAATTCATATACATCATTGGCACGCAAGGCCGGCTTTAAAAGATGAACACTCATAAATTTAAAATGGGTAAGCCTCCACAACTTGTCAAACCTTATCCCGCAGAAACCTGTATTTTGAAATTGAAAATCCTTGAAAATATGCGATACTTTAATCTTTAGTGTTGGCCACGCGAGAAAAAATACCCTGATTACATATATAAGAAAAAGGTCAGCGCCATTCCTATTACGTCGGTTTTTATACAAATAATCGCTTCTGTCTGCTTGCTCTTGTGGAGCATCAGAATGGTACGCCGTGCTTTTTTAAAGGGATTTGGAGCGCGGCTAAAGCGTATCGTCAGGGTGGGCACGAAAAATCGTTTTTCCTCTTTTTTCTCGGGGATCTTTGTGACTTTTTTCCTGCAAAGCTCCACAGCCACAATATTAATGATTTCGTCTTTTGCCAAGACAGGCATGATCGGAACCTTTGCCGCGCTCAGCGTTGTCATCGGTGCCGACCTGAGTACGACACTGGTGGCAAAAGTTCTGGCGCTTGATTTGTCGCTGTTATCGCCAATTTTGTTGATCGCCGGGTTCCTCACCTACTCCGAAGCGCAAAAAAGCGGTCCTCGCAACCAGATTGCCTTTGCCTTGGTGGGCTTGGGCTTGATGCTGTTATCACTCACGCTTTTGCGGCAAAGCATTGCGCCGCTCAATGAATCCGAAACCCTGCCGATGATTTTGGCACCCTTACAATATGACCCTATTATTGCCGTGCTGATTGGAGCAATTATTACGTGGATAATGCATTCCAGCCTGGCAGCCATATTATTGTTTTCCTCAGTTGCCGCCACCGCCGCCCTGCAAACCGAACTTGGCCTTTATCTGGTTTTAGGAGCCAATCTGGGCGGCGCAATTATTCCGCTGGCGCTCTTATCCAAAGAAAATACAGCCGTAAGGCGGATCACTATCGGCAATCTTATTATGCGCGTTTCGATAATTGCGCTCTTATTCCCGTTCAGCCACATGATAGTGGAGGCTATTTCAGCCTTTGATATACCGCCTGAACATGCCTTGATTAATTTGCACGTGGCTTTTAATATTTTGCTGGCTCTTATCTTTTTGCCACTTGTTTCGCTGGTCACTTATGCCACAGAAAAACTGGTTCCCGAAAAGCCCGCAGTGCAAACACCCTATACGGCGCAATTTCTGGATGAAAAATCTTTGGACACGCCGATTGTTGCGCTGGCCGGTGCGGCCAGAGAAACATTGCGTATGGCCGAATATGTGCAGGATATGTTCAAGCAATCCATTATCGCCATTCAAAATAATGACCTTCAAAAAGTAAAAGCTATCCGGCAAAAGGACGATATTGTCGATAAAATATACAAGAATATAAAACTTTATATGATCAATTTGTCCCGCGAAGCCCTCTCGCAAGGGGAAGCGGATCGTTATGTGCAAATCCTGACCTTCTCGACAAATCTGGAATATGTGGGAGACATCATTGATAAAAACCTGATGGAAATCGCCGAAAAGAAAATCAAAAAGCAGGAAAATTTTTCAGATGAAGGCTTTAGGGAAATACAGGATTTTCACAAAATCATCCTCCAAAATATGCAGCTGGCACAGAATATTTTCCTTTTGCAGGACCCCGAATTGGCCCGGCAGTTGGTGGAGGAAAAGAAAAACGTGCGCGATGCCGTCAAGGAAACTTCCGATAATCACTTCCAACGCTTGAGTGAAGGGCTGGCCAGCAGCCATGCCACCAGCACAATGCATATGGATATTATTCGCGATTTCCGCCGCATTAACACCTACATGACCGCCGTGGCCTATAGCATTCTCGAACAAGACCAGAAGAAAAACGCTCCTGGTTCCTAATACAGCCCCAATCAAGCCATTTGCTTGTGAATATTATCACATCAAGGCTATTCCGCCCTTATATAGGAAAAGACATGACTGTATTATTATATGATTATAATTTCTGATCTGCTCAATACATGCTTATGCGATTTCTAATTTTTAGCCTGTTTCTTATCATGATTGGCCTTGTCGCTTCTGTAGAAGCGCAGCCTTATGATTATGCCTCTGTTTCCGCATCCAAAGAAAAACGCGCCGAAAATTATGTGCGCCGCGAGTTTATAGAGAATAGAAACAAGCGCGCACAATTATCCAGACAACAAGGCGATCATAACAATTCTTATACTTCGGCGGCGCCGTATTATTCCGGCATTGCACCCCACGATATTGACCCCAGACTGGCCGCCTTACGTGGAGATATTTACCAGCAAGCCCATCAAAAAGAACCTGCTTCAGCTCTGGAGAAAATGTATGCAAGGCGCATCGTGAATGAAGTCGAACAATTCGGCTACGATTTATTCGGTGTTCCGGCCGAACACACGCGGCAATTTCTGGACGCGGCCGCTTTAAACAGTTTTTCTATTCCTTCCGGCAGTGTGCAAGATGATTTCACGATGGATATCGGCGACCAACTGGAAGTGGTATTCACAGGCCAGCGCACTGACCGCGATATTTACACCATCAATAATCAGGGCATGTTGCTGATTAACGATTTTCCCCCTATTCCGGCGGCCGGACGCTCTATTGGCCAAGTGCGCATCTCGATAGAAGCGGCAGCCCGCAATCTGCACAATACACGCCCTTATGTATCGCTTGCCTCTGTACGACAAATCGGTGTTCTGGTTGTTGGCCATGTTAAAAAACCGGGGCGCAAAAACCTGACCGTCTTTCATACCGTTCTTGATGCGCTGATGGAAAGCGGCGGCATTGAAAAGACAGGCTCGCTGCGCCAGATCAAGCTGGTGCGCAACGGCCGCAGTCAACTGATCGACATTTACAGCCTCTTGCTTCACGGTGCCACCAATGCCGATTTACAGCTTCAAGATGGCGACCGCATTATTATCCCGTCTATTGGCCCTACTTTGGCCATAGCCGGAGAGGTAAAGCGCCCGGGTATATACGAGCTACTTCCCGAAATTAAAGGTATGCGCCACAAACCTGAAACAAGCGCTCAGAAAATTTCCTTGAATGAAGCTTTGGAAAAGGCGGGCGGTGTTTTAGTATCCGGCCAGAACAGATTTTTAAAATTATCGGTCACACCTTCAGGGCGTGAACAAGTCACAGAAATCAGCGATCCTTTTCATCAGGTTTTTTCAGATGGCTCGATTCTCATGGTTTCCAAGGGCCGCGAAAAGCGTTCTGGCGTGGTTGAATTAACAGGGCATACGCGGGCCCCGGGTATTTACGCGCTTGATGAAACTCCCACATTATCGGCTCTATTGGCCGATGAAACCGTACTCGATCAAAATATATATCCCTTGATTGGCCTCATTGAGCGCTGGGATGCGCGGCAACTCACCACGACTTTCCTTGAATTCCCGCTACAACTGGTTATAGCGGACGATTATGATCGAAAATTACAGGAAGATGATATTATCCATCTGTTTTCCCGCGATCAGATTTTATCCTTGAAAGCATCGCCCAAAGAAGAAAAGACGGCCAACACAAAGCCGCAAGACGATGCTTTTGATGGATATGTTCAGGAGGCATCCTATTCCCCACAAAAACCTGCCGAATACGGCTCCGCTTATCAAGGGCGGGATATTATCGAAGATCCATCCATTCAATCATTTTTAAGTGAGCGCGCCGTATTCGTGCGCGGCGCGGTAAGAAATGCAGGTCACTATCCTGTCGCCAGCGGCGTTACACTCGATAATCTTTTGGCTGTTGCGGGAGGGCTAGCGCTAGAGGCCAATGTAAACAATATCGAAGTAACCTCCTCTCTCCAAGGCTCTGGCGTGCGCGAAGGGCGTCCTGCCCCTCTACGCCGCATTCAGGTAAACTTAAGCGAAACGAGCGCAAGCGAGGTTTTGATTGGACCGGGCGATTCTATACGTGTAAACCAGAAATTCGATAAGATTGAAGATAAGAGCGTTTTGATTATGGGCGAGGTGCAAAACCCCGGACGTTATGATCTTGTGTCTGGCGACAAGGTTTCCGATCTTTTGGAGCGCGCCGGCGGCCTTACCTTTGATGCTTACCCCGAAGGCGCTATTTTCAGCCGCAAATCAGAACGCCGCGCCGAGGAAAGCCGCTACCGCGCCGCGGCGCGTGATTTAGAGCGCGCATTGGCCATCTCTCTTGAAAAGGATGATGGAAGCGCCCCCAACACCACACAGATCGCTATGGCACGCTCTCTTGCCGAAGAATTGCGCGAAGTCGAGGCCGTAGGCCGCATCACAGTTGAAACCGACCCCGGTATGTTGGCCGCCAATCCAGAGCTTGATATGCTTTTGGAATCCGGTGATCGCATTTTTATGCCCAAGCGTCCCTTAAGCGTACGGGTGCATGGCGAGGTCTTGTCTCCCGCCAGTCTGCAATTCAGGGAAAGTAAGAAGCCGCTCGATTATATTCATGAAGCCGGAGGGTTCACATTCCACGCCGATAAAGAAAGAACATTTGTGCTTTATCCCGATGGCAGCGCACAGCCTTTGCAAGTTAGTAGCTGGAATTACAAGCCCGTTCTCATCCCTCCTGGCTCCACAATAATTGTACCGCGTGATCCAAAGCCCTTTGATTTCATTCAAAGCGCCAAAGATATAAGCCAGATCTTAAGCAATCTGGCGATTACAGCTATATTTCTGGATGATGTAAGGGACGATTAAAGTCCAAACTCGGCTTGTGTCGGGCGCGCCGCTTGTCCGGCTGTTAAAGATTGATCGACATTGTTCTCCGCCAATTCCGAACCTTGATCGAGGCTGGCATTGCGTTGCTCGCGAAATTCATCCCTTACGCTTGATTCAGGAACGGCATCAAAGCCTATATGAAACTTTGCGCCATCCTCGGTTTGAATATAATAAGAGGAAATCTGCGAATTGGAATGATCCATATCTTCATCTTTATGGCTCACCGCCCGCACGGTAAAACCATGCTCTCCAAAGAACTCGACAATATCTGCTTTCTCGTTAATATCAGCCATACCGTCATATTCTATACTCTCGCCTCCGGTATTTAGGGCATAGATCGCAAAACCGTTTTCGCCAAGGGTTAGCTCGAACATCTCTTGCCCGTCGGGCGATACAACCATATATCCGTTTTCGGTTTCCTCACCGAGCTGTAATTCAATGGGATCACCGTAATCAAAATCATCATGCAGCATAGGGGCCTGATATTGCTCGTCCAATATACCAAATTGTTCGTGCATGTGATTACCGAACGCGTCGGGGTTTACAGTGCTCCCATTAAGAGAAGCTTCGAAAGCGTTGTGAATTTCGGCGTAGAACTGCTCGCGCATATGGGGAGGAATATCAATTTCAGGCGGCACCATTTCGCGTGGATTGTCACTATCAACATCTCCCAACAGCTTGGTGAAATGCTCTACCAGATCATCGCCGCTAATGGCGGCGCCGCGCATATTTAAAACTTCTAAATATTCCTGCGTGAATTGATGGGCGCTAAGGCCGGGATTCATATCAGAACTGAGAACAGGGTTTTGCCCTTCAAACATGGCATCCACGGCCTGCGCAATACGCGCATCCGGAATTTCAAGGCGGATATTCACAGGGCCTTCACTGCCCTGCCCGCGCCGCTCTATCGGATTGCTGAAAGCTATTTCATGCACTAAATTTGCCATTCTCAAAGCCTCTTCAGGGCCCAAGCCATCAATCGGGAAAGTGCCGTTTTGAATATCTTCCATTATTCTGGTACGAAACGCCGCATTAAGAATATCCGCATCAGCAGAGATTGTAACCTCTTCCGCCCCCCTTGCTATCTGATTGAAAACTTCAGAAGCGTTGTTCTGGTTGGTATCGTAAATCAAGTCCTTAATATAATCGAACATCTCCTGACCGACAGGAGTAAGGCTACCGCGCACATCAGCCTCGCCATTCGCAGGACTATACACAGGGGCGGCGTTATCCGAATTTTGCAGGGATAAGAGAACCGCCATAATTTCCACGGCATTGCCTTCCCGCCCCGCATTTTGCAACTGGCGCAAAGCTCCGGCATGGACTTCCGGCTGGTCATCGGGAACACCGCGCAGTTCCTCTTCTTCATAAATTTGAAGATCAGACGGCCAAGAACTTGCGCGTTCTTCAAGACGGTCTGCAAATTCATCGGAATTGGGATCTTGCGCTACATTTAATAAATCATTGACGATACGCTCATCCGCATGCTGACGTAAAATTTCGTGCACGGCATCATTGCGCAAGGCATCAAAGCTCGCATCATCAATATTCAAACCCCCTTTTTCAATAGAGGATAGAGCCGCTTGATACTGCTCACTGACATCTGCGGCCCACGCGCTGTCACGTGGCTCCTGATGGATTGTTTCTATCAATGTCTGGAATTCTGGCGCTAAAGCCATTCAATTCACACCCTTTTTAATTTACACTCTATTTCTAAAAGGCCTTTAAAACCTTATAACCGCTATATTTTTTCAGCTTTTTTGCTGAATATTCTTTCTATTTGCTTATAATTATTTCATAAATTGCAAAAAAAAACAAATTTTATGTCTCACCCCCCTCTATTCTCTATTGTTACAGTTACAAAAAACAACCCTGCAGGTTTTCAAAAAACCCTAAAATCTTTGCAAAATCAGTGTTTCAAAGACTTCCAATGGATTGTGATCAATGGCGGGAACGAGAAAGATGCGCTTGTTCCGCAGGAAATCGGAGCCACGAAAACATGCATAACCGAGCCTGATGAGGGGCCGTTTGATGCAATGAACAAGGCCATACCTCTTTGCCGCGGAACATTCACACTATTCTTAAATGCAGGGGACAGAATTGCGGAGAATGAAACGCTCTATAATCTCGCAAACTTCATCCCACCGAATTGCGATTTTATTTACGGGGATTCTTTTGAAAGCATAAAAGAAA
>JBKHDZ010000079.1:0-8751 GCA_046541095.1 Alphaproteobacteria bacterium
AAAAAACCTATCCGGGAGCAATATGAGAAAGAAGGCCATCCTTATTATGCCTCTGCCCGCCTTTGGGATGACGGGGTGATTGATCCGGCGGATACCCGCCGCGTGCTGGCCCTTGCCCTTTCGGCCAGTTTGAACAAACCGATTGAGGACACCGAATTCGGCGTGTTCAGGATGTAATTAATCGATAGAGAAACTGTCGAATACAGGACCTATAACTTCAAAATCTTGAACATGTGGAATGTAGTTTCTAAAAAAGGGCACGACCTCTGCTAAAGTTTGTTTGTAAGTCACATTGACCTCATCACCTATACGAAGCGCACCTTCTTCCAATTTGGCACCTTGTGCAAGAACCTCTTCAATGCTGGGTGGTAAATGATGGCGCCATGTTGTGTCATCTTTCAATGGCCTATCAGCATATTGGGTTGACTGAAATTGGCCTTTTATAAGGAGCTGCGGCGTTCCCAATTGCATAGCATGTTCATCATCGATGACAAAACTATTTAACGTATATGTGCAATGATCTGCACAATCCCCTAATGTAGTATAAGTATGATAGTCTGTAATTGTACCCGACACTTCTGATTCTATTTCTATTGTATTGGCAGCGTAAATTGCGCCACCAACAGCTGCAAACGCAGCGCCCAAACCAAACATTGCTTTTTTTGACACAACAAAATCTCCTTGTTCAAATTTTTATGAAACTAGTCATAAAGACATAAAAAAATATGACAAGTTCTAAAGCCTTGGTGTCTTCGTGCCTTGGTGGTAAAAATGAACTATGACTGATTCAATACTCCTATCCTTTGATAATCAAATCGCAACGCTGACCTTAAACCGTCCCGAAGTTCACAACGCTTTTAATGCGCAGATGATTGCCGCGCTATCAGATGTCTTTGATGATATTACCAAGCGTAATGATATACGCGCTGTTATCCTGCGCGGGGAAGGGAAAAGCTTTTCCGCAGGCGCCGATCTTAACTGGATGAAAGATTCGATTAATTTTTCCAAAGAGGAAAACAGGAAAGATGCCATTGCACTGGCGGAAATGCTGAACAAGCTGAATACTCTTCCGCAATTAACTATAGCCTGCGTCAACGGTGCGGCCATGGGCGGCGGCTTTGGATTGGTCAGTTGCTGTGATTTTGTAATTGCCGATCCCAAGGCCAAATTTGCCTTATCGGAAGTGAAATTAGGCCTTATCCCCGCCACAATCGGCCCCTATGTCATTCAGGCCATTGGCCAGCGTCAGGCGCGCCGCTTTTTCCAGACGGGGGAGCGTTTTAGCGCGGACAAAGCGCTGGAAATCGGTTTGGCCCATGAAGTGGGCGATATCGAGAGCATCCTTGCAAACTTGTTGGACGAAATTGGCAAAAACGGTCCAACCGCTATGCGCGCGGCCAAAAAGCTGTGCTTTGATCTGGCAGGCTCGTATGTTTCACACGCCATGATGGAAGATACGGCCGAGCGTATTGCCACCATCCGCACAACCGAAGAAGCGCAAGAGCGCTTAAAGAGGTTTTTTGATAGATAACCCTTTTTCATCAACCTTAAAACAATCAATATGACCCGGCAAATCCTGACCCTGCATTGTAAAGACCGCTCCGGCATTGTTGCCGCCGTTGCAACCACTCTAAGCAATGCCGATTGTAATATCGAAGAAGCATCCCAATTCAATGACCCGTTATCGGGCCGCTTTTTTATGCGGGTTGTTATTAACCCGTTAAGCCAAACTGCACTCTCTTTATTTCGGGAAAATTTTACGCTGATAGCCAAAGATTTCGGTATGACATGGAATTTAAACGCGCTGGAAAAGCCGATTAAAACTCTTATTCTCGTATCCAAGACGGATCATTGCCTGAATGATATTTTATACCGCACCCGCACCGATCATTTGAATATTGATATCGCAGGGGTTGTTTCCAACCATGAAACAAACCGTGCATTGGTCGAACAGCGCGGCATTCCTTTTCACTATTATCCCATCACCCCGCAAAGTAAAAACGATCAGGAACAAAAGATCCGCGCTTTTATAGATAAAAGCGGGGCCGAGCTTATTGTTCTGGCGCGCTATATGCAGATTTTAAGCCCTGAATTTTGCGCAGATTTTACCGGACGCGTTATCAATATCCATCATTCTTTCCTGCCCGGTTTCAAAGGCGCAAAGCCCTACCACCAAGCCTATGAGCGGGGGGTAAAAATTATCGGCGCAACAGCGCATTTTGCAACCAGCGATCTGGATGAAGGCCCTATTATCGAGCAGGATATTGTGCGCATTGATCATTCCTATCCGCCGCAAAAACTGCAAATGCTGGGGCGGGACACCGAAGCCCGCGTGCTGGCCAAAGCGATAGAACTTTATGCCGAGCGGCGTATTTTCATGCAAGGGCCGCGCACTGTTATTCTTTGATTGCGCTCCAACCACAAGAAAATTCTTGTTCTTCTTTCATTTCCTTCTAAAATTACTACCGTGTCAAAACTCATACCACAGCATAAAAATTCATTGGCCTCGTTTTTAGGTATTTTCAGCGGAAAAACCAGACTGGAAGCCGAAAAAGCGCGTCTTGAAGCGTTTTTGAGTGCTTTCCCGGGAGAGTATTGTGGCTGGTCGCGCGATGGAAGCGTGGCCTATTCCCAAGGATTTTGCGATATTCTGGGGCTTGAGAAAATAAACTCTATTGCCGATATTCAAAACAAGCTCTCTATCGGCGATGCGGCGGCGTTAGAAGGCGTATTCAACCGCCTGAAAGAAAACGGGCTGGCTTTCCAGATTACCGTCCGTAATATGAGCGAGACCAAAACATTTCGTATATCCGGCTCGCAAGGAAGCGCTTACGATAATTCCGATTATTTCCACATTTTATGGATTGAAGATATTACAGAGCAGACCTCGGAAACCCAGCGCTTGAAAAAAGAACATGCAAAAGATTCCGAATGGATCGCGCGGCTGGAAACCTCTCTGAACAGCTTTCCATGGCCGCTTTGGAAACGCGATGAAAATCAGGCCCTTATCTGGTGCAATCAAGCTTATGCCGACCTGACCGGTGAAATAGACCCCGAACATACGATCAGAGCCCAAAAAGAAATATCGCCCGCATCGCGCAAAAAGAAAAAGGGCGAGGACAAACAGCTTCCCGCCGGAACGGAATTGGCCAAAAAGGCCTTACAGGATAATGCCCCGCAGCAGACCAAAATTCATGTGATCCATGAAGGAAAACGCCTTCTCATGCGCATTTTTGAAAACCCCGTTCCGGCGCAAAACATGACCGTGGGCTTTGCCGAGGATATTACCGAACAGGAAAATATTGAAGATGATTTAAAGCGCTATCAAGCCACCAATGAAGAATTGCTGGAACAATTAAGAACGGCCATCGCCATTTTTGATGGGGATCAGCGCCTTGAATTTTACAATTCGGCCTTTAGCCAGCTCTGGGGGCAGGAAGATCAATGGTTAAACACCCATCCCAAGCTAGGCGAGTTGATGGAAAAATTGCGCGAAGAACGAAAATTGCCCGAGCAAGCCGATTTCAGACGCTTCAAGAAAAGCTGGCTTGATATGTTTACCTCCCTTCTTCAGCCGCATGAAGATATGCTCTATCTTCCCGATGGCAGTGCTTTACGAATGCTGGCTGTACCCCATAGCGCGGGCGGTCTGATGTTGACTTTCGAAGATGTTACAAGCCGTCTGGAACTTGAATCTTCTTATAACACCCTGATCGCCGTGCAAAAAGAAACGCTCGATAATCTGGCCGAGGGTGTGGCGGTGTATGGCGGGGATGGACGCCTGAAGCTCTGGAACCCCTCTTTTGCAAGATTATGGGGGTTGAACCCAGAAGATCTGGAAGGCGAGCCGCATATCAATGTGCTGGTTGAAAAGAAAAAGAAATTTTTCCAGAATGAAAATTGGCCAAAGAAAAAAGAAGAATTGATTGCAAAAGGTCTTGACCGCGTGATGCATGAAGGCCGCCTGAAGCGCAGCAATGATACGCTGGTGGATTTTTCCACCGTGCCCCTGCCCGATGGAGGGGTTTTGATTACCTATACCGATGTAACCGACACAGTGCGCGTAGAAAACGCCCTGCGCGAGAAAAATGCCGCTCTGGAAGCGGCAGAAAAGCTGAAAATGGATTTCCTCGCCAATGTATCCTACCAGCTGCGCACGCCGTTAAACGCCATTATGGGCTTTAATGATATTTTGCATCAGCAATATTTCGGACCATTAAACCAGCGCCAGTTGGATTACACGCAAGATATCCGCTCGGCCAGTGATCGTTTACTTAATCTCATTAATGATATTTTGGATTTATCGACGATTGAAGCAGGCTATATGTCTTTGGAGAAAACACCTGTCAAAATCCGGGCGATGCTGGAAAATATTACCGATCTGGCTCAGGAATGGGCGCGCAAAGGCAAAATCGAAATTAATTTGAAATGCCCGGCCAATATCGGCACCATAGATCTGGATGAGCGGCGTATCAAACAAGCCCTTATCAATATCATTCGCAATTCCATCACTTTTACCCCCGTGAACGGTCGCATTGAATTGAATGCCAAACGCCGCAAAACCGGCATTGAAATTACCGTGAAGGATACCGGCGTGGGAATTTCCCGCGAGCATCATACGCGCATTTTTGAACCCTTCGAAAAGGCCGGACGCGGCGGTGATGCCGAATCCTCAGGTCAGAGTTCCAAAGGCGGGGCTGGATTAGGACTTGCACTGGTCAAAAATATCATGAAACTTCACGGCGGTTCAGTGAATTTGGAAAGCGAGCCCAATGAGGGAACGACAGTCACGATATTCCTGCCCTTTGAAATTGAAACCACGCATGGCGAGCCCATTAAAAAAGCCCTTTCATTTCAGTAATTATTCATAGCAATCGGCATAATAATTATAGCCGCTATCACTTTCATTGCGATCGGCGCGTAATACGATTTCCCCTTGATCAATGCGCGTCATGCAGGAAAAAACCGGGAACAAGGTGCGAATGGTTAGCTCCAGTTTACGATCCGCATAAAACGGCCCGTAAGAACAAAATTCTGCCCGGTCCGCAGGATAGCCTTGCTCATCAATACTGCCTGCGGGTTGCAAGCGAAAATTAGAGCGGTGACGCGCTTTAGTGCCTTGCGGCGTGGTATAATAATTGGTTCCAATAGAGCCCAGCATCGTAAAATCCATAGAATTGCGCACTTGAAAGCAGATGGCTTCCGACACAATATCCGGCTTTTGTGCTTGCGCCTTGAAAGGGGCGGCGAGCGCTGTAAGACCGAACAATATAGCGATGGCTGTTAGAAAACATCTCATACTCTTATTTTACCACAATTTACGCGGCATTCACTATTCTTAATGCTTGTGCAATGCGGCGATAAAAGGGGTGAATTTATGCTTTATAGGGGGTAAATTAGAGGAATGGAGACTCTTTACACCAGCATAAGCGAAGAGGATACGTCCGAAATTGCCGCAAATTTTGCTCAGACGATATCTGCGCCGGCGCTTATATGCCTTTATGGAACGCTTGGCGCGGGCAAATCGGTATTCGCCCGCAGCTTTATCCGCGCGCTATGCGAGGATAACTCTTTAGAAGTTCCAAGCCCGACTTTCACCCTTGTACAAAGTTATGAAGCTGATTCGTGCCCACTTTATCACTATGATTTATACCGGATAAAACAAGCGCAAGAAATTTATGAACTCGGCTGGGAGGATGCTTTGGATGATGCTATTACCCTTGTCGAATGGCCGGAGCGGCTAGATAATTTAAAGCCGCCATCGGCTATTGATATTCATATCAATATCGCCAAGGATGAAGCGCAAACGCGCACCATCAAAATCATTGAGGGGTAAATGATTGCACCATCAAAACTTATTAATCAGGCTTTTATTATGGCGGCCGGCTATGGCGAGCGCATGCGCCCGCTAACAGATGATCGCCCGAAACCGATGGTCGAGATCAACGGCAAGCCCTTGATTGATCATATTCTGGATGATTTTCGCCAGCACGGTATTGAGAAAACCATCATCAATACCCATTATAAAGCCGAAGTTCTGGAAAAACATCTTTATGGCATAAAAGCGCCGCAAATTGTGATCTCCCATGAAAAAGAGCTTTTGAATACAGGCGGCGGCCTTAAAAACGCGCTTTCTCATTTTGATAACGGGGCTTTTTTTGTCATCAACGGCGATGCTTATTTCGAGCATAACGATGTAAATAGAGCGCTTGATGCCATGGAAAAAGCATGGGACCCACAAATCATGGATATTTTGATCTTGCTGGAACCTGTTCATAAAATGCACCTGACAGAGGGGATTGGCGATTATAATCTTAACCCCGATGGGCGGGCCATACGCGCTTTGAATAAAAACGGCGCCTATATGTTTACAAGCCTTCGTATTAACAAAACTTCTATTTTTGCAAATGCACCCGATAGCGCTTTTAATTACCGCGATCTTATGGATGAAGCGCAAGAAAAAGGGCGGCTTTACGGCCTTGCGCATCAAGGCCTATGGCATCATATTTCAACGCCAGAAGATGTTAGAGCCGTCAACGCGCATCTCGCCAAACATGATAAAGAGCGCGGACATGGCTGAACAGGCGCGCAAAAATATATTTACGATTGATGCTGGGCGGCCCTTTGCGGCCCTTCTGGCCGAAAATCTTTTGGCACGAGAGGATTACCCGCTCACCGATATGACCGTATTATTGCCCACGCGCCGCGCCTGCCGTAATTTTCAAACCTCTTTTTTGCAACTCACGCACGGCAAGCCTCTTTTATTGCCGCATATTCAGCCCCTTGGTGATGTCGATGAGCAGGATTTATCCCTGTCTTTGGCAGGAAGCGAGATGCTAAGCCGTATTCTCGATTTACCACCCGCCATTTCACCCTTAAGGCGGCGTATATTGCTGGCCAAAACGATTGATCGCATTGAAGGTTTTACCAGTGGTTTTGATAAGGCGATAGCGCTGGCCGATGCTCTGGCGCAGTTTTTAGACCAGATTATTATCGAAGGGCTGGAATTTTCGGCCCTTGAAACAATCGTGCCCGAAGAATTTGCCGATCATTGGCAGATTACACTCGATTTTCTTAAAATTCTGGGGGAATACTGGCCGGCCATTTTAAAGGAAGAAGGCGTTATAGATACGGCCGAGCGGCGCAATATCCTGATGCGCATTCAGGCCGATTTCTGGGCCGAAAGCAAGCCGGATAAACCCATTATTGCGGCCGGCTCAACCGGCTCTATTCCGGCAACAGCGCATTTATTAAGCGTCGTGTCCAGTTTACCAAACGGACAGGTCATCCTCCCTGGTCTTGATCAGATTATAGACGAAGAGAGCTGGGCGGCTTTGGAGGATGCTCATCCCCAATACGGGCTCAAGACTCTGCTGAATGCTATCGGCGTGGAGCGCGGCGATGTTAAAAAACTTGAAGAAAATACACCTGATCACGCTCCTTTTGCGCGCCAAAAACTGGCCAGCGAAATTATGCGGCCTGCCCAGACCTCCCATGAATGGCAAAATACTTATCAAAATGACCCGCAAAGCCTTCATAGCGCCCTTGATAATATCAGCTATATCGAGGCTGAAAACAGACGCGAAGAAGCCACGGTGATTGCCCTGAAATTCAGAGAAATACTGGAAAACCCGAAAAAAACAGGGACGCTTATTACACCTGATAGGAAACTCGCCCGTCAGGTCAGCGCCATATGCAAGCGCTGGGGCATTGAAGTCGATGATAGCGCCGGCATCAATTTAAGCGTATCGCCTGTCGGCATTTTTGCCAATCTTGTTTGCGAGGCTGCTCTGAACAATATGGCTCCCGTTCCTTTTATGGCCCTGATGAAGCACAATCACACTCATTGCGGGCAAGAAAAAAACGCCTATGAACAAGCCCTTTACGATCTGGAAAAATATGTCCTGCGCGGTGTAAACCCCGGCAACGGCTTTGAGGGCATGCGAGCGCGCATTTCTACGCTGAAATATGCACCAGACATGACCCATGTTTTGAATTTTATACGGGTCATTGAAACGATTATGCAACCCTTTACAGAGCGCATGCAAACTGGGGAAACCGCTTTTTTCAAGGATTTTCTGCACATTCATCTGGAAACTATGGAAGCACTTGCCGCCTCCGCATCCCATACAGGAGAAGAGCAATTATGGAGCGGCGAAGACGGCGAAGCGCTGGCACGGCTTTTTGCCGAGCTTTGGGAAAATGCCGATGCCTTCCAGCCACTGGATGGGGAAAGCTACATGCGTATTCTGGCCCATTTTATGGGCGGGATATCTATTCGGCCCAAATACGGCACGCATCCAAGGCTCTCTATTTTAGGACAGCTGGAAGCGCGGCTTATAGAGTCTGATTTTTTAATACTATCCGGCTTAAACGAGGGGATATGGCCGCCCGATCCCGGCCATGATTCGTGGATGTCGCGCCCGATGCGCCGCAAATTCGGTCTTCCTTCTTTGGACAGGGCGGTCGGCTTGGCTGCGCATGATTTCGTACAAGGGTTTTGCCATTCCGATATTGTTCTGACCCGCAGTAAAACCGTTGACGGCACGCAGCAAGTCCCCGCCCGTTGGCTGCAAAGGCTGGAAACGATCTTAAAAAGCAATAATCTTTCTTTAAAAGCCCTGCAGAATTCACCACTGCTCAGCTGGGCCAGACAAATTGACCGTGCCTTCGATACTGCGCCGCTATCCCGCCCTGCTCCCAAACCGCCAGCAAGTAAGCGACCACGCAAATTATCGGTCACCAAAATCG
>JBKHDZ010000080.1:0-8709 GCA_046541095.1 Alphaproteobacteria bacterium
TACATCTCCTGCTCCCCTTACCGCGTCCCCATCGCACGATTGGCCGCGGCGCAAGCCAGCATTAAAGAAGGGCAGGCCAAAACTGTGCCGCTGAAAAGCAAGGCCGCGAATGGATAATTGTTTTGACTAACGCCGTGAATGCTGTAGATTCGTACCTATGAACGATAAGAAAAAAGACAATCAGGATAACGATCAGAGTGAACAGGAAAACGAGCACGAGGTTTTAAAAACCTTTGATATGTATTCGTTTTTCAGCCGTACCGATGTGATATTGGCTATTATATTTATTCTGGTTTTGCTCGGCTTGATTTTAATTATGACCCTGCCTCCACCAGCGGCTTAACAGATCAGAATTAATCACGCACCAGCGCAATGCCAATATCTTCGCAGTTTGAGCGCAATTCAGCTTTTTCGGGAAGGTTGTCCAGCTTCACAGTTTTTAAATGCTTCTTTCCAAGGCCTCGATAGTGCATACGGGCGGTCAGTTCTTGTCCGATATAACAGCCTTTCTCGTAGTCAATGGCGTTAAGTTTATCCATGCGCGCTTCATCCATAGTAGATTTGTTCACAATCAAATCGCGGGAGCCATCTGGGATGCACAGTTTAATGCGCCGTCTATCCCAGTCTTCAAATGGCTTTTCAGGTAAGCCCGGCTTTTCAAAAGAGCGATTGCCCATCTCTTGATGCCGCGGGTCGGGCAGGCCGTGATCTTGCCTGTGCCCGCCGAAAACAGCATAAACGTTGTGATTCTCCTCCAGCGAAATTTTAACATCAGAGCGCAGGCGATACATATTTAAACGTTTGAATAAATCTTGCGCGCGTTCGCCGCCTTCACAATCAAGCAAAAGAAAGCCGTCACCTTCCCGCACAAAAAAATCATGCAGGAATTTTCCCTGCGGGCTTAGCAGGCAAGCATAAATCTGGTTTACGGGCGTGAGTTTGCCCATATCATTGGTGATAAGATTTTGCAGGAAGGGTTTCGAATCAGGTCCTTCCAAATGCAGAAGGCCGCGGTTTTTCAGTTTCACAAAGAATGGTGTTTCTGTCATATTATGCTCCATGAATATCCTTTTTATCACATCTTCGCGCATTGGCGATGCGGTATTGTCTTCGGGGCTGTTAAATTATATGGAGCAAAAATACCCGCATGCCAGAATTACAATAGCGTGCGGGCCATTGGCGGTGTCTTTGTTCGAGGGCGCGCCGAATGTCGAAAAGATTATTCCCGTACAAAAGCGCTCATGGAACCGTCATTGGATTAATTTGTGGAAACAGGTAGCGCTTACACAATGGGATATGGTTGTGGATTTGCGCAATTCTGCCGTATCCCGCCTTATTTGGGCAAAGCAGCGCCATGTTTTCGGCTCTCACATCCCCAAAGGTTTACACAAGGTCCAGCAAAATGCGGCCGTCATGGATCTGGATGATGTTCCTCCGCCCAAGCTGTGGTTTACATCGCTGCAAATGCAAACGGCGGAAGATATCATTCCCGAGGGAGCTGTTGTTCTAGGGGTGGGGCCGACCGCCAACTGGATTGGCAAAACATGGCCGGCCGAGCGCTTTATAGAGATTATCGATTTTTTAACGCGCCGCGGCGGTATGATGGCAGGAGCACGGGTGGCTGTCTTTGCCGCCCCCGGGGAAGAAGATCAAGCGAAAAAAGTTCTGCAAAGTATTCCCGAAAGCCGCGCCATTGATATTATTGCCAAAACTACGCCCGGAGAAGCGGCGGCGGCTTTGTCGCGCTGTCATTTATATATCGGCAATGATTCCGGCCTCATGCACTGCGCGGCGGCGGCGGGCGTTCCTACTTTGGGATTGTTCGGGCCGAGCTATCCGCAAATTTATGCGCCATGGGGAGAACACACGGATTATATTCAAACCCCGCAAAGCTTTGATGAATTAATAGCCTTTGAAGGGTACAGTCCGAAAACTTGTGGGTGTTTGATGGAAGGGTTGAGCGTAGAAAAGGTAAAAGAAAAGCTCGCAGAATTTTGCGAGCTTCACGATATAGCAACCTAGATATTTATATCGGCTAGTTGTTTAATTCCGAATATTCGCCATCTTCTTGCGTTTGAACATGGCTTTCGGTTGCCATGGCAGGGGGCATATAGTCGTAATCGACATGGTTTTTCATGTAATTTTTGCGGGCATTATGGGCCACATCGTAAGGAACATGTTTCACGCGCTCCCAGCCATTGGATACCATGCAGGTTTCAAAATCGTGATAATTGCCGTGTTCAGCCAGCAGATATTTCACGCGCTCCGGCTCATCCCAGGCTTGCAAGGCCATTTCATCGCTGGATAACACTTTGTCATTATGCGGATTGGCGGGGATTGCTTCACGAATTTCACCCAGACGTTCAAGCTCGCGCAATTCGGCAACGCATCCGGCAATATCGCGGTTTAACATTTGCTGGGCCTTGGGGCCTTGTATGTAAGCGGCATCGGAAACGCTGGAGCGTTGCCAATATTGTCCGTCATCCACAATATGGGGTTGCGGCGTGCCGCATGCGCTTAAAGAAAGAACCGCAAGTCCGGTCAAAAAAAGTGAAAATTTCATGATCATGTCGTTTATGTTGGTTAAAACTTATGAAGAGAATCATACCAAGGGCAGGGCGTTTACTCAATGGCCTTTATCGGTTTTGCCCATTCATCCACCATGTTTCGAGAACTGCGCCGTAAATCGGTGTATTGTCAGGGCGCTCGATTCGGGAGTTATACGCAAAATTATCCTCGCCAGAATAATGCAAGGGCACGATATATTGCCCCCAGCTTAAAACGCGGTCCATAGCCTTGATGCGCCTTACAAGCTCCTCGCGGTCTTTTGATTGCGCAATACTGGCGGCCAGAGCATCAATGGCAGGGTTACAAATGCCGGGAAAATTCCAGCGGGCGGGTTCTTCCGCGGCCTGACAGCCCCAATATAAAACCTGCTCGGTTCCGGGCGAAAGGGATGACAGCCAATAATACAAGGTCATATCGAAATTATATTCATTCAAACGGCCGCGATAGGCGGCGCTATCCAGAACGCGGATCGTTGCAGTAACGCCCATTTTTTCCAACGAGCGCTTGAAATGCAAAGCCAGTTTTTCATCTTCGGGCGCGCCCAGTAATATTTCAAATTCAAGAGGCTTGCCATCTTTCATACGCTTGCCGTTGACGACGCTCCATCCGGCTTCATTCAAAAGAGAATCGGCTTTGCGCATATTTTCACGGAGTTGCCTGCGATCTTTGGCATCCGGCGGAGAGTAGGGCGCTGTAAACACTTTGGATGGAATTTCCTCCCGCCAAGGTTCTAATATAGCTAATTCCTCCTGGCTTGGCGGCTGTGTGGCGGCCAGCTCTGAATTTGGAAAAAAGCTGTTGATTCGTTTCATTTGTCCGTAAAACAAATTCTGGTTGGCCCAGTGGAAATCGAAAATAAGATTGAAGGCTTCGCGCACGCGGATATCATCAAAGGGCGCGCGGCGGGTGTTGAAAATAAAGGCGCGAACGCGCTCGGGTCTTTGATGGGCAATGCTTTCTTTTTTGACCGCGCCGGATTGCAAGGATGGAAAATCATAAGCGCCCGCCCATTTGCCGATATCATGTTCACGGCGCACATCAATCTCGCCGGATTTGAAGGCTTCAAAGGCGACGGAATCATCGCGGTAATAATCGTATATAACGCGCTCGAAATTAAAATGCCCCTTGTTTTGCAAATGATCGGCCGCCCAGTAATCATCCACGCGCTCATAAACAATTTTACGGCCCGGATCGATTTCAGCGATCGTATAAGGTCCGTTTAAATTCGGCACGTTCAGCGTTGTGGAATCAAAGACGCGGTCTTCCCACCATTGTTTTGAAAGAACAGGCATCATGGCGATGATAAGGGCGGTTTCCTGATCATAGCCTTGCCCGAAATTAAAGCGAATGGAATTGCCATCCATGCTGACCTCTTTAACAAGGCGGTAAACATTGCGCATATTCGGGCGGCCTTCGTTTTTGAGTGTTTCGAAAGAGAAGGCTACATCCTCCACCGTGATCGGCGTGCCGTCATGAAAGCGGGCGCGCTCATCAATCTCAAAGGAAATCCAGGAGCGGTCTTCGGCCATTTTATATCCCTTGGCAATAAGCGGATACATGGTAAATGGCTCATCCCAGACGCGGCCCATCAGGCGGTCATAGACAAGGTTTAATCCTTGCGCGGCCTTGCCTTTAATCGAATAAGGATTGATCGTATCAAACGTGCCAATCGCCGCATGTTTAATTGTGCCGCCTTTTGGCGCGTCGGGATTGGCGTAATCCAGATGCGAATCTTTGGCCCCGTATTTCGGATCACCGTGCATGGTAATACCGAATTTTAAGGGGTTCTTCATGTTATCATCTGATAATGAAGAAGAGGCAGAATCGCTTTGCGCGAAACTGGCGATCGGAGCTATAAAAACAGCAAAAACAATAAAAACAAGAATTCGTATCATCATGGCAATAGTGATATCAGACCATACACCGGCTTCCAATCGTTATATCGATAAACTGCGTTTGGTAACGGGGGATATCTGTGATCAGGAGGTAGATGCAATAATCACCATGATACCACAAAATCTGGAATATACGGGAAGAATAAATCAAGCTGTTTTAAAACGCGCGGGTAATGAGCTGGACAGCTTTATTTTAGAAAATATGTACAAGCCCAAAGCAGGCGATGTTTATGCGCTTCCGGGGTTTGGATTGCCATGCAAAAATATCATTATGGCCGTGCGCCCTCAATGGAAGAGCGATTTCGAGCGTGAAGATAAACATCTGGTTACATGCGTGCGCAAATCTATCGTTCTGGCCAAATGTATGTTGCTGAAATCGGTGGCTTTACCTCCATTGGCAAGTGGCCGTCACGGCTATGGCAAAGGCAGGGCGGCGCGCTTGAGCATCCAGGCTATACTGGATCGCCTGGATGAGCGTATGGAAGAGGTGCGCATTATCTGCCCCGATAACGAAACCTATCAGGCCTATAAAGAACGATTAATGGCCAAAGGCTGGCGCGGTTGAAACTTCACGCCGCCTTTTTCTCTTTAAGAAGGCTTGCCAGTTCCACTTGCGGTCTTGGACCCATATGCGAGATCACTTCCGCCGCCGCAATCGCGCCATAGCGCCCGCAAGTTTCCAGATCTTTGCCTTCGGTAAAGCCATAGAGGAAACCGGCGGCGAATTGATCGCCCGCTCCTGTCGTATCCACAACTTTTTCAACCGGCTCGGCGTCAATTTTGATGGTTTGGTCACCCGCAATAATCACGGCGCCTTTTTCACTGCGGGTAACAACGGCTACTTCAACATGCTTGCTAATCGCGCTGATGGCATCATCGAAATTTTCCTGCATGAAGAGGGACTTAATTTCTTCTTCATTGGCAAATAAAATATCAACATGGTTTTCAACAAGGCGCAGGAAGTCCGATCTGTGACGATCCACACAGAATGGATCGGATAAGGTCAGCGCAACACGGTGGCCGTTTTCATGGGCGTATTCGGCGGCCTTGATGAAAGCCTGTTTGGCCAGATCGCGGTCAAAGAGATATCCTTCCAGATAAGTAACTTTGGCCTGCGCAATCAAATCGGCATCAATATCATTGGGTGATAATTCTACCGCTGCGCCCAGATAAGTGTTCATCGTGCGTTGCGCATCAGGCGTAACAAGTATAAGACATCGTCCTGTAGGCGCACCCACGGCCAAAGGCGTGGTTTCAAAAATAATGCCCTGATCTTTCATATCGCCCGAAAAAGTTCTGCCCAAAGCATCATCGGCCACTTTTCCGATAAAACCGCCTTTGCCGCCGAAAGAGGCAAAACCCGCCATGGTATTGGCCGCCGAGCCGCCAGAGGTTTCAATAGCGTTCTCCATTAACGTATATAAATTTACAGCGCGCGGCTCATCAATCAGGGTCATGCCGCCTTTTTCCATGCCGTGCTGCTTATGTTGCCCGGTGATAAATTCTTCGCTGGCATTGGCCAGTACATCCACCAGAGCATTTCCAACGGCAATAACACCTAATTTCGCTTCAGACATTCTTAATTCCTTACATTCATAATTGATTCGATTTTATATCATGTTATTTCTATACAAAGATGGCTGAAAAACAAGGTGAAGCAAGAAAATGTGCCCGAAAAAAGTTGAAAAAAATTCCCTGAACCCCAAAGACAAAATTGTGCTGGCCGCGTTAGATCTGGCCGCGTTGCAGGGCTGGGAGACTGTAACGCTTTACAATATTGCCGAAGAAGCAGGCATGGACATGGCCGCGTTGCATAACCATGTCGAAGATAAATTCGATATTTTAAGCGCGTTGGGGCGTATGATTGATCGCAAAACCCTCGAAAACCAATCGAAGGCAGACCCGGAAATCTCTGTTCGCGATGCCCTGTTCGATATATTTATGGATCGCTTTGAGGTTCTTAATGAACACCGCGCCGGAATTGTTGCCATTTTGAACACCTTTAAGTTTGATCCCAAGCAGATGGTTATTTCCGCGCCCCATCTTTGCCGATCCATGAGCTGGATGTTAGAGGCGGCGCAAGTCAATACAAGCGGCATAAAGGGCGGTATAAAAATTGCCGCAATTACAGGCCTTTATCTGAAAGTGCTGCGCGTCTGGATGAGCGATGAAACGGCGGATATGTCGCAAACCATGGCCGCGCTGGACAAGGCGCTTGGCCGCGCAGAAAAATTTGCTGAAACAGTTGGGTTCTAAATTTTTATTTTTATAATTTCTTGACTTTTGTGTTTATGTCCATTACAAACACGCGATATGTAAAGCAATATCAAAGGAATATTTATCATGAATATAGATTTTAACACGAATGCCAATTGGAAACGTAAAACGGGCTTAGGAGCTGTTATGCTCGCTGCTGCTGTAGGTTTGTCAGGATGTCAAGACGATGCTGGTGTCGCCTCCCATAATGTTTCAAAAGCGGCTGATAATTTTGAAATTAATCGTCAAATAGTTTTCTATAATGGTATCACCGATCAGTATATTGCAGAAATCGAAGGTTTATGCAGTATCGAGGCAGATGGCGCCGATAAGCAGCTTGAAGTTACATGTAAAGTTGGAGAAACAAGTGAAGGACAAGCCTTGGTAAACAAACACTTTTTAGGATTGTCTGATAACGTGACTTATTTTGTCTTGCAGACCGAGCCTTCAGATGTAAGTTTGTTCCATCATCGCGTAACATTCAAGCCTCAAACAATTGTTCCGGATATTGATTATCGGGCAAGCGGTGAAGAGCTTTTAACACCATCACCCCAACAATAATATTTCTTTCACAACTTATAAAAATCCCGAGAGCATTTTCTCGGGGTTTTTTTAGGGGCCCAATTTTATATACATAAAATGTAATTGATAATCATTCTCAATCAACTCTTTGTATTTATTGACGAAAATCAAACTTAAGCTTTGAATTTTGTGATAAGCTATATTAATAACTATTCCAAAATATAAAGAGATAACCTCGTGACCATCAATTTTGACTATGAAGCGCATTTCCGCGAATGCCTGAATACCATTAAAAAAGAAGGCCGTTACCGGACTTTTGCCAATCTGGAGCGCATTGTCGGTAAATTTCCAAAAGCTTTGTATCGAATGGATGACGGGTCTTCGAAAATTGTGACCATCTGGTGTTCGAATGACTACCTTGGTATGGGCCAGCATCCTGCTGTGTTAGAGGCAGCAGTCGAAGCGTTGGAAAATTCAGGTGCAGGAGCGGGGGGGACGCGCAATATCTCCGGTACAACGCGCTATCATGTGGAATTGGAAGACTCGCTGGCAGATTTGCATCAAAAAGAGGCAGGGCTGGTGTTTTCTTCTGGCTATGTTGCCAATGAAGGGGCGCTTGGCACACTTGGTAAAATGCTGCCTGATTGTGTGATTTTTTCTGACGAGTTGAACCATGCCTCCATGATTCACGGTATGCGCGATTCTAAGGCCGAGAAGAAGATTTTCCGTCATAATGATCTGGAGCATCTGGAAGATCTTTTAAAGTCCGTGGATATAAAACGTCCGAAAATCATCGCCTTTGAATCCGTATATTCCATGGATGGTGATATAGCGCCAATCAAAGAAATATGTGATCTGGCCGATCAATATAATGCGATGACCTATCTGGATGAAGTGCATGGCGTTGGTATTTACGGCCCTAGAGGTGGCGGCGTGGCCGAAGAACGCGGCTTAATGGACCGCATTGATGTGATTGAAGGCACATTTGGTAAAGCCTATGGCTGTATGGGCGGCTTTATTACAGGATCTCATGCGATTGTGGATTCGGTGCGCTCTTTTGCCTCCAGCTTTATCTTTACAACCAGTTTGCCGCCAGCTGTATTGGCCGCGGCCCGCGCCGCTGTCGAGCATTTGAAGGTTTCAGATATAGAGCGCATGCGCATGCGCCGCAACGTTGCGCTTTTTAAAGACCGCATGGAGAGCGCGCAAATCCCCTATCTGAAGGGGGAGAGTCATATTGTGCCTGTCGTGGTGGGAGAGCCGAATTGTTGCCGTGAAGTGACACAAATCTTGATAGATCAGCATGATATCTACGTCCAGCCGATCAATTATCCGACTGTGCCCAAGGGAACAGAGCGTTTGCGCTTAACAGCCACCGCCGCCCACAGCGAAGAAGATGTTACGAAAATGGCCGATGTCCTGCAATATCTCTGGGAAACACACCACACATTAATAAAGGCCGTTGCTT
>JBKHDZ010000081.1:0-8706 GCA_046541095.1 Alphaproteobacteria bacterium
ATACACGGCTACCGCTCTGGCAGGATAATCACGATAATATTGTGGGGGTTATTCATGCCAAACATTTGCTGCGTGAATTGCGTAAAGTAGATGGCAATATAGGCAAGATCAAGATTGATGATGTAAAAATGGAGCCGTGGTTTATTCCCGAAACAACCGCGCTTTTCGATCAGCTGCAGGCCTTCAGAGAACGCCGTGAGCATTTTGCCGTTATTATTGATGAATATGGCAGTTTTATGGGTATTGTAACGCTGGAAGACATTTTAGAGGAAATTGTCGGCGATATAGATGATGAACATGATGAAACCATTCAAGGGGTGCGGGTTTTGCCCGGAAACCGTTATATGGTGGATGGCTCTGTGACAATCCGCGATTTGAACCGCGAATATGATTGGGGATTGCCCGATGAGGAATATTCCACGATTGCGGGGCTTATTTTGTTTGAATCACAAACGATTCCCGAGGTCGGGCAGTCTTTCCGCTATCATGATTTCCGCTTTGATATTATCAAACGCCAGAAAAACCAGATCACGCTGATTCGCGTTGTTCCGCCTGTAAAGCCTTAATAGCATTTGCATTCTCCCGTAAGTGCTCGGGGTTGATTGTGCCGACAATGGCCGATGTTACGGCACTGTGATCAAAGCAGAATTTGAACGTATCTTTTATATTTGTATTATGCCCGCTGGATAAAGCCTTTTTCAAAAGCACGCCTTTCTGATTTTCTGCCGCGAAATCCAGCACGGGTTTTTCATCCAGATAATCAGGATTATACGTTACCATGGCTGTATCCATCGCTTCCAGAGTGCGTATGCCGCCATAGACCGTTTTGGTGGAGGCGCCGATTGCCCGCACGAGCCCGCGCGTTTTGAAATCCTGCATTTTGGCCAGCAGATCATCAGATAAATTCTCCTTGTCATTGCCGTCGGAATGAATAAGAAAAATGTCGATATAATCTGTTTGCAAGCGTTTTAGGGAGAGCTCCAGCGATTTTTCAAAATGCCCGGGCGTAAAATTGTAACAGCTCTGGCCGTTTTCGAATTCTTCGCCCGCCTTGCCGATAATAATCCAATCCTGCCGCCGGCCCTTTAGAAAGCGCCCCAAACGCTCCTCGCTCGTTCCGTAAGCCGGCGCCGTATCAAGCGTATTGATGCCAAGATCCTTTGCCAGCGATAGCAAATTGCTCAGAGTTTTCTCATCAGGAATATTAAAGCCTTGCGGGTATTTGACCCCTTCGTTGCGGCCGAATTTGACCGTCCCCAAGCCGAGCGGGGATAGATTTATTCCGGTTTTTCCTAGCGGTTTTAGCTCCATACCTGTTTCTTTCATCAAACCGGAACGCAGTTTTATTGCCAGCGTAGTTTTTCGTTATCCCGAGCGTATCCTTGTCATCCCGAGCGTATCTTTGTCATCCCGAGCGTATCTTTGTCATCCCGAGCGTATCTTTGTCATCCCGAGCGTAGCCGAGGGATCTGGCGAAGGTCAACAAGATTCCTCCATTCCTTTCAGTCAGTCGGAATGAGGAGAAAAGTTTACCTCATCCCAAGGCGATTTCGTGTAGCCCACTTCGGGGAGAAATGACCAATCGCATTGTTGATGTGAAGGGCTAATTTTCTCTTTTTCCAGCTTTTCTAAAATATAATCCGATAGCAAGGGCGCAAAGGTCAGCTTGGTCGGCCAGCAATAATAACTATCCCCCGCATCGTGGATGGTGGGGGTGTCGGGCATCCATCCTTGGGTGGTCGAGCTCCCCTCTATCCTGTCGATGGGAAGAGTGGCCCATTGCACGGATGAAAGATCAACATTGGGTAAATATTTTTCCATCGCCTTTTTGGTGGTGCGGATGGTTTCTTCAGGCGGCACTGTTTTTTCGCGCTCTGCGGCTTGCCCGCCAATATACCAGACAGGCGTGCCATCTTCGGTGTAATGCGTTGTAATCGTGGCCAGCGGCTTATCGCTACGGCTTACAAAATGCGCATAAAGTGGAAACGGCGCCGGTTTTAAAAATCCCATCAGAAGCGGGCGCTTTTGGGTTTTTAGCCCCTGATCGTGATGGTATTGGTGCGCATAATCATGGTTAGAAGCGGCGGCTGTATAAATAATCTTTTTAGGTTTGATGCCATGCTCTTTTAAAAACGCTTCCGGGCTTTTATCGATTTTGCGGATGCAATTTATATACGGCCCGGCCAGAGCGCGGATAACACTTGGGATATCAAAAACAGGCTCGCCCATTTTGATCACATTGCCGATAAAACCGCTTTCCCGAAAATCCTCGGGCCATGCGCTGGCGGGAAGGTTTTCGATATTCTGCCCCAGAGTTTTGGAAGTGATAAGTTTGACCATCGCCCCCATAAAGCCCGCCGGAATAAGAAGGCTGTGCGAATCCGCATTAAGGCGCGCCGCGGTCAAATTCACTTCACCCTCTCCATGAAGCGCCGCGAGCCAGCGATCGGGCATGGCCGAGATATTGCGTGCCAGTTTGTTCACTTTACCCGCCAGCGAATATTTCAGGCCGGAATGGATAATGCCCTGGCTGGCAATGGTCTGGCCGCTGCCAATCGCGTTTTTTTCCAGCAAGAGAACATCATAACCCAAGGCTTTCAGGCGGTGGAAACTCCATAGCCCGGCAATTCCAGCGCCGATGATGACTATATCGGGGTGTTTATCAGCCATTTGCGAACCACTTCGATTTGATGGGGGTGCATAAGAGAGGGCACATGGCCGCAATCGGCAAATTGCGCGACATCATAACGTTTGCCTGTAAAGCTATCGTGCATTTTTTGCAAAATATCGGCCGTCAGAACAATAGATTGCGCGCCGTGCAGAACCTGAAGCGGGCAAGGGATATTCTCCCAATACGGCCATAAATCGACATCTCCCGTAGGCTCGGTTTCAAAAATACGCGCAATGTTCGGATCATAGCCGTAAGTGAGTGAACCATCATCCAGAGCGCGGGCATTATGCTCGGCCATATGATTCCATTGTTCATCGCTAATCGGCCCCCAGCTTAGCCCGCGCGTTTCGCGCATGCGTGTTTCGAGATCATCAATCGTGTTGAAAACATAACGCTGGCTGATGACCTGATGAATGAAATCCAGCGCGGCTTTGGGCACCTCGGGGCCAACATCATTAAGGATCAGCCGGCGAATGGGGGAGTTTTCCATCCCCGCCAGTTTAATGCCCAGCAAACCGCCCAGAGAAATACCAAGCCAATCCACGCTCGCTGGCTCCGTAAGGTCCAAATGAGCAAGCAAGGCCATTAAATCGGCGCAATATTGGTTGTAATTATAATCCAGCGGATTGGCCAAAAAATCGCTGCGCCCGCGCCCCGGCAAATCAACCGCAATGAGGCGAAAGCCATGCTGCACCAGATCGCGCGCAATATAATCAAAATCATGGCCGTTGCCTGTTAAGCCATGCACGCAAATAACGGGCCGGGCATTTTTATCCCCCCAATCATTATAGACAAGGCGGTGGAACCCTTTTGAATTCAGGCAGCGAATGAAATTTTCCGTATAGGCCATCAAAAAGATGATTATTCATTGGTTATAATATTGATTTTTTGAGCAATTTCTTCTGCGCCCTGCCTATAACCATGAGCAATCACGCTTCTGACATTTATATCCAGATCGTGACGCCCTGTAATAGCAAGAGAGAATGCTACCAAAGCTGTTTTTAGCTCTGCTGGAGAACTTTCGGAATTGACAATAACCTCATTCAAATGAAGCGTATTACCCGCAAGGCTTGGATTGGCTTTAGTAAAATCAAATTTAATGCTCATGCATAAACCTTTCTATGACCGCGCTGCGCTTTGAATATTGCCGTGGCAATGCTTGAATTTCTTACCCGAACCACAAGGGCAGGCCGAATTGCGCGGCACTTTTGACCAGGTGGCGGGATCATTCGGATCAAATTCATTGCGCACTGGGCGCTTTGGCATTTGCTCGACATTATCGCGCGGGCCCATGCCCAGCCCGCCGCCTTGCATGTCGGCACCCATCAGAGCAGGGTCTGTGCGACTTTCGCGTATTTCAGGTTCCTGATCGCCGCCCATAAGACCGGGCAGGATAAGGTTAAGGCTTTGCTCATCCACACCGATTTCTACCATGCACAAGGTTTGTGTCACTTGTTCGCGTAAAGATTCGAGCATCACTTCAAACATTTCAAAGGCTTCGGCCTTATATTCGTTCAAAGGATCTTTCTGGCCAAAGGCGCGTAAGTTAATGCCCTGACGCAAATGGTCTAAAGAGAGCAAATGTTCTTTCCAGTTGCCATCCAGTAATTGCAAGACAATCGCCTTTTCGGTTTTGCGCCAGATTTGCTCGCCGTAATTGGCCACTTTGGCGGCCATTTTCTTATCGGCCTGCGTTGTGATGCGCTCCAGAATCTCTTCATGCGCGATGCCTTCTTCTTTGGCCCATTCCTTAATCGGAAGTTCCATATCAAAAATGCGCTCGATTTCATTGGTCAGGGTTTCCGTATCCCATTGCTCGGCATAGGCTTGCGGCGGGACATAGGCGGTAACGAGGTCCTCAACAACCTGCTCGCGCATATCACGCACCAGTTCTTCCAGTTCCTCGGCTTCCATGATTTCGCGGCGCTGTTCATAAACGATTTTACGCTGGTCATTCATCACATCATCAAATTTCAGAAGGTTTTTCCGAATTTCAAAATGCATGCCTTCGACCTTTGTTTGCGCGCGCAAGAGCATTTTCGAGATTAAGGGGTGTTCAAGAGATTCGCCTTCCTGCAGTCCGATTGAACTGTTCAGTAAAGATTCTAACTTGTCACCGGCAAATATGCGCATCAAATCATCTTCAACCGACAAGAAGAACATAGAGGCCCCGGGGTCCCCCTGACGGCCCGAACGGCCACGAAGCTGGTTATCAATGCGGCGGGATTCATGGCGTTCTGTCCCTATGACATAAAGTCCTCCGGCTTCTTTGACGATCTCTTTATCGCGCTCGATTTCGGCGTGTATTTTTTGCGTTTCGGGCGTGTCTTTATCCAGAAATTCCGCGCCCAATTCGTGTTCGATACGCATTTCCGCATTACCGCCAAGCTTGATATCGGTTCCGCGTCCGGCCATATTGGTGGCAATCGTAATAGCACCTGGCCGCCCGGCCTGCGCCACGATATAGGCTTCTTGTTCATGGTGGCGGGCGTTCAAAACATTATGCGGTATTTTCTCTTTTGTAAGGCGGGCGGATAATTGCTCTGATTTCTCAATAGAAACAGTACCGACCAGAACAGGCTGTTTGCGCTCGTGACATTCGGCGATGAGATCGACAATGGCCTGTTCTTTTTCAACCAAAGAGCGGTAAATTTTATCATCATAATCCGCGCGCGCGACAGGGACGTGGGTGGGAAGCGCCACACATTCCAGATTGTAGATTTCCTGAAATTCTCCGGCTTCGGTCATGGCCGTTCCGGTCATCCCGGCCAGTTTGGGATATAAGCGGAAATAATTCTGGAAGGTGATAGAGGCCAAAGTCTGGTTTTCATTTTGGATTGGCACGCCTTCCTTGGCTTCAATGGCCTGATGCAAGCCTTCTGATAAGCGGCGGCCTTCCATCATGCGGCCTGTAAATTCATCAATCAGAATAACGCGGCCTTCCTTGACGATATAATCTTTATCCATGTGGAACAGCTTGTGTGCGCGCAAAGCCTGATTAACATGGTGGACCATGGCGATATTTTGAATGTCGTACATGCTGCCTTCCTGAAGAAGGCCATGTTCATTCAATAATTCTTCGACATGCTCGTTTCCGGTATCGGTCAGAACAATCGTTTTGTGCTTTTCATCAATGTCATAATCGGCCTCCACCAGGTGCGGGACGAGCTTATCAACATCGATATAGGATTGTGTATCGCTTTCGGAGGGGCCGGAGATAATAAGAGGCGTTCTGGCCTCATCAATCAAAATCGAATCGACCTCGTCAATAATGGCAAAATTGAATTCTCCGCGCTGCACCATCTGGCCCAAGGAGAATTTCATATTATCGCGCAAATAATCAAAACCGAATTCGTTGTTTGTTCCATAGGTCACATCGCAGGCATAAGCGCGGCGGCGCTCTTCTTCGGATGTTCCCCCTTTAATGCAACCTGTGGTCAGACCTAAAAAACTGTAAATCTGGCCCATCCATTCCGAATCACGTTCGGCCAGATAATCATTGACGGTCACCACATGCACCCCTTTGCCCGAAATCGCATTCAAATAAACGGGCAATGTGGCCACAAGGGTTTTTCCTTCCCCTGTTTTCATCTCGGAAATGCGGCCCTGATGCAAGGCCACGCCGCCGATCAACTGAACATCATAGGGGCGCAAGCCCAGTACGCGCTTTGCCGTTTCGCGCACAACGGCGAAAGCATCATGCATAATGTCATCTTCGGTTTCGCCGTTTTTCAAACGCTCGCGGAGAATATCGGTTTGCGATTTGAGTTCATCATCGCTCATCGCTTCATATTTGGGCTCCAGCGCATTGATAGGCTCGACATGACGGGTAATCTGTTTCACCACGCGCTCATTGGAAGAACCGAAAATTTTAGAGGCAATTTTAAAAAACATTTAAACATCCTGCTTTCAAGTAAGTCTTGTACTCTATAAGCCTCCAAGGGCGCGCCGTCAATAAACAGCCGCTCTTGAGAAGACGGTTTTTGTTAATATATAACTTATTACGGTTGAAAACAGGTGATGACTCCGATAACGTCATCTGCATATCACATATAAAAACAAGGGATTTGTAAGGACATGATGAATAAAGTTGATAATTTTAAATCACAGCGCGGTAACGCCGTTGTTATCGTTTTGGTGGTTTTGGCCGTTGTGGCCGTGGGAGCGCTGGCCTATTTATCCGGTCAGATCACTTCCGAAGATGAATATGCAACGCAAAATAATACTGTGGCCGCGGCAGAACCAGCCAGCGGGCAAGCAGAAAACCAGCAGGCCGCTGGCGATGATACTGTGGCGGCAGAGGCCGGAGCAGAAGGCACGAGCGAGCAGGCCAATGCCGAAACGCCGATGAAAATCGAGCCCGGTAATCCTGTTGTGGCCAAAGTCGGAGATGAGGAAATCACCCGTCTGGATGTTTTGAATTTCATCACCCAATTACCGCCCAACATCCGCCAGTTGCCGATTGAACAGCTTTTCCCTCTTGCTCAGGAGCAGGTGGTAAACAGCAAGATCATCGAGATGAATGTGGATAGCGAAAGCGTCGCCGAGAGCGAAGAAGTTCAGCAACAAATTGAAAATGCGCGCGAGCAAATCATCCGCAATGCTTATCTGGAAGAGGAAGTGGCCAAGCGTTTGACCGATGAGCGTTTGCAACAGGCTTATGAAGAGCAGGTGTCTTCTCAGCCTGATGTTGAAGAAGTCAAAGCCTCTCATATTCTGGTGGAAGAAGAAGCAAAAGCCCAAGAGCTTATTCAACAGCTTGAAGAAGGCGCGGATTTTGCTGAATTGGCCAAAGAAAATTCCACTGATGGTACAGCGCAAAATGGCGGTGATCTTGGATATTTTTCCAAGGCCGATGTTGTTCCTGAATTCGCGGAAGCGGCCTTTGATCTTGAAGAAGGTGCATACACAAAAGAGCCTGTGCAAACGCAATTCGGCTATCACGTGATTAAGCTGGAAGAAAAGCGCATGCGTCCCAAGCCGACCTTCGAACAAGCAAAGCCGACTTTGGAATCTTCTATTCGCCGTGAAATTCTAGAAAATGTTATGCAGGAATGGCGCGAAAAATCCACTGTCGTCAAATATGATATTAATGGCGAGCCTGTTGAAGAAGGTAGCAATTAATCTTTAGACGGAATTATAATCTAAAAGCCGCGGGGTATTGCTCTCGCGGCTTTTTTAATTTTGGAAATGAACAGGATAAAACATCATGAATAAATGCGAAGAAGCGCTGGACTTACCAAAGCCTGAAGCCGGGAACAAACCGATTGTTCTGGTGGCCGCGGCGGCTTTGGTGGATGCCGACGGACGCGTTTTGCTGGCGCAAAGGCCCGAAGGAAAATCTATGGCGGGCTTATGGGAATTTCCGGGCGGCAAGGTGGAAGAGGGAGAAACCCCTGAATACGCTCTTATGCGCGAGTTGGAAGAAGAGCTGGAGATTGAAACGCGCCCTTGCTGTTTTACGCCCATAGCCTTTGCCTCGCATAGCTATGAGAGCTTTCATCTCCTTATGCCGCTTTTTGTGTGCCGTGTCTGGCGCGGCATTGTGCAGGCCAAAGAGCATCAAAATCTGAAATGGGTGCGCCCGAACGATATGTTTGATTACCCCATGCCTGCGGCGGATCTACCGCTTATTTCGTCTTTGCGCGATTTGCTGTAATTTTTGTTTGCATAATTTTTAAAACAGCTTTACTTTATGAAAAAAATATGGAGAGAGTAAATGAAAACATCGACGAAAATGACTTTAGGCGGAGCGGTGTTCGCTCTTGCAGCTTGCGGAGTAAACACATCAGGCAATATTGATATTGATCCTACGGATATTCAATATACTCAGGACCCAAGAACAGAATTATGTTTTGCTTTTGTGGCCAGCCGTAAAACTGCAACGGTTGATACGACAGGGCTGGGAATGGCCAATGTACCCTGCACGCCGGAAGTGCTGGAATTGACCAATCAATAACAAACGATTTGGAGCTATCAGCCCTTCAAAATATTTTTGGGCAGGGCGATAGCGATCAGGCAAAACGCAATCCCGA
>JBKHDZ010000082.1:0-8693 GCA_046541095.1 Alphaproteobacteria bacterium
CGGGATGGTTTTGGCAATTCTTAGGCCCGATATTCAAGTGCATTGCATTGAATCCGACACAAAAAAATGCCAGTTCATCAAAGCTGTTTCACGTGAAACAAACACGCCTATAGAGGTGTACAATATGCGCATTGAAGATAGCTATGCCCATATGTCACCCGATATGATTAGCGCACGGGCTTTGGCGCCTATGATTAAGTTGCTGGGTTATGGCGCGCCGTGGTTAGCGCATAAACCGCAGCTAGAATTTTTATTGATGAAAGGGGCGCAGGCCGAGCAGGAAATAGCCGAAGCGCAGAATGTATATGATTTTAATTATACGCTATATCCCAGCGAAACCGATCCTGCTTCATCTATAGTGCATATAGCGAATCTGTGCATAAAATAAGTGAAAGCTTACCCATCCGCTTGCTTTAAAGCAGTAAAATTTGCACACTGAAATTCCTCAAAAAATATAAAGTTTCGGGTATATTGATATGTCACATCCACATACTCTGCGTAATCATTCAGCGGCACCGCGTATAATTTCCATTGCCAATCAGAAGGGCGGCGTTGGCAAAACGACGACGGCTATTAATCTGGCCACAGCTTTGGCGGCCGTTGGTAAGCGGGTTTTGCTGGTTGATCTTGACCCGCAAGGGAATGCCTCAACAGGTCTTGGCGTGCGCCGGTCCATGATTCGCAAAAGCTCTTATGATTTGATTTTTGAAGATTTCGCGCCGCAGGATATTGCCGTTAAAACAAGAGTTCCCAATCTTGATGTTGTACCCTCTTCCATTCATTTGTCGGGTGCGGAAATAGAGCTTGTGAACGCCGAATCACGTGAATATCTGTTGAGTCGCAGTCTTCGGCGCTCCGCAAATTATGACTATGTGATTTTGGATTGTCCTCCATCTTTGAGCCTTTTAACCTTGAATGCGCTTGTGGCATCCAATTCGGTTTTGGTGCCTTTGCAATGCGAGTTTTATGCCCTTGAAGGTCTAAGCCAGCTTGTCAAAACGATAGAGCGCGTTCAACGCGGACTTAATCCGGAACTCGATATTCACGGCGTTGTTTTAACTATGTATGATAAGCGTAATAATTTATCTGCCATGGTTGAAAACGATGTGCGGGAATATTTTGGCGAGAAGGTTTACAAAACTATTATTCCGCGCAATGTAAGGTTGTCTGAAGCGCCCTCTTTCGGGTTGCCCGCCATTGTGTATGATATGAAATGTGCCGGTGCCAAAGCTTATTTGAGCCTGGCAAAAGAAGTGATTCGCCGTGAAAAAAAGTATTTAAGCGAGGCAGCATAAAATGGAAGATGATAATGAAATGATGAACCCCAAAAAGCGGGGTTTGGGACGCGGTTTAAATGCTCTTTTTGAAGATGAGGAGGGTATATATCCGCAAATTGATGCTGAAGGCCAAGCTTCGGGTCGCAAGCGTGATAGTGCCGGGGTCGAATTTCTAGCGCCGGGCATGGCGCAGCCCCGTCATGATTTTGATGAGAAAAGCCTTCAGGATCTGGCTGCTTCAATCAAAACGCACGGCCTTTTGCAACCTATTTTGGTGCGTAAAGATAAAGACCGCGAAGGTTATTACGAAATTATCGCAGGAGAGCGCCGCTGGCGCGCGGCGCAGATTGCTCAGCTCCATGAAGTTCCGATTGTGGTGTTGGATCTTAGTGATATTGAAGCGCTGGAAATTGCCCTGATTGAAAATCTGCAGCGGGAAAATCTGAATCCGATTGAAGAAGCGCAGGGCTACCAAAAATTGATGCATGATTACGGCCATACGCAGGAAAAACTGGCCAGCGCCCTTGGCAAAAGCCGCTCTCATATTGCCAATACGGTGCGCTTGCTTTCGCTGCCTGATAGTGTGCAGACTTACCTGGAAGAAGGCGCGCTGAGCCCCGGCCATGCGCGCGCGCTGATTACATCGGATAAACCGGAAGAGCTCGCCAAAGAGGTGGTCAGTAGAGGTTTGAATGTACGGCAGACTGAGGCACTCGCTTCTGATCTGGCTGGTAAAAAGCCCTCTAAAACCGTTCAAAAGACCAAAATGCCTAAGGATTCGGATACGCTCGCGCTTGAAAAAGAATTATCCGATCATCTGGGAATGAGCGTCAGTATTGATACCAGTGATGGCGTGCAGGGGCATGTGCGCATTCATTTCCGTTCTCTCGATCAACTCGATGATATTTTGGGTTTATTATCTTCTCCGTCAAGTGGAAATGCCATGGGTTCGGCCCGCCGCCTTATGGGGCAGTAAAATTGACGCAATCAGCGCATCATACTGATCGAAAGCACGGCCTGTGCGCATAAGGTGCG
This sequence comes from Alphaproteobacteria bacterium, assembly GCA_046541095.1. Taxonomy (GTDB): domain Bacteria; phylum Pseudomonadota; class Alphaproteobacteria; order Micavibrionales; family Micavibrionaceae; genus UBA2638. Next base: position 2,313 of record JBKHDZ010000082.1, read on the forward strand.
CACAGGCGTTCCTGTTTTCTTGCTTTGCGCTTCCAATTCGCTTAATTTATCCAGAATTTTTTCAAGTTTATCGTGTGACCAGCGGTTAAGCTGTAATTTGAAGATATTTTGTTGTTTGAAAAAAACAGGCGGCCTTAAATTTTTCATGGCATCATCGGCGCTACTGCCCTCCTGCATCAGGGCTTTGGCCAGATGCAAACGGCGAAAATGATTTTGCAGGACACGTAAGACGGCAATTTCGGCAATACCCTCATCCATAAGCGTATTAAAACTCTTGAGCGCCGCATCGGGGTTGTTGCCGCCTGTAAAGTTTGCCAGATCATCAAAATTCTGCGCTCCGGCCTGCCCGCATATATTCTGGGCATCCTCTAGCGTGATTGGGCTTTGTTCGCGGCCCTTATAGATTACCAGCTTTTCGAGTTCGGCGCGGACTTTTTGCCGGTTGCCGGATATATTGGCAGCAAGCCATTCGACGGCACTGCGATCAATTTGAAGATTTTCAGATTGGATATGCTGGCGTATGATCTGCGATAATCCCCGCTCATCATCGACATAGCAAGGAAGGGCGGCTGCATTTTTTGCCGTTTCACATAGCTTGCGTAAGGAAGAGCGCGGGCCAAGGTCGCCGCCCTCGAGCAAAATCAAGGCATCTGTATTGGGGTTTTCCAGATATTCTTTAATAATTTGCGTGCATTTATCACCCGCATCTTCAATCCGGATTAAGCGTTTCCCGCCCATCATTGACATTGCATTGGCCTCATCGCCTAATCGCGCGGGATCATCATTTAGGCCGTCTTGCGATAGTACACAAACATTAAAAGGATCGTGTAAATCATCAACAACGGTTTTGCCGATGATATTGGAGCGCTCGCGCATGAGCCCGGAATCCGGCCCGTAAATCAATATCACGCAGGCCGCAGGATTGGGCGCGACCACAAAAGATTCAATATCGCGAAAAGGAATTTTCATGATCCAAATTAAAGCATGAAAAGGCCGCAATAAACAAGATTCAATACATATTTGTACTGAGCCTAGTTTAATTCGAGTATATGACCGTTTGGCAGGCTATCTTGAGCTTCCAAAAGCCATGAATCAGACCTTGCATTGATAATCTTGTCCGCGCAGAGAACCTGTAATCCATGGGTGACAGCGATTACAGGGCGCCTGGAAGGAGCGCATGATGTTTGCAAGAATGCAGATACCCGCTCTATAACATCATGTATGCTCTCGCCTTGTGGTGCTGCGCAGTGAATATCGCCTTTGAGTTCGCGAGAGCGCTCGAAAGCAGCTTGTAATTCGGGATAAGCGTCTTTGCGCTCTTTGCTTGTTAAGAGGCCGTTAAAAACACCGAAAGATTGCTTATTCAGCTTTTCATCTCCGATTAAACTTGCGCCATTAAAAGCCATTGCGATATGCCGCGCAGTGGCCAATGTGCGTTCGGATTGGGCATGGAAAATAATAGGGCTTTCGAATCCCTCTTTTTTAAAACGGGAGGCAAGCAATTTACCGACTTGTTTTGCTTGATCGATGCCCAAGGGTGTTAATTCCAGATTTTCATCGCCCAATAATTTGTATAAAGAGGGGTTAATTTGGCCTTCAGATTGGCCGTGGCGAACAAAAAACAGGGGATTTTTTATGCGTGATTTTATAGCTGTCATAATTATCTCTCTTATTCTGCCACCATGCGGCTCTATAAAAGAGAGACGATTGTGGCGCTTTAGCTTTTTTTGCGCGGTGCAAGCTGATCCTTCAAATGCCGCGTTCAAATGTTACATAATACAAAAAGTTCGCATTTGTCAAATTTTAGTGGATAGTGAGAACCTAGGGCGCAGAATGCTGGCGCTCGAAATATAAGGTAATGTGCCGCTCGATTTTTTCGGCCAGATCATCCAAAGCGTTGCGCCGCGTATTTTGCTCGGAAACACGGTTGGCAAATTCACTGCGCAGAATATTATAGCTGGTAATAGCGCTTAAATCGCGCTTCAGCAGTATTTCTCCTGTGATGGAATCGGATAAGACCACTTGCGTATCCAATCGTAATTGCCCGCGCGTGGAATCGGAGCTTTCGGTTATATCAAGGTCGCGTACGCTTTCTTGAATGGGACTGAACGATAGTATATATTGCGGATTGGCGGGGCGGTTGTGACGATAGAAACGATCAATAAGGACATTGCGCAAATATTGGCCTTCGCGGTCCGGAATATTGTCAATAGAAACGTAAGACAGCAGATCTTGCTGGCTATAAGTATTGCCGCTAAAATTCCCGTAAACGGGGGAGAAGCCGCAAGCAGGGAGCAAAAAAAGCAACGATAACAAGAAAAAATTGCGCATGAATATTTTTAATCATATTCAATTATACAATGCCAGCCCTATTTCAGTTGATTTTTGCCTGCAAACAATTATATGTCATATCAAGCAAGAATTTAGAGAGGAAGATCATGCGCGATAATAATCAAGACCAGCCCCAATTTTCCTGGAAAACCATGGCTTATGCCTTTCTTGGGTTGTACACAGCCGGTGAGGCCGCTGGTTTTGCTAATTCTATCTCCCAAGGGTATGTGGATGCAGCCTTGCTCCATGGCGCTCTGGCAGGCGGCATGCTTTATCTATCGCATGGATCCCATGATTATTTGCAAGATGATGAGCATGCCAGCGGGCTGAAAAATCATTTTATGGGTTATGCGGTGGGCTCTATTCTAGCGGTAACCAGTCCTAATCCTTATGCGGAAAATGCCGAAGAAGGGCAAAATATCAAGCAATCTTTTCTCGAGGTGCCAGCGCACCAGATGCATGAAGAAGAGCCGCGCTATCCGGCGCTTGAAAATCTGTCTTTTGGATAAAAAGTTGGTTTAAGCTTTAGCCGACCACCACGTTGACAATACGCCCCGGCACGACAATGACCTTGCGTACTTGTTTATCGCCAATAGCGTTTTGAACTTTCTCCTGCGCCAGCGCTTCTTTTTCAAAAGCTTCTTTTGGGGCGTCTTTGGGCAAAGTGATTTGCGCTTTAACCTTGCCGTTTATTTGAACGCCGATCGTAACGGTTTCGTCTTTTAAAAGGCTTTCATCCACTTGGGGCCAAGGTGTATCAGCCAAAATAGTTTCATGGCCAAGCATAGACCACAGTTCCTCGGCCAGATGTGGCATCATCGGATTGATTAGCTGCACAAGGATTTCCAGAGATTCGCGCAAAACGGCTTTATCATTCTCACCAGCGGGCTTGAATTTTTCAAGAGCGTTGGAAAATTCCCGAATGAGAGCCACGGCCTTATTCATTTGAAAATTATCAATAGCAACGGCGCAGCCTTTAGTTGTTTTATGCGCAAGGCGGCGCAATTCCAAGGCGCTGTCTTCAGCATTCTCTAACCCTTTGGTGCCCGTGGACAGGTGCGATAGATTATCATGGATAAGGCGGTGCAATTTGTTCACATAGCGCCATGCGCCTTCAATACCGGCCTCGCTCCATTCCAGATCACGCTCTGGCGGGGAATCAGAGAGAATGAAGAGCCGCGCAGCATCCGCGCCATAGGTTTCAATGATGTCTTGCGGGTCCACAACGTTTTTCTTGGATTTCGACATTTTGATAGAAGGCCCGACTTGGACACCTGATTTATCGCTCAGGGCATCGTAGTCAGCCGGGAACATCCAGTTGCCTTTTTCATCCTGATAGGTTTCATGGGTGACCATGCCTTGGGTAAACAGCCCGTCAAACGGCTCATCCGTGTTCACATAGCCGCAATCGCGCATGGCCTTGGTGAAAAAGCGGGCGTATAGAAGGTGAAGGACCGCATGTTCGACCCCGCCGATATATTGCTCCACGCCCCTTTCTTTGGGTAGCCAGTAATCGGCCTTTTCTTTGGAAATTGGAGCCTTTTCATTGTGTGCATCGCAATAGCGGAATTGATACCAGCTGGATTCAAAAAACGTATCAAATGTGTCTGTTTCACGTGAAGCATTTTTTCCGCATTTGGGGCATTGCGTGTCTTTCCAGCTGGGGTGATGCGCCAACGGGTTGCCGGGTTTATCAAAGCTGACATCTTCAGGCAAGGTCACAGGAAGCTGGTTTTCGGGCACAGGAACGGCGCCGCAATCTCCGCAATAGATAATAGGAATAGGGCAGCCCCAGTAACGCTGGCGGGATACCCCCCAATCGCGCAGGCGGAATTGCGTTTTTCCTTGCCCGCTACCATCTTCTTCACAGCGGCGAATAACATCGCGCTTGGCGTCTTCAACGCTCAAACCATCCAGCCATGCGGAATTAATCAATTTCCCTTCTCCGCTATAGGCTTCTTTCATAGGGGTCTCATATTCGCCGTCAATAACAGGCAAAATGGGCAAATCATATTTACTTGCAAAATCAAAATCGCGCTGGTCATGGGCGGGTACGCCGAAAATGGCGCCTGTGCCGTAATCCATCAGGATAAAATTGGCGATATAAACCGGAACCTCGCGCCCTAATAAAGGATGCGTGGCTTTAAAACCAGTATCAAATCCCAGCTTTTCGGCTTGGGCGATGGCTTCTTCGGATGTGCCTGTGGCCTGGCATTTTTTTAAGAAATCATCAAAGCCGTTTTGGTGGCCTGCCAGTGTTTGCGCCAGCGGATGTTCCGGTGCTAAGGCCAGAAAACTCGCGCCGAATAGCGTGTCGGGGCGGGTGGTGAACACGTTGATTGTCTCATCGCGCCCGAGTATCTCCCAGCTGAATTCAAGCCCTTGGGATTTTCCAATCCAGTTTTCCTGCATGATTCGGACTTTTTCCGGCCAGCGCTCCAGCTTTTGCAAATCCTCCAGCAATTCATCGGCGTAATCGGTAATTTTTAAAAACCACTGGTTCAATTTACGGCGCTCGACAGGCGCACCTGTGCGCCAGCCCTTGCCGTCCACAACCTGTTCATTGGCCAGCACGGTATTATCCACGGGGTCCCAGTTCACAACCGATTCCTTGCGGTAGGCAATGCCTTTTTCCAGAAATTTCAGGAACATAGCCTGTTCATGGCGGTAATAATCCGGCTCGCAAGTGGCAATCTCGCGGCTCCAGTCAATGGACAGCCCCATGGATTTCAGCTGCTCGCGCATTTGTTTGATATTCTCGCGCGTCCATGTGCCGGGATGTTCGCCGCGCTCAATGGCCGCATTTTCGGCAGGCAGGCCAAACGCATCCCAGCCCATCGGGTGCAAAACATTATAGCCAAGTGCCTTGCGGTAGCGCGCCACAACATCGCCAAGCGTATAATTACGCACATGGCCGACATGAATACGCCCCGAAGGATAGGGAAACATTTCCAGCACATAATATTTTTCTTTGGATTTATCTTCGCTAACGGAAAAGCAGTCATTTTCCGCCCAGATTTTTTGCCACTTTTCTTCTGTGACTTTTATATTATAGCGCTCGGACATGTGATATTTTTGCCTGTGTTCTTTTTATTATTGCTGGGCGATACGCATTTCGCGGGCGCGGGTCAGAATTGTATCTTCCAGTGCGCGCGTGGTTTCATCGGAGACTTCAACATCAACCCAGTTGCCGCGCTGGCTCACCTGTTTGAAGACACGAACGCGCACCCCATCCGAGCGGAGCTGGCGCCCCAATATAAAGACATTGATTTTAACGCGCTCATCGGGCGTGCTTTCCGGTGTGTACCAATCGGTCAGGATAACCCCGCCAAACGGATCGGCGCTTGCCAGCGGCATGAAGGATACGGTATCCAAGGCCGCGCGCCACAGGAAGCTGTTGACACCAATGGAGGATTGCGCATCTTCCCTATCGCGCCCTTTGCCGCCAAAGAGCGAAAGCCCGTCCTCACCGAAAATGCTATCGGGCTTGTCATAGATGTTGTTGGCGTCCACACCGTCGCGCTCTGCCCCTGTGGGGTATTTGGCTTCGGTCTGGACATTTTGTGCGCATGCGCCGAGCGCGATAAGCGCGAGGAGTGAAAGAGCGGTTTTGTGTGTTCGAGGCATCGGTATTGCTTCCCATTTTTTATACTTATACTAATAAGTGTGATTAGCATGACTGCGCCAAAGCCTCAACCATGTTTTGCATTATAGAGCGAATCTGCGGGGGAGAAGGCCCCTGTTGCAAAAATGCAACGCCTTCAAAAAAATGTTGTAAAAATACACAAAATCGCGTTGACCGTAATAATAATTCAAGGCTTACTGTACATGTCCATTGTGTTATGGGCGTTGTTCTAATGTCCACAATACTGACACACTCTTAAAACTAAATTATCATAAATTTTGATTGGAGAAATGATGATGAAAAAACTACTTTTAACGACTGCTGCTTGTGGTCTTGCTATGACAGCTTCTGCTGCTCACGCTCAAGTAAATCTTGAGTTGGGTGGTTACACAAAAATGTACGGTGCCTTCGTTGATCAGGATGAA
>JBKHDZ010000083.1:0-8545 GCA_046541095.1 Alphaproteobacteria bacterium
TAAAAGAGCTTCGGTTTCATTTTGGACGAGGGAGACCAGCACGCGGGGGTGTAGATGAAAGCGAATGGCAATATCCAAAGGCCGCGATGGTGCACCCAGACAATCCAGCGTGTCTTCACCGCGCAGATCGCTTCCCTGCTCGCCTAGAAACAAGCGGCGGCTATGGGTGATACCGTTTAAGGGCAGATATCCATCATGCGAGGCTTCGATAAGGCAGGTTTTGCGGTTTTCCTCGCGTCTTATAAAGGGATGATGAACTTTGCGCCCCAAATGCCCGTCCTGTCTGATCTCGGCGGCATTGCGATGGTCGATTGTCACGGTATTGTGGGCCGCTGTAGCTCTTAGGGACGCATTCCATTCATCGCACGTAAGATGGGCGCCGCAGGTGCTGAAAATACGCTCTTTGCCATAGGCCATCTCGAAGGAGAGGGGGGCGGCGTGCATGGCTTTATCATAGGGCCATGGCGGGCTTTGTCCTGTATCAAAGACCAAAAGCGTACGCCCCTGTGATACGCGCTCATAACCGCAAGAAGGCAGACTTGATAAGATTTTACCCCGTACGCCGGCTTGAGCCAGAACGGAATCAATAACGGCAATATCCTGTTCATTACTGCCATTAAAAATGCCCAGATTTTTATCGCCGTAAATGAAAAAGCGTAAGGCCGGCCCTGCGCGGTCTATAGCGTGCTGGATAAAATCCGGCAAGGGATAGCCCGCCGCCGCAAATGCATGGCGCATATCCAGCATGATGATGAGTATTTGTAAAAGTGTTTCCGGATTGCGGGAAATATGACCGCCATCGCCAAGAATCTGCGTTTTGATATGCTTTTGGATAGTATTGAGCGCCCGCTCGATATCTTTTTCACGTCCAGGCAGGGCAAGCGCCGTGTATAAATAGCCTTTGAGGGCTTGAAAAGCTTTCAGCCCGTATAATTCGCCCGATAGAGAATTGCCCAGATGCCGCGCTTGTTTGTGCAAAGAGGCGAAAAAGTCATCTTGAAATTCATCATCATCCGCATCACTGAAAAAATCGTAATGGGATATCCACATGGAAAGGCGCAGACCTGTAATGTCAGGCGCCCAGATATCGCTATCATAATGGTGATTGTGGTGGATCCAGTGTTGAATATAGGCTTTTGCAGTTTGGCGACCTTGCGCCCCCCCTATAGCACGTAAATCGCGTAACCATTGAAAACTATGTAATTTTTTTAGCCAAAAATGGTTAATACCCAGTGGTTTCCATTGGCCGCCATGGAAATGGAACCGCTCGCTTTTATGTGTAAAGCACCCTTGCAACAACTCTTCACCGGCGAGACTGTTTCCGGCCCAGGGATCTGGCGGTTTAATCAATAAACTATCGGCGGTGCTTGCCCCCAGAGGCCAGCTATTCAAAGACAGATTATATAAAAAATTATTCTTGGCCGGAGGGGCCAATTTATGCTTTAGCTGCCTTATTGCTTGTATGGTCATGGCTGGAAAACCTCGGTACTATCCTCTCAGCGCTTTGATATTTTCGGCGTATTTTTCGGGGCCGTCTTTAAATACGGCTGTGCCGGCCACCAGAACATCGGCCCCTGCGGCGATAACATCTTTGGCGGTTTGTTGGTTAATTCCGCCATCAACTTGCAAATCTATTGGCCGATTTTGGCTTTTTATCATGTTGGAAATACTATTGATTTTATCCAGGAGCGGAATGAAACTCTGGCCGCCGAAACCGGGATTAACGGTCATCACCAAAACAAGATCGACCATATCCATCACATGCTTTATGGCACTGGCGGGCGTGTGCGGGTTTAAAGATACGCCGGCCTTAACGCCGTAGGATTTTATATTTTGCAATGTGCGGTGCAAATGCGGACCGGCCTCGACATGCGCGGTAATAATATCCGCACCCGCATCAACAAAATCTTTAATGAGCGGATCGACCGGGGCAATCATCAAATGCACATCGAAAACTTTTTTGCTATGGGGGCGCAGGCATTTCACGACAGGCGCGCCAAAGGTAAGATTAGGCACGAAATGACCGTCCATAACATCGATGTGGATGTAATCAGCGCCTGCTTCATCAATGGCACGCACTTCTTCGCCCAGTTTCGAGAAATCGGCAGATAAGATGGATGGAGCGATTTTTACCATGGTAACCTTTGTATATATAAATGAGGATAAAGTTGTGAATAAGCTGAAGAATTATGCCTATTGTTTAGAATAGCAAAGTCTTTCTCTCTTTTCACGTTTGATTTTGAAAAAGTTTCTTAGCCAGCCGCCTTTTTTATCCGCGCAATGTAAAAACCATCCATCCCGCCGCTGGCCGCCTGCATAAATGGCAGGATGCGAATATCGCCATGCTCTGTAATCGGCTCGTTTAAATCGCCGATTTCCTTTGGGGCAATGGCCAAGCGAATTGCTTGCGGATTTTGTTCGATAAAACGGTTAATCTGGTGCTCTCCTTCGGCTTTTTGCAAAGAGCATGTGCAGTAAATGAGAATCCCGCCCGGTGCCAGAATATCAAAAGCATGGTGTAAAATACGCTTTTGTACTTCGATCAGGCTTTGAATATCCCGCGGTGTTTTCAAATGCATTACATCCGGATGGCGGCGAATGGTGCCTGTCGCGCTGCAGGGTGCATCCAGCAAGATAAATTCCGGCGCGGTTTTAGGTATCCATTGCGCGGCATCAGCGGCAAAAGCTTCGACCTGATCACTCAAACGCAAGCGCTCCAAATTGCTTTGCAGGCGTTTCATCCGCTGGGCGGAGCGGTCAATGGCAATAGCATTGGCACCTCTGGCGGCCAGCTGCGCTGTTTTTCCGCCAGGGGCGGCGCAAAGGTCGATAACAGTTTTGCCTGCAATATCGCCAAATAAGGTGGCGGGGATGGCGGCCGAAGCGTCCTGTACCCACCACATGCCATCATCAAAGCCGCTTAAGGTGCTAACATTGCCGCCTGCGGGCTTGCGCAAGCTTCCCGTCGGAAAAGACGAGGCCTGCAATGTGCTAGCCCAGTAATTCAATGTGCTTTGATCTTTAACGGTAATATCGAGCGGCGCCTCGACCATATTGGCGGTGCTGATTTCCGCTGCGGTTTTAAGACCGAAATCTTCAATCCAGAGTTTTAACAGCCATTCCGGTGTATTAAGGCGCGCCGGGTCCTGTCTGGATAAATACTCTGCGCCTTTGCGAGTCACATTGCGCAAGATACCGTTCACAAAGCCTTTTTGACGGCTCATGTTTTTGCGTTCGGCCAGCCTTACAGCTGTATCAACCGCGGCATGGTCAGGAACATTCATGAATAAAATCTGGGCAATGCCGATCCGCAATATATTTTGCAGGGATGGATTGTGGGAAATCGCGCCGGGGCGCTCTTCACTTTTGGCTATAATATCATCGATTTGGCCCAATCGGCGCAGAGTTGTTCCCATAATCATGCGGCTAAAAGCCTTATCGCGCGCTGGAAGGGATAAAAAGCTCTGCAATTTATCAAGAACAGAATCAAGCGGCTGTTTTTGAATCAAGACTTTATCCAAAGCGTCAAAAGCCGCCTCGCGCGTCGATAAAGCCTCGATCATGTCGGTATTATCGTTGTTATCCTCCAATGGTAATTCGTCGCTATGATTGGTCATGGTTGTCCAAAATGTCATTTTCGATGATATGGGCCAGATCAATCATGCGCGTATAGAGATCTTTGATAAATGCAGGCGGAATGTGTTTCTCTTCGGCCATAGCGGTAACGCGTTCAATGACTTCCTCTACGCGCGCAGATTGTACGATTTGAATATTGTTTTCTGCCTTTAATTTGCCCACAGCGCGAACAATGTCAAAGCGCTCTGCAAACAGATCCAGAAGTTGGTCGTCAATTTCATCAATGCGTTTTCTATAGTGGGACAAATGATCCATCAGAAATGTTTTCCCTCTTTGTTTTTTGCTGATTATGCTCTATTTAAGTAAGTATGACAAAGCACGTAAAAAAAGAAACCGAAAAAAACACTGAGCGCCCTGAAAATGAGGGTAATGCAAAGGCCGATACAAAAGAAATCGGCGGCTTTGAGGACCAGAATTTGCCCGAGCCTACCCGCTATGGCGATTGGGAAGTAAAGGGACGCTGTTCGGATTTTTAATCTTGTCTGCACGATATCTTTTTCTTTTATGCGCTTACCATGATAAAATAAGCTATGAAATTATTTTCTCTATTATTGTGCCTGCCCGTATTTGCGCTGTCTTTTTTTGCACCAAAGAATGTGTATGCGCAAAAGGTGATTATAGAAAGTTATCCGGCTTATAATTGCAATATAGTCATGAAAAACGAGGAAAATTTAAGCGATATTTTAGAAAGCAATAAGGATGTCTTTCTTCTCACTTGCCCGATTGATGATGAATTGCTCGATGATAATGTGGCAAAAGAAGAATGTATTCTTCGAAAGCATAGATATCTAACCAATCATCCTTATACTTATACATCCTTTCCTACTGTTGCGGTCAATGGACGCTATATCATGTCGTCTTATTTTACCAATATCGTTAATTCCGGGGTTAAGCTGGCACATAGCGAAAAGCAGTTAGGCCAGATTACGATATCGTATGAGGACAATAATTTACGGGCTCACATGCCGGATATCGGAACTTATCAAGCTTATGATTTGTGGATTTTTGCTTATTCAAGGGAGCGTCAGGGCGTTATTGCGCTGCGCACACAAGCTACTCACGATAATAGTGAGCATGAACATGATGAAGACGGCAATCATATAGATCCCGCGCTGGATGTTGATCCTTCGGGAAGAATGTCGCAAGACATCAGTTTTAAAAATGTGGTTAAAACGCTCAAAAAACTAGGGCAGTGGGATGGACGCGCTGAAAACATTGTTATTCCTTTACATGATTTTAAGGCAGATGGCTTTGCCATAGCCGCGCAAGAAAAAAACACAGGCCCGATTGCCGCCTTTGGATATTTCGAGTTATCGGGCCAGAAAAACCATTAAGATAATTTATTGGGCCAATTCCACTATCAAGGGGACATGATCGGAAGGCTTTTCCCAATCGCGCGCTTCGGTGAGTATTTCATGGTTTTTTAGTTTTGGCGCCAATGGCGGAGTCACCCAGATATGATCCAATCTACGCCCGCGGTTTGATTTTTTCCAATCGCGGTTGCGATAAGACCACCATGTATAGCATTTTTCTTCCATGGGCACGAAATGACGTGAAGCATCCACCCAGCTTAAAGATTTTTGCATGGCCTCCAGGCGCTCTGTTTCAGGCGGCGTATGAGATACCACTTTTAAGAGCTGTTTGTGCGACCACACATCATGCTCATGGGGTGCGATATTAAAATCACCCAGCGTTATAAGGTTGTCATTGGTGCTATAGTTTTCTTGAAACCAGCGTGTCATTTCTTCGACAAAATCAAGCTTATGGGCAAATTTATCATTAATCTCGGGGTCGGGTTCATCCCCGCCCGCCGGAATGTAAAGATTATGAATTTCAAAATTCGCGAATTTGGCGGCGATATGGCGGCAATCTTCTTTTCCGCAGCGATGGTGAATTTCTGTCGCTTGAAAAGGGTGCTTTGATACTATAGCCAGCCCATTATAGCCCTTCATGCCATGAATATGGATGTGCTTGTATCCCAAAGCTTTAATGGCCTCTAAAGGAAAGTGCTCATCTGGTGTCTTGGTTTCCTGCAGGCAGATAATGTCAGGGCCACGCATATCGGCAAGGCGTTTTAACAGATTTTGCCGCAAACGTACGGAGTTGATATTCCAGGTAGCAATGCGCATTGGATTAAATTGCGCCTGGTAATTGCGTACCGGCAGGAAGCCCCAGAGATTCCATCATGGCTTGCGTTTCGGCCTTCACGCGCTCTTCTTTGGCGGTGTGGGCGTTATTAACGGCGGCCACGATGAGATCCTCGGCAGTTTCCTTATCATCCATATTGAAAACAGAAGGGTCGATATCAAGGCCGATCAATTCCCCTTTACACGTCATGCGTGCTTTGACCATACCGCCGCCGGCTTCGCCCTCGACTTCTATGTCACCAAGTTTTTCCTGCATTTCCTGCAATTTGAATTGCATTTGCTGGGCCTGTTGCATCATTTTTTGAAAGTTCATCATTTCTCGTTACTTCCATTTATCCCCTGACTTTGTTGTTTTGCTTCTCACGAAGCTCACTTCGCCTCGTCGCTTACGCCTCGTCAGGTAATAAAGCGAAGCAACGATAACGAGCGTTATTCCGGATTTTTTATATCGATTATTTCCGCATCTGGGAAGAGTTCAAACACTTCTTTCATCAAAGGGTGCTCTTTGACCTTTTGTAATTCCATCTCATAAAGGGCATCGCGTTTTTGTGCCAATGTCGGTGCGCCGGGTGAATCGCAAGGGCTAATCAGCCAGACTTTTCCGGTAATCTTACGCAAGGTTTTGGAAAGATCATTCAGCAAGCTGGGCGGCGCTGTGTCATGAACCCGCACATCAAGTCTGTACGAGCCTTCTTTTTGATCGAGCCGAACAAGATGCAGCATGGAAAAAACGCGGCTGGATAAAACCAGCTCATCAGCATCCTCTAACAATTCAACCAGCTGTTCCATGGTTTCGATATTTTCGGGAAGGGGCGCAAAATCCGGATCGCTCTCCTCTTTATCTTCGATTTTGCGGGCGGTCGCGGCGGAAGGCCGGCTGTTATTCGAAGAAGCAACGCTTAAATTACCGCGTGCTACGGGGGCGCTGGTTCCCAGAGAAGCAGGCGCGCTTGCTCCTCCCGAGGGTGATGATGCAGAAACGCTACCACTTCCATCTTTCAATTTTTTAAGTAGATCCGATGGGTCGGGTAGATCAGCGGCGTAAGCCAATCGAATAATCACCATTTCGGCGGCGCTTTGCGGGTTAGAAGCCATATTCACTTCGCTCAATCCCTTTAAGAGCAACTGCCAGGCTTTTGCCAAGGTTGGCATAGTTAGTTTTTCAGCCATTTCTTTCAGCCGGGAAATTTCATCCTGCGCCAAACCTTGCGCGGTTTTATCCATATTGGGAACGGCTCGCAATTTTGTCAGGGTATGAACGCAGTCCAGTAAATCTTGAATAAGAACGGAAGGATCACCGCCGATTGCGTAAATTTCATCCATAATCTGTAAGGCTTCAGCCGTATTGCCCGATAAAATATGATCCAGCAGATCAATATTCTTACCGCGGTCGCCAAGGCCGAGCATGGCTTTGACCTGCTCGGTTGTGACTTTTCCGTCACTTAAGGCAATGGCTTGGTCAAGCAGACTTAGCCCATCGCGCACAGAGCCATCGGCGGCGCGACAGATTATGCTCAAGGCTTCATCTTCGGCGCTTACCTGTTCTTTTTCGCATATGGATTCAAAATGCGTCTTAAGTGTTTCGACATCGACGCGCCGCAGATCAAATCGCTGGCATCGAGAAAGAACCGTAATGGGAACCTTGCGAATTTCGGTTGTAGCAAAAATGAATTTCACATGCGGCGGAGGCTCTTCCAGCGTTTTCAAAAGCGCGTTAAAGGCGTTTTTGGAAAGCATATGCACTTCGTCGATAATATAAATTTTATAGCGCGCTTCGGTGGGGGCATAACGCACGCCATCCAGAATTTCGCGGATATCTTCCACACCCGTACGGCTTGCAGCGTCCATTTCAATGACATCAGGATGGCGGTCTTCGGCGATAGCGCGGCAGATATCACAATCATCAGCCGGCTTGGTTGTAGGCTCTCCCTGACCATCGGGGCCTTTATAATTCAGAGCCTTGGCAATGATACGTGCTGTTGTGGTTTTTCCAACACCGCGCACCCCTGTCAGCATAAAGGCGTGGGCAATACGGCCTGTTTCAATGGCGTTGGTGAGCGTACGCACCAAGGCCTCTTGTCCGATTAATTCATCGAAATTCTGCGGCCTATATTTTAGCGCCAGAACGCGGTAAGGGATTTTACTTGTATCTTCTGTCATGATGGATTTGATTAAAAACGATTCAGGAGCTTAGAGCAATAAAAAAGCCGCCCTGTTATCAAGCGGCTTTAGTAAATAATATTAATGTAAGAATTTTTATTGCGGCCCGGGAGGGTGCGGTCCTGTGTCAGGGGCGGATTCGGGCACAGGTGTTTCAGGCACAACGTCTTCTTCTGGCTCTGCTTCTGCTGCCTGAGCAAATTGTTCACGATACCAATCCGAACTTAACACGTCGTCCGGGTAGCCATTCTCGCCTCCGCCAAGCAGGCAAGTAACATTTTCGTTAAAGCCATTATCAGGATTGCCTTGTTTAAAAGGGTGCCCGACAATAGAAAAGCTGCCGTCATCCTGTCCGATATCATCGCCTTCGATATCTGCATATAAGCGCAGAACGCCGTCTTCACGAACTCCATCTTCCACATAGACATTGCCAAAGCGATCTTTTAAAAATTCGGCCAGACTTTCTTCAGGAACACCTTGGCATTGACGCCCATCAGCATCCCAAGCCGGTATATCGGTAGCTGGTGCATCACTATTATTATCGGCGCTTTGATTCTGCGCTTCGTTTTCAGCCGCTGCCACCAAAGCAGGGTCAGGCTCGG
>JBKHDZ010000084.1:0-8536 GCA_046541095.1 Alphaproteobacteria bacterium
GTTATTGTGAATTCCGCGCCCGCTTTCGCGCAAAATAATACGCCCGCCCTGATTATTACACATGCCCCTTTGCCTGATCGCGTGAAGAACAAAATTTATTCTAGTCCGCAACAGGTGCAAGCGATCAAGCCGCAGGACATTATCGGTACATCATACAGAAATCTTGCCGGCACCACAGTTGGCGGAGAGATTAACCAGCTGCAATCGGATTTGAATGCGTTAAACGGCAATATTGAAAGCCTCGCAGATGGTTTGTCTGCTATTCTTCGTGAAGGTGACATGCTCTCGGCTGAATATTACGCCGATACCGCCACCATACAAACCCAGCTTCGCAACGGCACGACCCCCGGTAACCCCCGTTTGGTGAGCAAGTTAAATTCCGCGCAGGGAAGCCTGCAAGGGTTAAGCAATAATCTGGATAATTTGAATGACTACGCCGTGCAAATTGCCGATGCGGCCACAAAAGCAAGTTATCTGCTCGATTCTGCCCGCTCTGCTTACTCCTTATCCGGCGCTGTCGAAGAGGATCACGTGGCTTTGGCTCAGTTGGAAGACCGTGTAAACAGCACGATAGTTTTGATTGAGCGCTTGCTGAATACCGCCAATGACAGTATTTCCCGCACAACGGCGCAATTAAGCACCGAACGCAATAATATGCGCACCTTGGCGCTGGCTGTTGCAAATGGCGATTTATACGGGCGCAGCCTGTCTAACCGTCCTTTCGCTATGGCGGCATCCTATGGCGGCAATGTCGATGATTTTTCTATGGCCCCTGCCGACGCGCCAATGGACACGATGAATGCGGACATACAGCCGACTTCTGTTCCTGCCGGCGGGCGTCCTTTGGCGAAAATCAAATTTGATCGCCCCGATGTCAATTATGAACAGCCCTTATATGTGGCCATTAATGAAGCCCTGGAACGCTATCCATCGGCCCGCTTTGATCTGGTTGCTGTCCACCCCTCTCAAGGTAACGCCGCAGAAGTGGCCATCGAGAGCACACGCGCCCGCCGTAATGCAGAGCGCGTTCTTCGTGATTTAATCGATATGGGCATCCCTTCAGAGCGCATTGATATGGCCTATGATCAAAGTGATATGGCCAGCACCAGCGAAGTGCATCTTTACATTAAATAATTCCCCTGATTTGACATTATAGAGCGTGCGGGTTTAATTTACCCGCAATCTTTTGCATGCCCTATTCTCTTAAAATTTGCATTTTTATACATTTCTTAGTATTCTATTGGCCAAGGAGATTATGAAAATGCGAAAAGATATGAATATCGCCGCTTCTTCCGGCAATAATGATAGCAATCAGAGTGATGATATTGATCGCTTGCCGCCTGAAGATGATGAATTTCGCCAAATTACCATTTTGCAACTCCCTCGTGCCGTGGACGATAAAAAAGAAGACGGCAAGGAAAAAGTTGAATGGAGCTGGCATGTTATTGAAGTGCCTGAAAGCCTGCTGGATTTATACGAAAAAACCAATGAGGATTTTAATCAGGAAATGGACAGTGTGGCCGATCAGGATCGCACCAGCCGTATTCACGCTGTAAAAGAACATCAAAAACTTGTTGTCAAAAAGCGTGGAGAAGCAAAAAAGCCCGGCCTTTATCTGGAGAAAGATGGAGAGGACGCTATTCTTCTCGCCTATGTTCTGGAAAGCGGCAAAGGCAAGTTAAGCCCGGAAGACGAAGAAAAACTGGATAATAAATATTTCCAGGATAATAAAAGCGCCAATGATAATGAACAGGATGACGGTTTAGATAATGGAGGAGACAAGCCCGATGGTATCTCCCCCTCTTGAACGTAATTTTGATCCGCATAAGCTGCCCGATGTCATTTTAAAAGACCCCGGCACGCCCGAGCAATTCAGCCATATTCCGGTTGGCCCTGAAGATGTTGAAAACGAGATCAACAAACATATCGCCCACCATATTGAATCGGCGGAAAGTGCTAAGCGTAGCGCCGTTTATGAAACGGTTTCCAATTCGCCCGTTATCGCCAGCGCTCTTATGGGCGATTTTCAGGCCTTCCTTCTCTTCGCCAAAACCTGGCCCGTTTATTACGAATTTTACCGCGGCTATGACGAGGGTAATGATTATGCCCGCCGGCTTGTCCGCGCCAAGCGCGTTGATAATGCCTACCGCGAAATCCATGGCCGCTCGGATGCGCGTATCTATCATGCCCTTGGTCTGGAATTATCCTCAGATCCGGAATTGCTGAACAAGCCTATTGATGAGGCTCGCGAAAAACTGATTGAAGACAGCATTCGTATTGTCCCGCCACTCTCTACGCGCTTGCATAAGGTTAAAAACAATTTGCAGGAAGCTGCAACAAAATTGGCGAGAAATCCGCGAGCAACACTATGTGAAAGCGCAAAATCCTTGCATGAGAAGGTTTCCAGCTCCCTCAATGGCCTACGCACACATGATTATTCCAAAGCAGGAAAAGCCTTTACCGATTTTGATTATAAAGGCGCGGTTATGGGCTTTGCCAAAGGCTGCCGCGATGACGTGCTCCATCTCTTGCCGCTCGAAGCGCACAAAGATCTGATGTCCATAAAAAAACGGGATATCAAGGAGATGAATTTAAAAAATATCGGCGATTGTTTTCATGCGCGCCATTGGGGAATTGCTGGTACGTTTACTGCCGCCAGCTATATCGTCGCGCATCAAACGGTCGAGCACGTTATGATGCCCCCCGTTCAATATCTTTATAACCGCTATGCCAAAGCTCACGTACAAAATGCGGCCGACAAGCTGGCTTATAAATTATCACCCGTTAAAAATAAAATCACAAAGCTGAGCGAATTCTGCCGCGAAAAATTCTCTTTTGCCAAACCCTCGCAAGATCCTTCTGTAGAAGAAAAAAGCGCAGATATTTCTGAAGATAGCGAGGATGATGATTTTAAAATTCGCTCGAAACCTGTAACAACACCAACCAATTTGCACCGCCTCGACCGTGAATATCAGCGCATTATGCGCGCCAGAAAAGAAAACCTGACCTCTTCCTTTTTTAACACCGCCGCCCTTATCGGCGAGAGCTATTTTGTTTACGGTGTAACCAAAGATGCCATTTATACAGCGCAGGATGCCGATTCGGTCGGTGATTACGGTAAGGCCTTCTTTTACGGGATTTCAGCCGTTCTTGCCACGGCTGCGAATAATCATATCTGTAGCCGCCGCGTTGATTTATTTAATCAGTTGCAATCCGACCGCTCCAAAGCGGCCCAGAAAGATGCTGAGAAAATTTCCATTGAAAATAAAATTCGCATTATCCGTGAAAACATTGAAAAGAATATAACCAATGAAGATCCGGAAGTCTGGTTCGGCGATGTCATTGAAACGCTGACCTTGCTCTCGAAAGTCGAGCGCCGCTCTTTCCGCCGTGAAGAACGCGCACATATCAGGGATTATCTAATCGAGATTAGCGAAGATCTGCCACTTTACGATGCAGCTCTGGGAGATGACGGGCTAAAATTAAAGAAGATTGAAGAGCTTTTACATGAGCTGGATGATAATTATCTCAAAGAATTACCATCCTTGAAAAATCATCAAGACCAGATAGAGCAAAACACTCCTGATATTGCCCCAGAATAGACTTGACCACATTTGCAGAATGCTTAGGATATTAGGCTGATTTAACAGGAAGCAGTGAGCAAATTGATAAAGCCCTGATTTCAGGCTATCTATCCTCGACCCGATACCATGACCAACATTCTTAAAGACCGTCAATCCTTGAAAAATATTCGCGTGCGCCTGGTGGAAAACGAGCGCGAATTAAAAGAATCGCAAAATCTGCGCTATCAGATCTTTTATAAAGAGTTTAATGCAATCCCGAGCAATGACATGGAATCTGTCGAACGGGATTTTGACGAATATGATCCCGTTGCCGACCATTTGATCGTCACGGATATGATTGATGGACAGGAAAAAATCGTCGGCACCTATCGCCTGCTCAATCAAAAGGCTGCGCAAAAACTCGGGCATTTCTACTCCAGCACCGAATTCGACCTCTCCCCCTTGCTGAATTCCGAATATTCCCTGCTGGAGCTGGGCCGCTCCTGCGTTATGCCGTCTTACCGTGCAGGTCCTGTTTTACAGCTTCTCTGGCAAGGCATCGCCGATTATGTCAGCACGCATAACATAGACATCATGTTCGGTTGCGCGAGCCTCCACAGCACAGATATTGACGCTTTGGCCGCGCCCCTTTCCTATCTGCATCACCATCATCTGGCCGTCAAACATTTACGCCCCCGTGCTTTAGAGAACCGCTATATCGAGATGAATATCATGCCGCCCGAAGATATCGATACAAAGGCGGTTTTCAGTGACCTTCCCCCGCTCATTAAGGGGTATTTGCGTATTGGCGCCATGATTGGCGAGGGCGCTGTCATTGATCCGCAATTCAACACCACCGATGTCTGTATTATCGCGCAAAGCCATATGGTCACCGCGCGCTATCGCAAACACTACGAGCGTAAAATCGATAAAGATATCCCGGGTGGAAAGCAGGAAAATTCACCTCTTGGCCAGAAAAAAGCCCTATGAGAGCAATCATAGCCGCATTTAAACTGCTTTTATTTGCGCTATGGAGCGTTTTGATCGTTCCTTTGCAGTGTCTTTTATTGGTGTTTCACAAGGGCAAATATGCTTATATCCTGCCTTATTACTGGCATAAAGGGGTGTGCGCTATTTTTCGCCTTCAGGTGCGCATTGAAGGTACGCCCCAGACAAGCGGGCAGATTATCTATGTCAGCAACCACCTCTCCTATTTAGATATTCCTGTTATCGGCACGGTATTAAAAGCCTCTTTTGTGGCCAAAAAGGATGTGGCATCCTGGCCTGTTTTCGGCTTTCTTTCAAAATTACAACAAACCGCCTTTATTGATCGCAATCGCAATGCTGCCAGAAAAGAGGCCGGAGCGCTGGATAGCATGATCGAGGCGCAAAAAAGCCTCATCCTTTTTCCGGAAGGAACTTCAACGGATGGTAAAAGCGTGCTTCCTTTTAAATCCAGCTTGTTTTCTCTTGCGCTGAAAGATGCCGAGAAGCCTTTATCTATTCAACCCTTTACCATAGAGATGATAGAAATAAACAAGCAAAACCCCGAAACACAAAACATTGTCGATCTGTATGCCTGGCACCGCGATATGACAACCGAATTGCCCGCGCATTTATGGCGTTTTGCAAAATCAAAAGGAGCGGTAATAGGCTTGCATTTTCATCCCCTTATAGCCGCCGATGCCTATTCTGACCGAAAAAAACTTGCATTACTATGCCATGAAGCGGTAAGCAGTTTATATACAACGTCGAAAAAGATAGCCGCGTAAGTCAATTAAACACAAAAGGAAGCCAAACCCATGCAAATTACACCGGAAGAAATGTCCCGCTTGCAAAACTATTTACACCAGAAATTCGGCCATACCGGATTTGCCTTGAAAATGCGTGAAAAAGCGAGCGATTCGGTTGAAGTTCTTTTAAACGGCGAATTTATTGCGATTATTTATAAAAATGTCGAAGATGGCGAAACATCCTATGACATGAACATGTCGATTTTGGACATTGATCTCGAACAAGCCGCCTAAAAGGCGCTCTTTTTAAACCCTGTATTTGATTGCAACCCGTATTATCTGGTAAAATTATTAAATATTACTTTTATATACGGTTAGATGTGAGCAATATAAAATTTCTTTTATACGGGGCAGTATGTGCCCTATCCCTTTTAGGTGGACACCTGTCCGCTATAGCTGCCGAGCCTGTCTTTTTCAATCATTCGCCAAGCCGGGCACAAAGCCTTGCCATAAAAAATTATTTTGGGGACGATTATCTCGATAAAAATTCTTTGGCTGCCGTCGATCTGAATAATGACGGACTTCAAGATTTCATCTCAAAATCAAACACTTGTGATAAAACCATCTATTCGCGCCAGCCGCTTTGCAATTATACGCTCTTTGCAATAATTGATTTACAGATTATTCCTTTGGGAAGTTTTCAAGCGCGCAGTTTTACGCTTTCAAACAATTTTTTTAAGGGTATTCGTGACCTTCATGTTTATAATATGAATGAAAACGACTATGATTATACGATACTGCGCTGGAACCCCGAAAAATCGGAATTCAGACTAATTGCGAATGGGTCATAACAAACAATGAATAAAACTGCTTGGGGAATATTATGCTTTGCGTGGCTTTGCGTTTCAGCGCCATATGCTTACGCGCAATGTGTCGCCGGTGTTCCCTGTATTACTACCGATTACACAGTGGGCGATGGCACCAATGCCGCTAAAAGCGATAGCCCCGCTTGCGATGCGGAATTCATGAACCAGATTTACGCCCGCGCTTTTTTGGAAGCCCAGCGCGAAAACATCATGGCCCAAACCTATATCCGCAAACCGGACAGCGTAATGGAGTATAGCTGTTTAGACCGGTTAATCGGACAGGTGCGTCCGCATGCCGTCAACCTTTTTTCATCTTCAACCGTTTGGCAGAATAGAACTGTTCCTCTCAATATTGCCTATACAGCAGCCGGAAACCAGACCAGCGTGACAATGACCAGCTATATGGGCGCCAACAGCATTGTAACCCCTTTAAACAATGTGGTCGGTGAAACTCTAGGAAACTATGTAAACACCAATTTCGATCATGATTATCTGGGTGGTACCGCCGGAATTGGCTCTTCTATATCTACGTCCATTCCAGGCGGGGCTTATAATTGTTCAGTTATGCGAACTGTCTGGGATCTGGCCAAATGCCAGAACTTTGATTCGGCGGCAAATACCTTTATGACATTTGATGAACTGGTCAGTACGGATCCGCGTCAATTTCCAACCTTAGGGGCGTGCGTGACCGATATCACAGCTGAATTGATCACAACGTCACGGAATGCAGGCCCGACTTATGATACCGCTTTATTCGACCCCATTGATCCGTATCTGGACTTGCTGTTGCCGGCCGCGTCAGATGCCGATTGTCAGGACCCAGTAGAAACCGGATTGGAGGTTGTTGTCAGAGATTATACTTTTGGCTCACCTTCGACCGCAAACCCATCAGGTATTACGGTTGAAAGCGCTGCAATACCGGAAGGGATATGTATCAATCCGGGATGTTATTATCATGTTGATGTCGATTTTGCGCCTACTCCCACGCCCACGCCGGGGCCGGGTAGCCCGCCAATACCTCTCTTTGTATGTCCTGATGGAACGACTGTGCCGTCGGCTTCTGATCCCTGCCCTATATATACACCCCCGGGAGAATGCCGAGATGGTTAGGGTTTGCATGAAGTGTAGAATATCGATTACAATATTAAATGAGCTTTTTTGGTAGAGGTAAAAAATGAGCGCGCAAAGGAACAACAAACATGCCCTGCAATTATCAGGTTTTCTTGCATTATGCCTGTTATTGACAGCCGGAGCGTTTTTCTTGTATCCCACGAAAGATGCGTGCGCGCAAATTGCCGCCACCCCTTGTGACCCTGATTATTACCAGTCTTTAGAACAGCGCGCCTGGCTGGAAGCCCAGCGTGAAATTACTCAAAACCAGAATTTAATCACCAAACCGGACAGCGTTCTGGCCTATACCTGTTTTGAAGGATACCTCTTTGAACTGGCCGATCATGCTGATGAAATGTTCAGCGAGACAACGCGCTGGGGTGCAAGTGTTTTGGGCGGGGCACAGGACGAATCCATGAATAATGCTCTAGAGCGGCTTGTACTTGAAGCCATGCAAACCTATATGGATGCCAATTTTCTGGCTCCCGGTGATTTAAGAATGCTAGGCGGTCGTTCATCAACCGATCGTATTGATGTTGGTGGATATACAGATATTTCCAATGGCATGTCCTATTCATGTGATTTGATGCAGCGAATATGGTTAGAAGCCAAATGTTATAATTTTCAGGAAGAACCGGATGATGGTTTCTTCACCTTTACAAATTATGAAACAACGCCTGATAAGCGTGCATTTCCTGAGCGATGCCGGGGCACAGCTCCTGCCGGTGGTTTAGGCAGTGTTTATCAAACAGCGCGCCAGGAAGCTGGCCTTGATATTGCAACAGGCCCACCATGGCCTATAGACTTCACTTATACTTACATGGACAGGTTCGATCCCACTTATCCGGGCGTCAGTGATTGCGGCACATTTCCGCCCATTCAAACCGGTGTAGAAGTAAGGCGGGCACATAGTTCTATAAATGATTACGATGAACATGTGTGTGTCATGGCAGGGTGTCATTTTAGACCACCAAGTTCAGGCCCCACCCCTCCATCTCCTGGACCTGGAATCCCTGGTGGCTGGCCTGCCTCAGCATGTCACCCTTAATGTTTTGTATTCCGGGCAACTTCCAGAAGCATGTTTTTTAATTTGATCTGGAAATCCTCTGAACCGGAGCCGTTTTGGACTAGCCGGGCAATCGTAATCAAGTTCTTTTTCTTATCAATGATAAGCTCTGAATTTTGCTCTGATATGCCGTCGTCTTTCATTGGGGGAAATGAGTCATAAAGCGGCTGCTTTTGCACTTCATTTTTAATGCGTTCC
>JBKHDZ010000085.1:0-8413 GCA_046541095.1 Alphaproteobacteria bacterium
AAAAGTGAAAGATCAAGCATGTTTTATATATCTCATCACAGGTAGAAGCATGCAAGCAATGAAGACACACACACACAACCCTTTTTTATTTGACATATCATTTAAGGCTGTATATTTTGATGCTATGTTAACAAGACTTAAAGAATTTTTTGAGCTCAAAACCACCATTGATCATTTTAACGGTCATTTTTTTGATGAGCATGGGCAATGCATAGCGTCCGTCATGATTGATATTGACCCCAACAGAATAAAAGTTAATCGTACAGACTTCGATAAGGAAACAGTTGATTACGCTTACTCCCTGTGTTCCAATGGCTTTATTTATAACGATCAAATCCCTGCCGATGAAAATGGGAAGATTCGTTCGCTGCAAGGGGATGATAAAGCGCAGGCATTGCAAATAATAAATGATAGTTTGGCCATGTGTGGAACAAGCGCTTCACATAACAGCGAACTTTGTAAAATACCTATGCGATACCAAAAACTACTTTCCCAAAGGCAAGAAAACACGCAAGGCCATATTGTCCAAATAGATCATACTGCTGAGTAGTTACTGCAAAATCTCTCTTGCTTCTGCACAGTCTTTGTCCATTTGCGCAATAAGTTCTTCCAAAGAATTGAATTTTGCCTCGCCGCGGAGTTTTTTGACAGGGCGCACGCATAAAGTCTGCCCGTAAATCTCGCGCTCAAAATCAAAGATAAAGGTTTCCACTTGCGCGGTGGGCACTTCGAACATGGGGCGAATACCAATATTGGCCGCACCATTACGCCAGTCTTTTTCGCCCGCAAGGCGCGCCTGAACCGCATACACCCCATAAGCGGGATGCACGCAATCGCCCAGCCCCATATTGGCAGTAGGATAACCAAGATCGCGGCCTCGCTGGTCACCTTTTTTCACCTCACCGCGAATTTCCCATTGCCAGCCCAGAATATCATTGGCCTCGCGGATCTTTCCATGGCGCAAAGCCTGCCGCACGCGGCTGGAAGACAAGGCGCTTTGCCCGTCATCACAAACTTTTTCCAAGACGATGGTGTCTATCCCCGCCTCGATAATTGTCTGCGGCGTACCTTTTCTAAGCTGGCCGAAACAAAAATCATAACCGATAACTACATGGGCTGCGGCAAGCGAGTCTTTCAAAATGTGCTGAATAAAATGCTCTGCGCTCTGGCTGGCAAAATCCCAATCAAAATGCAGCTCGCACACGAAATCCGCGCCCGCTTTTTCCAAACGCTCCAGCTTTAAAGCCGAGGGCGTAATGCGAAACGGCGGATCATCGGGACGAAATAATTTGCGCGGATGCGGTTCGAACGTTAAAACGCCGAAAGCGGTTTTCTGGGCGTTCGCAATGTCCTGCGCTTTTTTCAACAGCTCGCAATGACCTTTATGCACCCCGTCGAAATTCCCGATAGCCAGCACGGAATTCTTTAAATCACGGGGAAAATTTTCAAGGCTTTTGATTATCTGCATGGGTTTTCACCATTACTTTTCTCTGGTAAACTCTGTTTTCTCATCTCATACCCTTGCCGCATAATCAATAAAACTCTAAATTATTTATGTTTTCAATACGATTCGAGGAAATGATTTGAATACTATAGCAAGCAAAGCCGAGACAAAAAGCCCCCGCAAGGCCAAGCTATGGAGCGCATATTTCTTTGTGATTGCTGTGGTTATCTTTTTTGACCAGCTGACAAAATGGATGGTCATGGAAATGATTATGCGCCCCGCCCAAGATGGTGGCATGCCGCTTTCTTTTACCGAATGGCTGTTGGATGCGCCTTCCAAATTATCCTTTATGTCTTTTGAAGTTCTGCCTTTTTATAATATTGTGATGGTCTGGAATTACGGTGTCAGCTTTGGAATTTTGAACAATAACAGCGCCGATAACGCGCTTATCTTAATTGTGCTGGCCGCTCTGATTTCCTTCTTCCTGCTCATCTGGATGCTGGATTCGAAAAGTAAATATGTCGGCATGGCGCTGGCGCTGGCCGTTGGTGGGGCGATTGGCAATATTATAGACCGCGCGCGCTTCGGGGCTGTTATTGATTATATTGATATTCATGTAGCCGGATATCACTGGCCGGCTTTTAATATTGCCGATAGCTGCGTTGTTCTGGGCATTGGCTTTGTTATCATTCACAGCCTTTTTTTCGAAAAAAAATCTTCATGACCTGTGCTTAATTTTGTAATAATCAGTTCT
The DNA here is from genome assembly GCA_046541095.1 of Alphaproteobacteria bacterium. Taxonomy (GTDB): domain Bacteria; phylum Pseudomonadota; class Alphaproteobacteria; order Micavibrionales; family Micavibrionaceae; genus UBA2638. The sequence goes on from JBKHDZ010000085.1 coordinate 2,199, forward strand.
CTATATATAAAGAATCGGACCTAAATAATAATGCGTAATAAAACTATACAATTTCTTTTCTTTCTAAGCGTCGGTGCTTTTGGTTTAGCGGGCTGCTCCAGTGTAAAAGACCAGGTGGGCTTGTCGCGCTCTTCCCCCGATGAATTCATGGTGGTGAAAAACGCGCCCCTCGCCATGCCCCCCGATTACACTTTGCGCCCGCCACGTCCGGGGGCCCCAAGACCGCAGGATGTCGCCGCATCCGAAGCCGCGCGCGCCACAGTTTTTGGAGCCGATAGCGAAAACGCCGGATCTGCGCAGGAACAAGACGGCGCCGAAAACGTTTTATTGCAAAAGGCCGGAAGCGGACAGGCCAACCCTGATATCCGCAGCGTCGTGGATCAGGAAACCGCACGCATGAAAAATGAAAACCAGAGTGTTGCCAATAAACTGCTCGGCTGGGGTGATGATGAACCCAAAGGGGAAGTCATCAACGCCAAAGAAGAAGCCGAGCGCCTGAAAGAAAAAAATATCGAACAAAATTATGTCGATGAATAATAAAGCCAAAATTTAATGAGTGTTAAAAACGGACAAATTGCAAAATTACTCCCCATTACAGCTCTAGCCTGTTTATGGATGGCTATTGTTATTTTCACTTTTCCAGCTTTTGCGCAAAATTCCGGCAAGGTGTTTGATGCCAAATCCATCACGCTGGATAACGGGATGCAGGTGGTGGTGGTTGAAAATGACCGCGTCCCTGTTGTCACGCACATGGTCTGGTATAAAGTCGGCGCGGCCGATGAGCCGCCCGGAAAATCTGGTATCGCGCATTTTCTGGAGCATCTTTTGTTCAAAGGCTCGGAAGGCATGGAGCCCGGCGAATTTTCCCGCACCATTCGCAATCTGGGCGGCAATGACAATGCCTTCACCTCGCAGGATTATACGGCCTATTTTCAATCGATCGCTTCCGAGCATCTGGAAAAAGTCATGACCATGGAGGCCGGACGCATGCGCGGTGCTACGCTTCCTGAAAACGAAGTCATCTCCGAGCGCAAGGTCATTCTGGAAGAACGCAGTCAGCGCACCGATAATAATCCCGGCGCAAAATTCGGCGAAGCCCTGAACGCTGCGCTTTATATTCATCACCCCTATGGCCATCCTGTCATCGGCTGGGCGCATGAGATGGAAACGTTGAGCCGCGAAGATGCCAAAGGCTTTTATGACCGCTGGTATGGCCCGAACAATGCAATTTTGGTCGTATCAGGGGATGTTCAAGCTGATGAGGTATTCGATCTGGCTAAAAAAATATATGGCCCCTTGGAAGAAATAGACGTGCCGGAAAGAGAGCGTACCCAATCACCGCCTTTGGCCGGACAGAAATTGGTAACCTACCGCGATCCTGTTGTCCGTCAGCCTGTTTATCAGCGCGCCTACCGCGTGCCCAGTTACAGGCAGGATAAAGAGGCTGCGCTGGCCTTTCAGGTTTTGGAAGATATTGTCGGTAGCGGCCCGACCTCACGCCTTTATAAAGCCCTTGTGATAGATCAAAAACTGGCCACCAGTGCGGGGCTTGGCTATCGCTCGGCCTCCTGGGATGATGCGGGGTTATGGATTTCGGCCAGCCCTGCCCCCGGTATTGACATGAGTCAGATTGAAGCCGCCATAGATGAAGAATTGCGCAAACTTGCGGAAAACGGCGTAAGTGATGAAGAGTTACAGGATTCACTGACACGTCTGCAAAACGAAGCCATTTATGCGCGCGATAGTTTAGCAGGCCCTGCCATGATTATCGGTTATTCACTTGTCACAGGCTCCAGCCTTGATGATGTCGAAAGCTGGCCGCAAAATATCGCCAAAGTAACCGCCGATCAAATTCAGGAATTAGCGCAGACCTATCTGCTGCCCTCCGGGGATAAGGCCATGTATGTGGAAGGCTATCTCCTGCCTGAAGAACAGGAAACGCAGGCTGTAACCGATGCGACAAACGAACAAAGCCCAGAGGAAGCAGAAAACACCAGCGATGTGAATAAGGAGGCGAGCGAGCCATGACTATGATGCGCCTTTTTACGCTTTTCGGCTTTGTCCTCACTTTTGCTTTTGCGAATCCGGCACAAGCCCGCGATAAATTTTTGGATATTCAGGACATCACCACCGATAAAGGGATTAAAATCTGGCTGGTCGAGGATGACAGCATCCCTGTTTTATCCATGGATTTTGCCTTTAAAGGGGCGGGCGCTATTCGTGATCCTGAAGGCAAACAGGGTACGGCGCGCCTGCTGTCCAACATGCTGGATGAAGGCGCAGGCGAACTCGAATCCGAAGCGTTTCAAAAGGAATTGCGCGATTTATCCATTTCGCTCGGCTTTTCTTCAAACCGCGATAATTTCGGCGGCAATTTAAAAACCCTCAGCCAAAATCAGGACCGCGCTTTTGAATTGCTTAAACTCGCCTTGAACGAGCCGCGCTTTGATGAAGAGCCTTTAGAGCGCATGGTGGCCGCCAATCAATCCCGCATTCGCTCTTCGCTGTCCGATCCCGACTGGATTGCCGCCCGCATTTTGAATGACAAAGCCTTTGAAGGCCATCCTTATGCGCAAAATAGCGGCGGCACGCTCTCCTCGCTCGCAGCCATAACAGCCGAAGATCTACGCAACTTTAAAGAGACGCATTTAACGCGCGACCGCCTGCATATCGCTGTGGCAGGGAATATTGATGCCGAAACGCTCTCGGCCAAAGTGGACGAAGTTTTTGGCGATCTGCCAGAAAGCGTGCCGGAAAGCGAGATTGCCAAGCTGGAATTGCAAAACAAGGCCAGGCTCTTTTTGTATGACAAAGATATCCCCCAAAGCATAATCGAGATCATGCAAAAAGGCATTGGCCGCGATGATCCCGATTATCATACCGCGCAGATCATGAACTTTATTCTGGGCTCATCCGGCTTTGGGTCACGCCTGACCGAGGAAATCCGCGAAAAGCGCGGCCTGACCTATGGGATTTACAGCTATTTCAACAACATGGATTATTTCAACGGGCTGGGCGTCAGCACATCGACCGCCAATAAAAACGTACAGGAAATGCTAAATCTGATCGAAGCGGAATTTAACAAATTACGCAGCCACCCCATTTCCGAGGACGAGCTTGCCAATGCAAAATCCTATCTGATCGGCTCATTGCCGCTCTCCTTAACTTCGACCGATAAAATTTCTGGCCTTTTATTATCCCTTCAAGTGGACGGGCTCGGCACTGATTATCTGGATAAAAGGCAAGAAGCGATTGAAAAAGCCACGTTGGAAGATGTTTTCCGCGTATCGCAAAAACTGCTCTCGCCCGAGAATTTTGTCACCGTTCTGGTGGGCCGTCCGGCCAATATTACCCCTGATGAAACAATAGAAGATTTACCGAATGTCGAATGAGGATGAAGGCACTCTATCCCCTGCGTGGAAAGCCTTACAAGATCATCAGCGCGCTGTAAAAAGCCTGAAAATTGCCGATTTGTTCAAAGATGATATGGCCAGAGCGCAATCATTCAGCGCCGTCCATGAAGGTGTAAGCCTTGATTTTTCAAAAAACAAAATAACTGAGCATACACTGTCTTTGCTATGTAATCTCGCCCGCGAAAGACGTCTGGCAGAAAAGCGCGAGCAACTTTTTGGCGGGTATCTTGTCAACACAACCGAAAAAAGACCGGCCTTACATATGGCTTTGCGCGGATCTTGCGCGCCACTGCTGGAAATTGGCGGCAAAAATGTTAAGCAGGATGTGGATGCATCTTTGGCGCGCTTAAAAGAATTTACACAAAAAATTCGCGCCGAAAGGAAAATAACCCAGATTGTGAATATCGGGATTGGCGGCTCTGATTTCGGGCCATTTATGGTCTGCAAGGCTTTGCGGCATCTGGCCGATCCTATGATCGAAAATTTCTTTATCTCCAATATTGATCCTGCGCATCTCGCCTATTATCTGGATAAAATTGACCCTCAAAAAGCCTTGTTTATTGTGGCATCCAAAAGTTTTACCACACAGGAAACAGCCACCAACGCCGCCAGCATTAAAAACTGGCTGGAAGAAAAGCACGGCATTACAGATATTTCACAAAATTTCTGCGCCGTAACCAACAATATAGCTGCCGCGCGAGAATTCGGCATTGCCGAGAATATGGTTTTTTCCATGCCGTCATGGGTGGGCGGGCGTTTTAGTCTTTGGTCTGCGCTAGGGCTATCTATCGCTTTATCGGTGGGCTTTGAAAATTTTGAAGCCTTGCTGGCCGGCGCCAATAGTGCGGATACGCATTTTTTAAACACCCCGTTCGAGCGCAATATCCCTTTATTAATGGCGCTTATCGGTATCTGGTATCGTAATTTCTGGGATTACAGAAGCTACGGCATTTTGCCCTATAGCCAGACTCTAAGCCAGCTCCCGCAATATATCGAGCAGCTGGATATGGAATCCAACGGCAAATCCACCGATATAAACGGTGAAAAGCTCCCTTATCAAACAGCCCCCGTTATTCTCGGCGGGGTGGGTAGCAATGCCCAGCACAGTTTTTTCCAGCTTTTACACCAAGGCAGTGATATTATTCCTTGTGATTTTATTGCCTGCAAAAACCCTGTTTATAATATCGGCGATCACCACCAGAAATTACTGGCCAATGTTCTGGGGCAAACGCAGGCCCTGATGAACGGCCAAAGCAACGCGCAAGAACCCCACCGCCATTTCGAAGGCAATCGCCCGAGCAACATTCTCTGGCTTGAGAAGCTAACCCCCTATAATCTCGGTATGCTTCTCGCTTTCTACGAACACAAGATTTTTACGCAAGGGGCGATCTGGAACATCAACAGCTTTGATCAATTCGGTGTGGAGTTAGGCAAGGAACTCGCACAAAAAGCCTTGAAAAAAATGCAGGGTGTTTGAGAAAAATTCATCCTTTTTTTAACACTATTCCCTTAAACTACTGAAATAGGATAGAATAAAGCAAAACCGCGCGTAAGAAATACGCGGGCATAAAAGCGCAAGGAAGGCTTGGGTTTAGCACATGAAGGATCACATCCCCGATCCAGGAGATTTGTTGCCGGTCAATCAGGCAACTCTGGATGATATGATAAGAAAACATGCTATGTTTTTAGAAGGGCGCACGGGCGGTGCGCGCTGCATTTTAACGTACCGCAATTTATCGCATTTGAATTTTAATCAAAAAGATTTACGCCAGGCCGATTTTACAGGCTCGCTTTTTATAGAAGCCAATCTTTCTAAGGGGCGCTTTGAAAATGCCTGTTTTTTTGCCTGTGATTTGCGCAATGCCAATATGAAACAAGGCAATTTTTCGCGCGCTGATTTCCGCGGCGCGTACGTCGCAGGTGCCAATCTTGTGGGCGCGGATATGGCCGAAGTGGATTTGCGCGAAGGCAAGATTATGAAACGCGGCGCTCAAGGTGAGTTGGTGGATCGCAAGCGATCGGGCGGAATTGATGCCAAAACCATTTTTACAGGGGCGCGGCTTAGTGAAACCAACATGACAGGGGCGCACGCCAAATCCGCCGATTTCTCGGATGCGGATTTAACAGGAGTCATTTTAAATGATGCGGATTTAACAGGCACCAATTTCCACGGCGCCAATCTGGCCGACGCCGATTTGACCGGATGCAATCTGACCAATGCCAATATGCGCTCTTCCATTATTTCGGGGGCTATTATGGACCAGACGGAAAAGCAGGGGCTTATACTTGATAATGCGATTACCGAAGATGATATGGGCTCCAAATTGGAAAATCTGGGACAATCCTTGCCCGAACTTCTGGAAGAGCATACGCTCTGGGTGGCTACTGCCGGGCGCTCGGGCCGCCAGCTGGATTTAAGCGGTTATGATTTACGCGACGTGCTGGATCTAAAAAGATTCCCTTTTACCGCCATTCGCGCCATTGGCTCCAATTTCCTCAATCAGGATTTGCGCGGCAGTGAGATGCAAAGCGCCGTTTTTGACCGCTCGGATTTTCGCGATTGTAAATTGCAGGATGCTGATTTGCGCGGCTCCACCTTTAAATATGCGCAAATGACACGGGCCGATTTAAGCCATGCGAAATTATGCCCGCTCAAATTCAAAAATCCTGACGGCACCTGGCGCCTGCAACGCGTTGATTTAAGCGGCGCTTCTTTGCGTTATAGCTCATTGCGGGAAGCCGATTTGCGCGATTGCGTCATGATGGGCGTGGATTAAACCAATGCGGTCTTAAGCGGGGCCG
>JBKHDZ010000086.1:0-8301 GCA_046541095.1 Alphaproteobacteria bacterium
GGCTGTAAGGAAGAACGCATTGAGCGTTTGCTGGACAAAATGAAAGGTTTTGATCCGACCGGCATTTTCGCCAGCGGCCTGAGCGAATGTCTGGCTTTGCAGTTAGAAGAAAAAGGCTCGCTTGATACGTACATGCGTACACTTCTGGATAATCTCGACATGATTGCCAATTACGAACATAAAAAGCTGGCCGATCTCATAGACGTGAATGAAACCTATCTCGCCGATATGATCGAGGAAATCAGGGCCCTTAACCCAAAACCCGCCAGTGAGTTCGAACATCTGGTTGTACAAACCGCTGTGCCCGATGTTTTGATGAAACGCTTGCCCAAAAACCTTGGCGGCGGCTGGCGCGTGGAATTAAACTACGAAACCCTGCCCAAAGTTCTTATCAACCAGGAATATTATGCTGAAATTAAAGAAGCCTCGGGCAAAGACAAAGCCTCCAAAGAATATATAACCCAGCAAATGAACAATGCCAGCTGGCTGGTCAAGGCAATGGATCAGCGCGCCAAGACAATATTAAAAGTCGCCAGCGAAATTATTGAAGAGCAGGACGCGTTCTTTAATTACGGCATTGAATTTTTGCGCCCGATGAAATTATCCGACATTGCAGAAAAGATCGATATGCACGAAAGTACGGTTTCTCGCGTAACCACCAATAAATATATCGGCACGCCGCGCGGGCTGTTCGAGCTGAAATTCTTCTTTACCACAGGTGTTGGCGGCGATGATGGGGGCTTAGCCCATAGCTCGGAATCAATCAAAGCGCGCATCAAAGGCTTGATTGACGCAGAAGACCCTAAAAAAATTCTCTCTGATGACAAGCTGGTTGAGTTGCTTAAAAGCGAAGGCATTGATGTGGCGCGGCGCACCGTGGCCAAATACCGCGAAGCCATGCATATCGGCTCCTCCGTTCAGCGCCGCAAGCAGAAAAAGCACTTGGCCCAGTAAAGCTTAGAGCGAAAGGGCTTGAATTTCTGCCCCTCAGGATATACATTTTTTCCACACTTTAAAAATAAGGATAGTACGATGGAATTAGAAATTACCGGAAAACAGCTTGATATTGGCGATGCTTTGCGCAGCCACGTCGAAGGCAAAATGGAAGAACTGGACAGCAAATATTTTAACCACGCCACCAGCGCGACAATCGTTTTTTCAAAAGAAGGCCATGGTCACGGCTTGATCCGCGTGATGATTTCATATCGCGTGTCCAAAGGTATTTTGATTAATACCGAGGCTGAAGCCGGCGATGCCTACGGCGCGTTTGATTCTGCCGCTGAGAAAGCCGCCAAGCGCTTGCGCCGCAACAAGAAAAAGCTGCGCGATCACCATGCGCGCGGTGATAAAACCCCGCAAGAAGCCTTGATCGAAGCCCGCAATTACACGCTGGCCGTTGAAGGCGAAAGCGAAGCCGAAGAACAAGACAATGATGATGGTGTTCCACAAGGTGATGATCCTATCGTAATTGCCGAAATGACAACGATGATTGAAACAATTACCGTATCCGATGCGGTGATGCGTCTGGATCTTTCGGGAGAAAATGCTTTGCTGTTCCGCAATGCGCAAACCAATGATTTGAATATGATTTATCGCCGCAGTGATGGCAATATTGGCTGGGTTGACCCTAGTGAAGCCAAATCCCAAGCCGCCTGAAAGTGTCAATCATAGATATAACCCAAAAGCCGGATGCATAGTTATCCGGCTTTTTTTTGCAGGAATGTCACACAAAATTTGCATATTTCCGATAAAAAATGCATAATTTATGCGAAACCTCATTTTTCTTATGGATTTTTTAATTTTTTATCTATATTCATAGGGACGAATATGTTTTTATCCGCATTAAAGACAGGGATTCATTATGATTTTAAATAGTGTGGAATTTGATCGCGATATTGAACTGGATGTTATAACTCCGGCGCTCAAGGCCGAGAATAAAGGCGATTTACTGGCCAAGATCTCAAAACTGGCCGCCGATCAATGCCGCCTCGACCAAAACAGCGTTCGGGAATATCTGGACATTCTTCTTAACAAAGACAACGTATCACCCGGTGGCGGTATTCTTATTCCGGCCATGACGCTAAAACAATTACATAATCCAGCCACCATTCTGGTCACCCTGCAAAAGCCTGTTGCCCTTGATACTATTGATGCCAAGCCTATTGATATTGTGTGTCTGGTTTTATCACCGGACCATGAAAAACCTCACCATTTGCGCCGTTTATCGCGAATCAGCCGTTTATTGAAAAATAAAGTTCTGGTGCAAAAAATCCGTGAAACGACAGATAGCGAAACGATTCGCGCCCTTATTCACAATCCCGATGGCTGGATGATGGCTGCATAATTTATGCGAAAAAGATTATTTTATAACACCTGATTTATTCTTTGCTATCCGGCTTATAATCAATCGCCTTTTGCGCTGTATCCTGCGCGCCTTTGATTTTAATCTTCTTGGCTTTTGATTCGGGAATAATGCGCTTCATATCAATATGCAGCAGCCCATTATCCATAGCCGCTCCTTCCACCTCGATACCATCAGCCAGCACAAAGCTCTTTTGGAACTGACGCGCCGCTATACCGCGATGCAGGAAAATGCGCCCTTCCGAATCATCTTCTTGCTTACCGCGAACAGTAAGCTGGTTATTTTCAATCTCGACATCAAGATCATCCATGGTAAAGCCCGCAACAGCGAGCGTAATGCGTAACCGGTTTTCGGCCATTTGTTCAATATTATAAGGAGGATATCCATCACTGCCCGATTTACGCAGGCGATCAAATGTTTCTTCAAAATGATCAAAGCCCAGGAAAAGCGGGCTGTCAAAAAGGGTAAGGCGCGTATTCATATTATATCTCCTCAATAAAAACGAGCGAGTTAAATTCATCTCAAAACCCTTTTAAAGGCGTTTTGAGAGATTTATATAATAGGAATAATAAAAAATTTCAAGGGCTTAGGGTCAAAACCTAGCAAATGCTACACGGGCGCATCGGCTTTAACAAAAAGCCGATCACAATAACCGCATTCTACGCTGGATTGCCCATCAAAAGTGTACCAGACTTGTGGATGCCCTAACGCTCCGCCGCCGCCATCACACATCACCTCGTCAGAATCGGGATCGACATTAATTATTTCGGGCGCTTCAAGAGCCATAAGAAACCTGTTTTTTTGATGAATTGTTAATATTCTCCCTATAAATTAAAAGCAACGCGCATGTTTTTCAATAGATTAAATGCGCCGGATGGATAGGGCAAAGATGACAGATCTAACAAATATTAAATTTACGGCCAATAAAGCCGCGCAGAGCAGGCCGGATCATTATCTTGATGTCAATGTCAATGCGCGCGCAATTATAGAAAGCTGGAAAAGTTCCTTATTCAGCCATGAATGGCTCTCCCCAGAAGGGCGCATAAAAGATTTAAAAGAGCTACCCGCCAGCGAGCAAAGCAAGCGAGAAAACGTTGAGTTGGCCCTGGCAAACGCGCAAGAGATTGCAAAGCCTATTTTAGGAATCGGATTGCTGGAAAATGTTGAGATTGGCAGTGGTAAGGCCGAATTTCTAACTCTGGCGGCTTTGGGACTTGATAAAATCCCTGTTCATATTCCAAAATCCAATGAAAGTGATTTCAAAGATTTTATCTGTGATGTAAACTTGGATGCATGAACGCAAAAAAACCTGCCCTTAACAAACGCAAAAATGAAAGCGGGAATGTATTATTTTACATTCTGATTGCTGTTGCCCTTATTGCCGCTCTTTCTTTTGCGGTGTCCTCAAGTGATAGGGGCTCTATGGGCCAGATCGATAACGAGCGCGCGCGCCTGCTGTCCTCGGAAATGCTGGAATATTCCAGCAATGTCGCAACCGCAGTCAATCAGCTAAAGCTACGTGGCTGTAGCGATACGCAAATCTCGTTTCAAAATGCCACAAGCACAGCCGATTATACCAATACGGGCAATCCCACCGGCGATAATACCTGCCATGTCTTTCATATTTCAGGGGCTGGCCTGCAATTCCGCGATGCGCCTGTTGGCGCAAGCGATCTGGCTGAATCAATTCTATTTGATGGCAATATGGAGATTGAAAATATCGGCATGACGGCGGGCGATGCTTCATCCTCCGAACTTTTGCTCATATACCGTGATATCGGCCAAAATGTGTGTGAAGCCATAAATGATCTATTGGGCCTAAGCTCTTTATCTCCTACCGATACAGCCCTTGATTTTGTAGCCTTTCAGGGAACATACGCCTATGCCAACACAATCGGTGATGAAGATGCCGCCTTGGATGGAATGCGCGCAGGCTGCGTTCAGGAAACAACAGGCTCCACCTATAATTTTTACCGCGTTCTTATTGCCCGCTAGGGGTGGGAGCGGCTAAATCTTCCGCCTGCAATGCACGTAGATAATCCAGCACAAAATCTTTTTTCTCTTTTAGATTTTCATTAGAGATATGAATAAAGACGCATTTTGTATCTGTATTGTGGGTTTTTTCAAGCAGGCGAAAGTATAAATACTCACATAAATAAGCTCCGGCCTCCGCGCTCACCGCCATATCGTAGCGATCTGGAAAATGCTCGAAAGGCAAATTTATCAAGGAAGAGCTTCCTTTATATTCCCTTTGCACGCTTTCATTAAAGGATGGGGATATTCCCGTATCATCGGGCTTAAAATGTTTTTTACACGCGCGGCTTTCCAGACGAATAGGCGGCTGGTCTTGGCGCATAATACCAAGCGAAATAATGGCGCTATAGGCCGATATATCAAGATTTTCTATGAATTCATCAACCTTGTTATACAAGACATCCAATATACGGCTTTCCGCGCCATGCGCTATAAGCTCTGACTCTAAATCACGCAAAACCATCTCGCTCATATTGGAATTTTTATCGCCCCAAGGACGAAAGGCTGTCAATAAAACAGGTCGCGCAATCTTTTTCGAGGAAGCACTCATTCTTTTTTCTTCCAGACAGGCCCTTCGGGCGTGTCGATAATTTCGATATTCATGGCCGCCAGTTCATCGCGGATTTCATCGGCTCTGGCAAAATTTTTATCTTTTTTGGCCTGCGTGCGTTCTTTTACAAGCGCATCAATAACCGCCTTATTCTCAATAACGCCCTCATCATCGGGAAGAAGATTAATTTCACCTTCAATATATTGAACCCCGAGTACGTCAAGTGAGTTAAGCAAAATCGCTTTCAGGATTGGCAGGGGTTTTCGCGATTCTGTGTTCATGATCGTAGATATAAGCGCATTTAATTTGCTGAGCGCCAAGGGGGTATTCAAATCATCATAAAGTGCCGCCATCACGCCGTCATCGCTATCTGTCACCTCTTCATCGGGGTAAACATCTTTTAGTTTTTCAAAAGCGCGGCCAATTTTGGCATACAGCTTTTCAGCTTGATGAATGGCCTGGGCGCTCCAATCCAGCGGCTTTCTGTATTGCGCTGAAAGCAAGGCAAGCCGCAAAATCATGCCATAGCTTTTCGGCTTTCCAGCCAAAAGATCATGGGCCAGAGTAACATTGCCCAGCGATTTGGACATTTTCTCACCTTCCACCGTCACAAAGCCGTTATGCACCCACATTTTTGCAAAGGCGCTTAAATCATGTTCATAGCCATGGGCGCAGCAGCTTTGCGCGATTTCATTTTCATGATGGGGAAATTTCAAATCCGCACCGCCGCCGTGAATATCGAACGGCAAGCCCAGATGTTTTTCCGCCATAGCCGAGCATTCAATATGCCATCCCGGGCGCCCGCGCCCCCAGGGGCTGCCCCAGCCCGGCTCTTCGGGGGCAGAAGGCTTCCACAAAACAAAGTCAGCCGGATCTTTTTTATATGAGGCAATCTCCACACGTGCGCCCGCAATCTGCTCATCGCGGCTACGGCCAGACAAACCACCATAGGCCGGAAAGGATGGGACATTGAAAAGCACATGGCCTTCGGCGGCATAAGCATGTCCGCGCTCAATCAAACGGGCAATCAGGGTGATCATATCCTCAATATGGGTTGTAGCACGCGGCTGAATATCCGGCTCGGCACAGCCCAGCGCGGCCATATCTTCATTGTAAATATCCGTATATTTTTCCGTGATAACATCTATGGGCTCGCCTGTTTCTTTGGCGGCGGCCATAATTTTGTCATCCACATCAGTAATATTGGATACATAGGTAACACGCTCATATTGGGTTTTTAAAACGCGTGTTAACAGATCGAAAGCGACAGCCATGCGCGCATTGCCGATATGCGCGTAGTTATAAACGGTCGGCCCGCAAGCGTACAGGCGTACATGCGATGGGTTCAAAGGTCTGAACACTTCTTTTTTACGGGTTAAAGAGTTGTAAAGTTTAAGATCCGGCATATATTTTCCTAGAGCTATTATATCTTTTTACTGGAAAGTAAGACAAAATCACGCTAAGACCAAGCCTAAACTTATTAATAAAGGAATACTTATGGCTGCAGAAAATGTTAAGTCCATGACCAATGGCACAGATTCTAAACCATCACGCGAACAAGCCGAAGAAGCCGTGCGCACTTTGCTCCGCTGGGCGGGTGAAAATCCCGAGCGCGAAGGCCTGCTTGACACGCCAAAACGCGTCACCAAAGCCTATGAAGAATTTTTCAAAGGCTACGCACTTGATGCCCATGCCGAGCTATCAAAAACCTTTGAAGATATTCAAGGCTTTGATGATCTCGTCTTGGTAAAAAATATCGAATTTGTATCGCATTGCGAGCATCATATGGTGCCGATAATCGGTAAAGCTCATGTGGCCTATTGGCCGGATGAGAAAATCGTCGGCATTAGCAAGCTGGCGCGTATTGTCGATATTTATTCAAAACGTCTGGTATCCCAGGAAACAATGACCAAACAAATCGTCCAGACGATTGATGATGCTTTAAAACCGCGTGGTTCGGCTGTCATTATTGATGCCAATCACCAATGCATGTCGATCCGCGGAGTCAGCAAATTGCATTCCTCGACGACCACATCCATGTTTACAGGCATTTTCAAAGAAGACCGCGATGTGCGCAACCGTTTCATGAAAATGGTAAAATATTAGGTTTTATAGAGCGCCGCTCTTGGGATCAGACCTTAGAATCCAGAATTTAATTCGCGGAAGACGGGCTGGCATATTTCTCCAGAACCATCTTTTTGATTTTATCGCGCAATGTTTTTTCAAGATATGAGCCAAGATCGCTCTTCATCATGGCTTGCGTAAAAACAAGTTTTTGCCCGTCATCCATATTTTTAACGAGCATTTCCAAAGCCTTTGGATCGGCTCCGGCCACCGCACCAGCCAATTCTTCTTTTGCCGCCAAAGGTGATTGTTCAAGGCCCAGCGTATTCACAAAGCGCCCCAAAGTATTCTCATCAAAGGCCATAAAAATATCGCCGGCAATTTGATCATCCAGCGCACCGAACATTTCGGCAATTTTCCCATCCGATTGCATCATTATGCCCATAGCGATCTTCACATTACGCTCGGAAATACCTTCGGCCACAGGGGTTGTTACGTTTTTCAAACCATCTTGTATGGATTGCATAAACTCCGTGCCTTCCAGCTTATTCATTTCTTCCTGTAAAGATTCCCGAATGCGCTCTTTGATCACCTTGTTTATCTGCTTCTTTAAAAATTGTTCTTTTTCAAGATCGCTCATATTGGAAAAACGCCCAAGAATATGCGCGCGCAATTCTTCTTTATCCATTTCCTGCAAACGTTGGCGCACTCTTTCTTCCAATTCCGCCTTTTTCTTTTCGGTGATTGCGGTTCTAGCAACATCTTTCATTTGTTCCTGAAGCATGGCTTTCAAAGAAGCATTGATTCTCTTTTGAATATTTTCAGGAGTTAATTGTTCTAGATAAGCCTTTTGAATACGGTCATTGCCCAGAGAGGCAATTTCATAAAGTTCTCCGTTCAATGCCCTTTGCAAATCATCTGTATTTAAATAACGGGCATCCATCATTTCCTTTTGAATAGCCGCTTCAATGTAGCGGCTCACACGCTGCTCAAAATCCGGAACGGCTTTCAAAATTGTTTGTCCGCCTTGTGTTCTCATCAAGGCTTTGGCCGTTGCAAAATCCCCTTTGCGCAAAGCATGCACGACAAAAACCTGCACCGCGCGCGGCGATAATTGCTGTGAGCCCCCGCCAAATTGCCCGGGTAAAATGGCACCTTGCGTAAAAACGCGGGCATTCGGACGTGCCGCTGGTGTGGCCGTATCTTGCGCATAGGCTGGCAGGCCATCATCAAATACGCAAAACAGCGCTGCAATAACCAACAATCTTTTTGAAAGAAAAGAAAACCGCAT
>JBKHDZ010000087.1:0-8248 GCA_046541095.1 Alphaproteobacteria bacterium
ATAGCGCCGTATAATAAAGCGCGCGCACAAGTCGCCCTCTTGCTGTAATCCATTTTAACAAGGATTTGTAATCAATATCGAATTCCAGAGCTTTGGCAGCTGCATAAAGGTTCGAACCATCAATAAAGATTGCAACTTTTTCTTCTTTATAAAAAGGGATGCCGTTAAAGTTCATAAATATACTCTTTTCTTCTTTTTATTATTTTTTGTTATTTTTCTTATATGAGTAAATGTTTATATAATATTTAAATGAAGGAAAACAAGTCTTTTATAACCCGCTATAAAAAGAATGTTGATTTTTCATACGCAGATGACTATAAGCAAAGGTTATAAAATAAAACAATTATACTGAAGGATATGATATGGCACGGGTTACTGTTGAAGATTGCATTGATAAGGTCCAGAACCGTTTCGAACTGGTGATGGTTTCTGCCCAGCGCGCACGCCGCATTGGCTCCGGGGCAGCGCTGACGATTGAGCGCGACAATGACAAAAATCCGGTTGTGGCTCTGCGCGAAATCGCAGGAGAAAAGGTGGATGTAAGTGATTTGAAAGAAGAGCTGATTAAATCCCACCAGCGCGTTGTTGTTTATGAAGATGATGACACGGATATTGATCTGATGGATGGTGAAGAGGAATGGAATTCCATGGCCGCCCAGCCTAAGGATGACGATGCGGGCATGTACTCCGATGAAGAAGTTTCTGAAGATGACGACGGCGATACATCCCTGTCAGATCTTGCAGGCGGCTGATAAGCCCCTCTCTTATTTCCAATAGATAAACAGGCCGCTTATACCAAGCGGCTTTTTTATATGCTTTTTTCAGGAAGTTATGATAATTTTTATGCCTGATGAGTTTTGATGCTACAACCAGTTCCGATCTTATTAAAAAGATAAAGACCTATAATCCCGCCCTTGATCCCAAAGGGGTTGAGGACGCTTTTGAATATGCCAAAGAAAAGCATGAAGGGCAAACACGTTCCAGCGGGGAGCCATATTATACGCACCCTGTGGAAGTTGCCTCCATCCTTGCCTCCCTGAAAATGGATGCCGGTACAATTATTACAGCCATCTTGCATGACACTTTAGAAGATACTGACGCCACCTACGCCGAACTGGAAAAGAAATTCGGCCGCGATATTGCCGATATGGTCAATGGGGTTTCCAAGCTGACCCGTATTGAAAGCCAGACAATCGAAGGCAAGCAGGCCGAGAATTTCCGCAAATTATTACTGGCCATGAGCGAGGATATCCGCGTTCTACTTGTTAAGCTGGCAGACCGTTTGCACAATATGCGCACGCTCGATGGCATTAAAAAACCCGAAAAGCGCCGCCGCATTGCACTGGAAACGCTGGAAATCTATGCGCCGCTGGCCGAACGTGTGGGCGTGCATAAAATCAAGGAAGAACTGGAAGACCGCGCTTTTGCCGAAATCCAGCCCGAAGCACGCGAAAGCATTTCCAACCGCCTGTCTTTCCTGCGCAAGGAAGGCACGGGCCTTGTCGATAAAATTCTCGAAGAATTACGCGGCATACTGGAAGATCATGGTATTGAAGCCGATATTAATGGCCGCGAGAAAACCCGCTATTCCATCTGGAAGAAAATGCAACGCAAGAATGTCGCCTTCGAGCAATTATCCGACATCATGGCGTTTCGGATCATTGTAAAAGATATTGCCGATTGTTATAACACGCTGGGTGTAATTCATAGCACATACCCGAGCGTTCCCGGGCGTTTTAAAGACTATATTTCCACGCCAAAACCCAACGGCTACCGCTCTATTCATACCACCGTGATGGGCCCCCAGCGCCAGCGTATTGAAATCCAGATCCGCACGGCGGAAATGCACGCCGAGGCCGATTTGGGTGTGGCCGCCCACTGGGCATATAAAGACGGGGAAATGCCTACTCTGGGTGATGTGAAAAAATACCGCTGGCTACGGGAATTGCTGGATATTCTAGAGCAAGAGCAACGGCCCGAAGATTTCTGGGAAAATACCAAGCTGGAATTATTTCAGGACAAAGTCTTCGTCTTCACCCCCAAAGGCGATTTGATCGAACTTCCCAGCGGCGCTACTCCCATTGATTTTGCCTATGCCATTCATTCCGATGTCGGCGATAAATGTGTGGGCGCCAAGGTCAATGGCCGTATTGCCCCGTTGAACTCGCGCTTATCCAACGGCGACCAGGTCGAGGTTATAACCGCCAAAACGCAAAACCCCTCTCCCACCTGGGAGCGTTTTGTAGTAACGGGCAAGGCACGCTCGCATATCCGAAAATTTATTCGCCTGCAACAACGCAGCGAATATGCAACGCTTGGAAAAGCCATGTTGCAAAAAGTTTTCCGTCAGGAAGGCTATGATTTCACCGAAAAAGCAGTCAACGGTATTCTTCAACAATTCAACGCCGAAGACAATGACGATATTTACGCCAATATCGGCTCCGGCCTGATGGTAGCGCGGGATGTGTTCAAGGCCATCTTTCCCGCCCATAAAACCGCCGTTGCCAAACGCCCGAGCGCCGATATGGATATGGCCGTTATGGTCAAATCACTGGATAGCGATGCCCCCATGCCGATCAAGGGTCTTATCCCCGGTATGGCGGTGCATATGGCGCGCTGTTGCCACCCGCTTCCGGGGGATCGCATTGTCGGCATCGTGACAACCGGCAAAGGCGTAACCGTTCACACAATAGATTGCGAGACGCTGGAAACTTTTGCCGATACGCCCGAGCGCTGGCTTGATGTGTCATGGGGGGATGGTTCGGAAGGGCCGGAAAGCCATATTGGCCGCCTGGAAATTGTTATCCAGAACGAGCCGGGCGCGCTTGGCACGCTCTCCACCGTTATTGGTAAAAACGGCGGGAATATCACCAATTTGAAAATTACATCACGCTCGCAGGATTTTTGGGAAATGCTGATTGATGTCTATGTGAATGACACCAAGCATCTGAACAACATTATTGCCGCTTTGCGCGCCACGCCAGAAATCACATCGGTAGAAAGGGCGCGCGGGCGCTAAAAAACTTTATGCTGGCCGCTTTAGAAGTGCCTCAAAAGGCGCTGATAATTTATCACGGCCATTCAAGCCTTCCAGTTCGATAATACATAGATTTGCTATCACTTCCGCGCCCGCATTTTTAAGAAGGCTTTCCGAGGCCGCCAGGGTTCCGCCTGTGGCCAAAAGATCATCCACGATAACTACTTTTGTACCGGGCTTGATAAGATCGGGCTGAAGCTCGATCGTATCTGATCCATATTCCAGATCATAGCTATGCTCCAGTGTTTTTCCGGGCAACTTTCCTTTTTTGCGGATCATGCCAAAACCGCACCCCAATTCCAGCGCCAGCGGAGCCGCCACCAGAAAACCGCGCGATTCAACACCCATCAACATATCGGGCTTATAGGGGTGAATACGCTCATACAGCGCGGCCACCGTTGCTCGCCACGCCACGGGATGCGCCAGCAATGTGGCAATATCATAAAAATTTATTCCCGGCTTCGGGAAATCTGGAACAATACGGATGTGATCTTGGATATTCATTGCTTTTCTTCAAATTTGAAAATTAAACCTGATTTTCGACTATAACGCGGCCGTCAAAGAATAAGAACCATTTTATTTTCAAAAAGATGTCTTAATTTGGCCCTGTATGTGATTAAATAATATAAGAACATTAAAACTCATCATAACGACCCTTGCTGCGGATTAATTACTATGTTTCAACGGCGCGAAGCCCTGCCCCTGTTACAAAAAGCCAAAGAGTTTTTATGGCCGTCTATGGGATGGAAACGCACCTATAAATATATCAAATACCGCCTTGTGCGCTTATCGGATTCCACGCATAAAATTGCCCTTGGCCTTGCAATCGGCTGCGGAGTTTCTTTTACCCCGCTGGTCGGCACGCATTTTATTCAGGCCGGATTTGTCACCTATATCCTGCGCGGCAATGTTCTGGCTGCCATTATCGGCACTTTTGTCGGCAATCCGTGGACATTTCCCTTTATGTGGTGGACGGCAATTTCTTTCGGCTCCTTCCTGTTTAGC
Organism: Alphaproteobacteria bacterium; assembly: GCA_046541095.1. GTDB lineage: Bacteria > Pseudomonadota > Alphaproteobacteria > Micavibrionales > Micavibrionaceae > UBA2638. Next base: position 4,043 of record JBKHDZ010000087.1, read on the forward strand.
GTGATTGGTCTGCCTGCTGAAACCGCCCTGCCAGAGGAAGTGAACTTCTCTATTTTGTGGGATTTAATAACGCACGAGCCGTTGCGTATCTTTTTGCCATGGCTTATGGGAGGCTACATTGCGGCGATCATCTGCGCTTTTGCAACCTATTATTTTTTCTACCGCATTGTAGGCGCCGCAAAGATAGCGCGCTCCAAAGCCCGCCTGCGCCGCGTGCATAAAGCCGCTCAAGAATTGACCGGCCAGCGGAAGTAATTCCATTGACTCCCTCGCTTAGCTTGACCCTTTGAAAATAATCTTCAATACTCGCATTTATGATCCTTGGCATTGGTACCGATATTGTCGATATAGGGCGCATTGATAAACTGCTGGCAAAAAATCCCGAGCGGTTTATCGCGCGCACATTTACGCAAGAAGAACAGGATTTGGCCGTCAAGCGCGCGGGCGGCGGGCTGGAGAGCGCCACCTATGCACGGCGCTTTGCCGCCAAGGAAGCCTGCGCCAAAGCCCTTGGCAGCGCTATTCGCGATGGCATTTTGTTTACCGATTTTTCCATTACCAATGATGAAAAAGGCCGCCCAATTCTTAACCTGCAAGGCAAGGCGCGAGAACGGCTGGAAAGCCTTACCCCTGCTGGACACAATGCGCATATTCACCTTTCTTTATCCGATGAACCACCCTATGCGCTGGCCTATGTGATAATCGAAGCACGAAAGGTCAAATCTTAGGATGTTTTTCTACTGGCCAAGGGTCATGGAATACTGTAAAACCGCTTTATTATGAACAAGGACAGCGACAACAGCCCGATGGATAAAAACAGCGACAATCTGGATGATGGCGGCTTTGATATCGAAAATAAAAAAGCCCCCTTGACCGCCAGAGAAGAAATCAGCGAATTTGCCAAAACCGTTTTAATCGCCGTATTTCTGGCCTTACTGATCCGCACTTTTTTGTACGAGCCTTTTAACATTCCATCAGGCTCTATGAAACCAACCCTGCAGATCGGGGATTATCTCTTTGTCAACAAGCCGGCTTACGGCTATAGCCGTTATTCCTTTCCCTTTGGCCTTGCCCCTATAGAAGGGCGCGTCTGGGGGGAAATGCCAGAGCGCGGTGACGTTGTTGTTTTCAAACTCCCCTCCAATCCGTTTATTGATTATATCAAGCGCGTTGTTGCCTTACCCGGTGAAACAGTGCAAACGCGGCGTGGCCGCCTGTATATTAACGGGGAACTGGTTCCGCGTAAAAACCTTGGCCTCAAGCGCGTCGATGATCAACATCGCGGCCAAGTGATGATGCATGAATATATCGAAACCCTGCCGGGCGGCGTTGAGTACCACATATATGAAGAAACCGATGATCGCCCCTTGGATAATACCGAAAAATTCGTTGTGCCTGAGGGGTATGTTTTTGTGATGGGCGATAACCGCGATAATTCTCAAGACAGCCGCAACCCTGATGCGGTGGGCTTTGTTCCTTTTGAATTGCTGGTCGGCGAGGCCGATTTCATTTTCTATTCCACCAACGGCTATGCCAGCCTTTTTGAAGTCTGGAAATGGCCATGGACTGTTCGCTATGACCGCCTCTTTCAATCCATAGGACCGGAGCGCGATAAAGCGGCAGAGGACCAGATAGAAGAGTAAATAAATTTATGACCGTACCGTTTCATAAATCACCCGCCGAGCTTGAAAATCATATAGGCCATGAATTTCGCGACAAGGCGTTACTGAAAATGGCGCTCACCCATTCCAGCACCGGCGAAACCACCAATTATGAACGTATCGAATTTCTGGGCGACCGGGTTTTGGGACTCGTGGTCAGTGAAATTCTGTATGAAAAATTTGCGGACGAAAAAGAAGGTGATCTGGCCAAGCGGCTCGCCTCTCTGGTGCAAGGAAGCTGGCTGGCCAAAATTGCCATGGATATCAATCTCGGCGAATATATGAGCTTTTCTGAATCAGAGCGTTGCTCTGGAGGCGGCGCTAATGTAAACCTTCTGGCCGATGGCTTGGAAGCCCTGATCGGGGCGATGTATCTGGATGCAGGCCTGCCCGCCTGCCGCGATTTTATTACCCGATTTTGGGGGGATGCGTTTTATGAAATGAAAAAACCGCCCCAGCATCCCAAAACCGCCTTGCAAGAATGGGCACAAGGTCAGGGCCTGCCTTTACCAACTTATAAAATCATCAACCAAAGCGGTCCGGATCACGCCCCCGTTTTCGATATAGAACTCAACGTGCAAGGCTATGATCGCCTTATCGCACAGGGACGCTCGCGCCAGATTGCTGAAAAGGAAGCGGCAAAAGCCTTTATCGAAAAATACGGAAGCACAATAAAATGATGACCGCACCAGATGAAAATACCAAAGCCGGATTTGCCAGCATTATTGGCCTTCCCAATGCCGGAAAATCCACCCTGCTGAATGCCTTGGTTGGCTCGAAAATATCCATCGTATCGCGCAAGGTGCAAACAACGCGCAGCCGCGTTCTAGGCATATTCATACAAGACGCGTCCCAGATTATCCTGATTGATACGCCGGGCATCTTCACCCCTAAAAAAACAATGGAAAAAGCCATGGTCAGCGTTGCCATTGACAGTATGGCCGAAGCCGATATTGTGATGCATCTGGTTGATGCAAGCGTTCGCGATACGGCCGAGAAAAACCACGAGCTTGCCCGCCAACTTCCCAAAGACAAGGACTGCGTTTTACTCCTGAACAAAATTGATGCCGTCAAAAAAGAAGAGCTTCTGGCACTTACAGCCTGCCTGAATGAACAATATCCCTATGCGCGCACCTTTATGATTTCCGCTCTTAAAAACAAAGGGCTGGATGATTTACGCAGCTATTTGGCGCAATCAATGCCCGCCGGGCCCTGGTTGTTCCCGGAAGATCAGTTAACCGACATGCCCTTGCGCATGCTGGCCGCGGAAATCACGCGCGAGAAAATATTCGAACGCCTTCATCAGGAATTGCCCTATGCGATTTTTGTGGAAACACAAGGCTGGGAGAATTTTGATAACGGCAGCATAAAAATCGACCAGACCGTTTATGTAGAGCGCGATTCCCAAAAAGGCATAGTCCTTGGCAAAGGCGGCCGCACAGTAAAAGAGATCGGTAGCGCCGTGCGGGCCGAACTTGAAAACATGCTGGAAACCCGCGTGCATCTTAAAATATTTGTCAAAGCCCAGCCGAACTGGCAGGAACGCTCGGAAAATTATCGCCTGATGGGGCTGGATTTTCCTGCCTAAATATTTCCCGCACCATTGACATACATCATTCTTCAAATCATATTTTATGCGCAAACAGAAAAAGTTTTCATTGTGTGGATAAAGGATATTTTTTTCATTTTTTCACTAGCATTCCATCAGGACCATTGATACCGTACACCATCTATTTGATTTAGGTTTTACGTTAATTATCAGGCACTTAGCCTGACCGCTTTTTAGTGTTGGAGGATATAGACGATATGAGTTGGACCGATGAAAGAGTTGCGTTACTGAAAAAATTATGGGGCGAAGGTAAAACAGCGGCAGAAATTGCCAGCACTTTGGGGGGCGTAACCAGAAATGCCGTCATCGGTAAGGCTCACCGTCTGAAACTCTCCAACCGCATGTCGCCTATACAGACGAATAAAAAACCCAAAACGCCTGCGAATACAAGCAAACCGCCCGCCGCGCCCGTAAAACGCACGCGCAAAAAAGACATTTTTATTCCCAAGGGCAAGGGTTTGAGCCTAATGGAACTCGCGCCCAATATGTGCAGATGGCCATCGGGTGACCCGCAGGAAGATGATTTCGGATTTTGCGGCGAACTCAGCGCCGCAGGCTTGCCGTATTGCGAAGACCATGCGCGCGTTGCCTATCAGGCCGCCCGCACAAACCGCGTTTTGAAAGCCGAGGATTTCGAGGACAACAAAAAGCGTGATGACCAGATGGATACCGATAAAATCGTGGTTAATCAGTAAAAGCGCAAGACTTCGATTATAAAAATAACAAAGCCGCCTTCATAAGGGCGGCTTTTTCATGGCTGGCACTCATAAGAAAATTTAATTAATCAATTCGATTTTAACCGCTTCGCGCCCTTTTTCTACGTCTTTTAAAGTCACGCGCACGCGCTGTCCGGCCAAAAACTCCTCAATTTCGCAAGCATCCAGACAGCTTTGATGAACGAAAATATCTTTCATCCCATCATCAGGAATAATAAAG
>JBKHDZ010000088.1:0-8229 GCA_046541095.1 Alphaproteobacteria bacterium
TATGTTTGGGGTGTTCCATCTCGCATAGTATTCTTATTCATAAAGAGCCTGTAGCTTTACAAGATTTGAGCATGCTGCAAGAACGGTTTTTTTATAATTTCACCTTAAAATCATTTTCACACTTACCGCCGCGAAGACCTCCAAAAGTTTTCTCCTGATATTTTCTGCGCTTTCACGTCTTTCATGTCTTTGCGCGATCATTTTTGAATTCAAGCATAAATCAAGGAGAAAAAATTATGCGATACTTATTGGTGGCCCTCAGTGTTATGGGGCTTTGTCTATCCAATCAGGCCGAAGCAAGGCCTGTGTCTTACCCGGGCGGCTGGACGGCCATGATCATGAATAATGGTGATATGAATTCGTTGCATCTTCATTATTCTCCAAGCGCGCGGTATTCGATCGGTGTGCGCACAGCCTATTACCGCGGCGATGATTACTGGCATAGCGGTGTACAGCTTAACAATCTGGTCAAACGCTGGAATAATCCGGAATCCCAGGCCAATTTATACCTGAAATCGGGTGTCGGTGTGGCTTACAGTGATGCGGGCGAATATGACGGCGAGATTGAACCTGCGGCCTTTACCGGCATTGCGGCAGATTGGGAAGATCGGCGCTATTTTGTATCTTACGAAAACCGCTATCTGGATGCCGGTGATTTTGATGATCACTTTATGCAATCTGCCCGCGTGGGCATTGCGCCCTATATTGGTGATTATGGGGATTTGCACACATGGCTGATGCTGGATGTCGAACACCAGCCTGAAGAAGATAATAATTTCACCGTAACGCCTTTGGTGCGCTTTTTCAAAGGTGTGCATTTGCTGGAAGCGGGAATGAACACCAACGGTGAAGTTTTGTTTAACTATGTCGTGCGCTATTAAAATTGAAATAAGAAAGGATAAACCAATGAAAAAACTGTTTTTAACTCTGGCTCTTATGTTCATTATGTCAATGCCTGTTTATGCGAATGCGGGTAATGTGGCCTATGCCACCGTGAATGGTTTGATCTGCGATTTCTGCGCGCAGGCTTTGGATAAGGTCTTTAGCCGTGAAGAGGCCGTAGATAACATTGATGTGAATATGGATACAAAAATCGTGACCATTTCCTTCAAAGAAAGCAAAAGCCTCAGCGATGAAGAAATCAGCCAGCTTATTCTGGATGCGGGTTATGATGTCAACGAGATTTCGCGCGGTGAAGAAAGCGAATAAAGCTCTCATTATATAAGCTATAAAAAAATGACGCCGGAGCATATCTGGCGTCATTTTCATTACAAGTTACAGGTAAGTTTAGCCTTGCTTATTCTCGCGGGCGAATTTCGCAGGTCTTAGAATTCTTACATCCTCGACATATGTAATGCCCGGGTAGTTTTCAAAGTATTTCGCTGCTACATTTTCCATGATTTGCTGGGCGACTTCGTCTTTATTTACGATCACCTCGATTTTCACATTGGCGAAATCCTCGATTACCGAAGCGCGCTCGGAGGTGGAGCGGATATTTCTGCTTCCTTTTCCGCCTGCGGCAATAATGGTGTAGCCGCTGGCGCCCGTTTCTTCAATAATCTTGCATACACCTTTGGAAATCATCTTTTCGGTGATGATGATCACTTTTTTTGCATCGTTTAAGGTCATATCTATTCCTTTCTATCCTTTAGCATTACAGATCAAACACGACTTGCGCCAGAGCAATAAAAAGCGGGATACAAATTGCTATGGCAACAGGTGTCCCGACACTGGTTGAAGCGCCGATATAGGCCGAGGGATTGGCGGTCGGTATTCCTGCGCGCAATGTTGGCGGGCCGGAAATATCGGAGTTTGACGCCGCAATAACAGCCAGCAAGATAACGCCGCCGGGGCTAAAGCCGACTGTAATATGGGCGATATATCCCAAGCCAAAGGCCATAAGGCCATGCATGATCGGGCCGATAAAAGCATAAACCGCATACCAGTGCGCCACTTTTTTAAGTTCATGCAGGCGGGCATAGGCTTCCATCCCCATAACCAGCATCAGAACCGATAAAAATCCTCGGAATAATGGCTCGTAGAAACTATCCAGCACGCGGTCGGGTTTTGTAAGCAGACCAAGGGCCAGACCCAAAAGCAGGGCCGATAAAGCCGCGCCTTGCAGGCTTTCCTTGATGATGCCCCAAACATCAACTTTGCTGTCATGCCCTTCATTCTTTTTCTTCATATAGATATTGGCCAGAACGATTGCCAGTATCAGGGCAGGGATGTCCATGAACGGATAAAGGGCCGGCACCCAGGCTTCAAAATCAATGGATTCTTCTTCGAGCAAAACCATAGCCGCCGCAAGGGTGGATGCGCTCACCGCGCCGAACAATCCGGCTGTGGCATAGCCATCTTCACGGTTAATGCCGGGCAAGAGCGAGAAGATAAAGCTGCCGCTCAAAACGATGGTTACGCCGATAACCGTTGCAATGACGGCAGGCAATAACATCGCGCTCAAATCGGCTTGACGAATTTCAATACCGCCTTTGATCCCTATTTTCATCAGCAACATAAAGACGATAAATTGATAAATCGCATTCGGGATTTTCAGATTGCTTCCCAGCGCGGCAATCAACATACCGCCCAGAAGAAAGCCCAGCGTGGGGGACTGGAATTGCCCCACAAGACGCATGAGAAAGTCGAATAAGAATTCCATTGTTTTTGATCCTTTTTATTGTCCTGTTTTATTCGGCTGGCGAGAAGGGCAGGGAGGAATGGTGCAGATTGATTTTCAAATCACCATTGTCATCTTTCATGTAACCAAAGCTGTATTCCACCTTGATTTCGTTTCCATCTGTTTTTGTGAAGTAATATTCGCCCATGGATATGGCGGCATCGCAATAAGTGATAATACCCTCGCTATCAAAACGCACATTTGTATAGGGCGCCAGTGCAAAGCCTTTATCTTCTTCAAATTTTCCGCCGGTAAAATACGATAGGGCTTCCTCTTCTGTGCCGCGGAATGGCTCATTACTGGCCAAGGTGGGCTTAAATAGAACATCGCCTTCATCATAAGCATAAAGGGTATCAATCACATCTTTGGCTTTTTCTTTAGGGTTTTCGGCGGCGCCAATATCCACGATGGCTTGGCCCCACTCAGCTTGTGCGGCTTGCACCTGCTCTTTTGTGACGGGGTTTTCACAATTCCGGGCCATCGCGATGCTTGGCGAGAAGGTAGCTGTAACTAGCAGAGCGCAAAATAACGGCTTCATAATAATAGTCCTTTCTTTTTTGTGTTTTATTAGAAAGGACTATAAATAAGTTGCAATTAATCAGTAAAACGAATTTATTTGAATTTCGTTATCAGTTTTTCTAATGAATATTTTTTAGTATGCTTTTACAGGGGAGGAAAAGCCATTGGGCTTGGCGGCAAACATGCCACATGCGATATTCTGCATGATGTTTTCCGCCGTATTACCAATGAAAAAGCCGGGAATACCTGTTCTGGCAACGGTACCCATGACCGCCAGATTAATATTATGTGCATCAATATAATCAGGAATAATTTCTTCGGCTTTTCCGCGTTTTACGACAGCGTTTGTGTTTTCGATACCGGCCTCTTTCATGAGAGTCTCCAAAGCCTGTTTGGTGCCCAATTCTGCTTCGTATATAATTTTATCAACCTGATCTTCGGCCATTTTCATAAAGGGGGAGTGTCGCAAAACCCCTTCATAATCACATTCCCAGCAGGCAATAACCGTGTTATGTCCCTCCAGAATATTGGCCAGATAATCGCCATATTGAAGGAGTTTGATACTAAGATCCCGCCCCTCGGGGGTTTCGCTTAAAGGATCAATCGCTGTAATGATTTCGGGCTTTTCATCATCTTTACTATCGCGGCAGAGCCAGACAGGGCAGGGGCATTTGCGTAGCAAGCTCATATCCAGAGATTTAAAACCTTTGCTGTGATTTTTATCAAGCGCTTGCGCGGCTTTAATCACCAGATCAATGTCTTTTTTGATCACGTGCTGGATAATATGCACAAAATACGGCTTTTTATCGGCAAAGATGACGGGCGCATCGCCAGACAAGCCCAAATCTTTGAGTTTGGCACTCAATTTCTCGCGCATATCTTTTTCATAGGCCGATTTGAATTCTTTCAGATTTTTGGAAAACTCATGCTCCAGAATCATCACGGAAAGGTGCGCGCTGGTATTCTTGAGCACCGTTTTTACTTTTGACAAGGCATCCTCGTCAATTTCAAGTGTATCGATAACCAATAAGATATTTTGAAAATTTTTCATGATTTACTTATATCGCTTTCCTTGTAAAAAGTGAATTTTAATAAGGTTATATATATCATCAATTTTTCTGATTAAAAGAGATACGTTGGCGAATATAATCGGTTAGGGAGGCAATGGCCGGATTGGCCTCTTTTCTGGCCAGCAGACAAATTTCAGCCTCTTGCAAAGGCGGCCAGCCCTGTTCACTTTCCAGCGGCGTGAGGCCTGAGGGTACCATTTTACGGGGCAGGGCAGCATAGCCTAACCCGGCCTTGACCGCCGCCAGTGTTCCGGCGATGGAAGGGCTTGTATAGGCCACTTTCCAGTGAATGCCCGCTTTGTCCAAAGCCTGCGTCGCCCTAGCGCGGTACACACAAGGCGGGGGCGAGAGGATGAGCGGCAAGGGCGTTTTTTCTTTGGCGATATCATCAAAGCGCGATGTTTTTTCCATCTGCGAGGCGCCGACCCAGACCAGGCGTTCCTGCCAGAGTGCTTGCGCGCCTTTATACAGATTGCCCGGCTCCTGCTTGATGACGATCAGATCATATTTATTGTCTTCAAAGCCTTGGATAAGGCTGAGCGTCAAATCGCAATTCACATTTAAGGCGACTTTGGGATGACTTTGCGAAAAACTCGCCAGAATATCGGGCAGATAAAACGTGGCAAAATCCTCGGGCGAGCCAAAGCGGATTTCTCCTTCAATATCAGGCTCTCTGAACCGCCCGATCAGGGAATCGGAGAGATTAACAATCTGGCGCGCATAGCCCAGCAATTTTTCTCCGTCAGCGGTCAGCATGACATTGCGTTTATCGCGCTCGAATAATTTGCTATCCAGCAATTCTTCCAGCTTGGCGATCTGCATACTGGCAGCGGATTGCGAGCGACCGATTTTTTCTGCTGTTCGGGTAAAGCTCCGCGTTTCGGCCAGAATAACAAAGCTGCGCAGAAGGCTGGTGTCTAAATCATACATTTTATTTGATTGGCCTATTAATTAAACGAAATAAATTCCTTTTTCTGATAAAACATTTTGGTATATTTTTCAAATTATGATTTATGCCGGACAAAAGATTGTATTCGCCACGATGCATGGGAAGGAAAAGCAGGCGGCGCGCTTGTTCAAGACTGGCCTTGGCGCGGAAGTTTTTGTGCCGGAAAATCTTGATACCGATGCGCTGGGCACTTTTAGCGGGGAGGTCGAGCGCAAAAGCGATGCTCTTAGCGTGGCGCGGAAAAAATGCCGCCTTGGTATGAAAATGAGTGGTTGCAAGATCGGTTTGGCCAGCGAAGGCAGTTTTGGCCCGCACCCTGTTTATGGGTTTTTTCCGGCCGGGCGCGAGGTTTTATATTTTATCGATGATATAAATGGCTTTGAAACCCATGAATACGCCCTATACGAGCGCACGAATTATGCGCAGAAGATTTTAAACGCCCCTAATGATTTGAACGAATTTCTAAATCAAGCGCGTTTCCCATCTCATGCAATCATTTTAAGGCCGCATATTTGGGATGATAAAATGCAGATCGAAAAAGGCATAACAAGCCATCCAAAAGCGCTGGAAAGTTTTGAGCGTTTTAAAAGCCTCTCTGAAGACGGACAGGTCTGGGCAGAAACCGATATGCGCGCGCATTTAAATCCGATGCGCCGCCATGCCCTTATGAATTTATCAAAACGATTGATAAAACGTCTTGCAACGCCTTGTCCCTCCTGTGCTTTACCGGGATGGGGCAGGGTGGATGTTCTGGCGGGCTTGCCTTGCGAGCTATGCGCCCAGCCGACAGACTCGGTAAAGGCCGATATTTGGGGATGCGTGCAATGCAAATATAAAGAAGAGCGGCCCCGCGGCAAGGAAAAAGCCGACCCTGCAAATTGCGTCTTTTGTAACCCGTAAACCCAAAAAAGAAAGGCGGCCAACTATGGGCCGCCTCACGAATAATTTATAAAGTCCGTCTTTGTTTAGGCGGCTTTGTCATCGTTCAGGAAATCATTGACCTGTTTTTGCAAGCTATCGGCTTGAGTAGCCAGCTCTTGAGAGGTTGAAAGAACCTGCTGGGCAGAGCTGCCTGTTTCCTGCGCGGCTTGTGATACAGAAGTGATCTTTTCGGTCACTTCTTTTGTGCCTGTTGCGGCCTGTTCGACACTGCGCGCAATTTCAAGTGTCGCGCTGTTTTGCTCTTCTACGGCAGAGGCTACAGTCGTCGCAACGTCGGAGAGTTTGGTCACGCTTTCTGAAATCATGCTGATCGAAGAAACCGCATTTTCGGTGACGCCTTGCATGTTTTGGATTTGCTGGCTGATTTCTTCGGTCGCCTTGGCGGTTTCATTGGCCAGAGTTTTTACCTCGCTGGCCACCACGGCAAAGCCTTTGCCTGCATCTCCCGCTCGCGCGGCCTCGATAGTGGCGTTCAGGGCCAAGAGGTTCGTTTGCTCGGCGATATCGTTAATCAGGCTGACAACCTCACCAATTTTATCGGCGGCTTCTTTTAACGTGCCAACCGTTGCATTGGTCGATTCGGCCTGCTGACGGCTGTTTTGCGCCAGAGAGCTGGCTTCCTGCATCTGCTTGCTGATCTCCGCGATAGATGCGGTCAGCTCTTCGGCTGAAGAGGCCACCGTGGAAACATTGGTCGATGCTTCTTCGGCGGCGGCGGATACGGCCATCGCCTGCTGCTGGGTTTGCTCGGCCATAGAGGACATGCTCTGCGCGGTGGCTTCCAGTTCTGTCACAGCGCTGGATACAACGCCGACCACGTTATTCACATTTTCGCCCATGGCTTCTTTGGCCGTAATGATTTCCCATGTCAGCATCGCGCCCACATATTCACCTTGCTTATCGCGGATAGCGGACACAAGGAGCGCCATTTTCTCGGGGCCAACCTGAATTTTTGCGCGGTGTGGCAAGTGATCAGCGGTCGCCAGCATCTGACGCTGATGTTCTGGATGTTTGTGGAAAATGTCGATGGATTGCCCGAGAATTTCATTAGCCTTTACAGGGAGATGAGCTTCCAGAGTTGTTAAAGTATTTACCGAAGTATTATTGATGTAATTCACTTTCAAATTATCTTTAACATCGACGGTCATAACATTGACGGGCATATCATCCACCATTTGTTTCAGCAGGAAGGATTTCTCGGCTTCCTCCTTGAATTGTGCGATTGCACGCGACATTTCACCCACTTCATCTTTTCGCTCTGTGCCGGTAATCTGTACAGTGAAATCGCCTTCTCTCAAACGTTTCATAATGGCCGTAACCCCTTTCAGAGCGCTTGTAATCATGCGGGCCATAACGATAGCAATAAAGATGGCCAGTAAAACAATAATAAAGGCTTTGACCATCGTCGCTTGAGATACATTTTGAATGGTCTGAACAGCTTGCGGTCCCAAAACATTTTGCTTGTTTTCGTTATCTTGAAACAAGTCGATGTAAGCGCCGAGCATCTGCGGGCCCAGTTCATCCATTTTCGCATAACGCTCGTTTCGCTCGGTTATTACCTCGCTAACGCTGTTAAACAGGGTTGCGTATGTTTGCAGACCTTCAATAACTTCCTGCGTCAGTGCGCGGCGTGCCGGGTTTTGCAATTCACGCAATAGATTTCCTGTTTCGCGCTGTGCGAATGCCAGTTCGCTCAAAGCGCGCTCGGAATCGGCGGCCTGATTGCGCAATAGGAAATCGCGGGCATAATAACGCCCCAATAAGAGATGCTGTTGCACGACACCGGCAGAATAGGCGGCCACGGGATCGCCATCACGAGAAGCGCTCTCCATAATCTGGGTTATTTTTTTCCGAGTTGCAGGCGCAAGTTCATCCATTTGGGCGACAAGAGCATCGCGCTTGTTTTTTAAGGCAGTGGCTTCCTGAAAACTGTTTTTATAGGTGGCGACCACATCTTTCAAACCGAGCAATGTTTCTTTATGGTCTTGATCGTAAACAATTTCATCGATATTTTTTTCCGCATCCTTTAATGATTGCAGGGAATTTTCTACGGCCTTTTTATTTTCCTC
>JBKHDZ010000089.1:0-8204 GCA_046541095.1 Alphaproteobacteria bacterium
ATGGAGCGTGATGATCCGCGTTCCAGAATTGAGCTTGAATTGCTTCTAAGTGATGCTTTCACGCGCTATGTGCGTGATATGAGCGGCATGCGCGTTTCTGCACGCAGTATTTATCTGGATGACGAGGATTGGAAGCAACGCATAGAAGGGCTACAGGCTATCAACTATCTTAATACCGCACAAAATAACATGCACGATTTTTTAAGCGATATAGAGCCGCAAGGAAAAACCTATAAAAAATTGCGTAAGGAGCTTATCAATCTTGTCAATGCCGGGCCCTCCGAAAAAGAGGTGCTTCTTCCCATAGAAGTGAGCGGTATTTTGAAGCCGGGCTGGGGGCATAAGGTTATTCCACAAATTCGTGAATTTTTCGGCCTGCGCCAACCGCAATATGCGCCCGGTAAATATGATGATGAATTGGCCGCCGCTGTGATGCGTTTCCAAAGGGAAAACGGTTTGAAAGATGATGCGGTTATCGGCCCGAATACTCTTGCGGTCATTAACCGCACAACAGCCGATAAAATTAAGCATATTGTGGTCAATATGGAGCGTTTGCGCTGGGTTGATACACAAGAGCGCGGGGATAAATATGTTATAGTTAATATCCCTTCGGCCAAATTATGGGCGATTAAAGACGGGCGTGTTGATCTGGAAATGCCTGTTATTGTGGGGCATCCCGGGCGCGCTACACAATCTTTCAAAACGGAAATTACAGGACTTCGTTTGAACCCGGATTGGACCGTGCCGCCCACTATCAAGCGTTTTGATATATTGCCGAAAATTCAGGAAGATCCGGAGTATTTGCTAAAAAAAGGCATGGAGTTATTTGAGGGTTACGGGCGCAATGCCGTTTCACTTGACCCATATTCGATTGACTGGGTAAATATTACAAATAGGGAATTGCATGCTATTCGTATGGTGCAGGGGCCGGGTGATAACAACCCCTTGGGTCGCTACCGTGTTTTAATGCCCAACGGCTATAACATTTACCTGCATGATACCAATCAGCCAGAATTATTTGCTGAGAGCGCCCGCGCTTTATCTTCGGGGTGTGTCCGTATGAAATACCCTGAAAAAATGGCAGAATATCTTTTGGAAGATATTGAGGGTTGGAGCGTAAAGCAAGCACAGGAAATTCTGGATTCTTACAAAAAAACAGATATTCGCATACCTGATGCAATTCCGGTTTATCTGTTTTATTACACCACATGGCTTGATGATAATGGGCAGATTGTCTATGGCAATGACATATATGGCCATGATAAAAAGCTGATTGAAGAAATTCAAAAGATTGACGGATTTTATATTCCCGTGCATAATGATAATAGAGAGCATTATTCCAATGCTCGTTTGGTATCCTACCAACAGTAATTATAGCCCTATATAGCTATTTTTCTTTACAAATCATAGTGGAGCTTTTAAGACTCCCATGTTTAAACTCTATAATAAAAAAGAGAGCGTACCAGATGTTCGATGATTTGAATGATCAAAAACTCCTGAACGACTTAAATACAATCAATCGCCGTGATGTTCTAAAATTGGGCCTTGTTGGCGTAGTTGGCTCCCTTATGCCGCTATTTCCTTCCAAGAATGCTTATGCGATCAGCAATTTTGCCTCTTGGCGTATATCGTTTCGCAATGCACACACTGGTGAAAGTTTCTCCGGCGTTTACCGCGTAGGGGATAAATACCTTCCTGAATCCTTCGAGCGCATGAATTATGTTTTGCGTGACCACCGTACGGATGAAATCTTCCCGATGGATCCTCGTATTATTGATATTGTCAAGGTTTTGCAAGACCGCACCAAAGACGATGGACCTATTGAGGTATTGTCCGGTTATCGTAGCCCTAAAACCAATGCTAAGCTCCGTAATGCCAGTACTGGCGTTGCCCGTAATTCCTTCCATATGTATGGTCAGGCCATGGATATACGTGTGCCTGGCTATAGCACACGCCGTTTGCGCGACGTGGCTCGCAAAATGAAATCCGGCGGCGTTGGATATTATCCCAAAAGCAATTTTGTTCACGTTGATACTGGTAAAGTACGTAGCTGGTAGGTTATAACATCCTCTTGTTTTTTAAGTGAGAGGATGAACACGTGATTTTTATTGCTTTGGGCGCCAATTTACCAAGCCGGTATGGAACCCCTGAAATAACTCTCTGCAAGGCTATAAGCGCACTTAAAGAAAGCGGCGTTGATGTTCTTGATGTATCCAACATCTGGATAACCCGTCCGGTTCCCGATGACGGCCAGCCTTTATATAGAAATGCAGTCATTCGCGTGGAAACCTCTTTAGAGCCGCAGGCGCTTTTAAATCTCTTACACGATATAGAAAAAGATTTTGGCCGCATTCGTCATATTCGCAATGAAGCGCGTGTCATTGATCTTGATTTGCTGGTGTATAATGACGTTGTTCTTAGCGAGAATAATATTACGGTTCCGCACCCTAGAATGCATAAGCGAGCTTTTGTGCTTGTGCCGCTTTCTGAGATTGCGGAAAACTGGACGCATCCTGTTTTTGGTAAAACAGCGGCGCAAATGCTCTCTGATCTTAGTGATCCTTCGCAAATAACAACCATGTATAAAGCCGCATAATGACCCATACTGTGAAACATCTATTTGAAGATGACCCTGTAATAATGGGCGTGGTCAATGTGACCCCGGATAGTTTCTCTGATGGAGGTAAATATATTAATAAAAACAATGCTGTAGAGCACGGAATCACATTGTTGCAGGAAGGGGCAACAATACTTGATATTGGCGGTGAATCCACGCGACCCGGCTCGCAAATAGTTGATATACAAGAGGAAATTGATCGTGTAGTGCCAGTCATAAAGGAGCTCTCTAAACATGCACCGTATATTTCAATCGACACGCGTAATGCGGCTACAATGCGGGCCGCCCTTGATGCTGGCGCGAACGCCATTAATGATATCAGTGCCTTAACCCATGATAGTGAAAGTGTTGTCATAGCCAAAAAGGCACAAGTACCTGTATTTCTTATGCATATGCAGGGCACACCACAAATCATGCAGAAAAAACCTATATATAACAATGTTGTAGAAGATGTTTATCAATACTTAAAAGATCGCAAAACACATTGTGAAACGTTAGGTATCGATAAAGAAAACATCATTTTGGATATTGGAATCGGATTTGGGAAAACACTTGAAGATAATTTGCTACTTCTTAGAAATATAAGTAAATTTCATGATTTACACTGTCCTTTGTTGCTAGGGACATCGCGCAAAAGTTTTATTGGGGCGCTTGATAACAATGCAACCGCAGAAGAGCGTCTGCCGGGTTCACTCTCCAGTATAATTTGGGGGCGCTCTCAAGGGGTGCAGATGTTCCGCGTGCATGATGTTAAGGAAAGCGTTCAGGCATTGAAAATTTACGATGCGATTGCCGGGGCGTGATGTTGCCATAATTTATTGACCGGAATAAATATCGCTTTTGTCTTTTTTCAAGCTTCCGCTCACTGCGCAAATATCATAGCTATAGACATCCCAGGGAAAATTCGTATTGCTTGTATTCGGGTTAAAATCATAAAGATGTGCGTTTCGGAAGCGGCCTGGAACAGGCACGCCGTATATCTCGCCAAAAGCGCGCATAACTCCGCCATGACAGACGATTAAAACGGGGCCGTCTTTTTCCAGAGCCTTGATTTTCCCACGTTTAATGCGATCAAAGAAATCCTGCGGATGTTCGGCATTAGGGATAACGGGCCAGCCTTCAAAAAGCGGGCGCGCAATTTCATAGGGTTGGCCTTCCATATCACCTGCATTCATCTCGGCAAGGTCGGGATCTTCATACAGTTCCAACTTTAAAACTTCATTGATGATCTCGGCGGTTTCCCGTGCTCTTGATAGATGGCTATGAATGATGGCTTTGGGCTTGATAGTAAGGTGCTCCACTATATTGTGAACAGCGCGCGCCTGTTTGCGCCCTAGATCGGTCAGCGGGCTGTCGGTCCATCCGGCCATAATCTGTTTGGCATTAGCCTCGGTCTGGCCGTGTCGGATCATATAAAACTGCTTGGCTGGTAACATAAGTTTTATCTCGCTTTTTTATAAATATTATAGCACGGCAAATGGTTCAGAAAACCCGCGTAATGTTGCAATGATACTTTGCGCTGCGAGCATGCTTGTCTTTGGATTGGCGGGGTCGGGTTTATTTTGCACCTTTGCGATGATCCGGCTAAAAGCGCTTTCAACAATGATTTCATGGGAATTGAATTCTGTATGCGGATCTGCCCAGATCTCAACTTTGGTGTTTTCTGCACCTATGCCTGCAAAGCTAAGGGTGGCCGCGACATTGACATTGGCTGGAAAGCCTTTGGAGGCTTCCAGAGCATTGCCTTCAAATAAGCGCGCAGGGGTTGTAATCGATGTTAAGTCAATAGCATTAATTTCCACATAAGGGGCTGTGGAAAAACCCATTGGCGGTTTAGTTGAGATGATTTTAGCGCTTTCAATACCAAGGTTTTTTAAGGCATTCACCCCGTCGATACCAATAAGAGCCCCGGATGGCACAATAATGCGACTTGTGGATAAGGCATGTTTATCAAGAATTTCAGGGTACATTAGCAATGCGCATGAACTGATGATTACAAGATCTTTTCCATGCGATAGAACAGGTTCAGCCAATTTTGGCACAATCTGCGGCGGCAGACATTCAATAACAAGGTCGCATTGCACCGCCATTTCCTCGAATAACAGGTTGGGTATTTTCATATCCTGCCGTTCATCGATATCGGATATGGCATGAAGAACATATCCTTCGATACCCTCTAGGAGGGCTTTGCAAACTGTGTTTCCTATAGCCCCGATCCCGGCAACCCCCACTTTTTTAATTGTGGGTTTTGAAAGTGTATTGCTGTGCATGTCTGGTTTTCCTTGTTTTGTCGTACTAATCTATACGCATGGAAAGCTGGGAAGATCAAGGCATAGTATTATCAGTGCGCGCTCATGGAGAAAATGGCGGCGTTGTATCGCTTTTAACCCAGGATCATGGCCGCCATGCAGGATTTGTGCGGGGCATTCATTCTTCCAAAATGCGCGGTATTACCGAGGTGGGAACGCTTGTCGATGCGCGCTGGCAAGCCCGCGTTTCGGACAATTTGGGCTCCTATATGCTGGAGCATTATAAAAGTTACGCTCCTAATATTATGAGCGAACCCTTAAAGTTGGCGGCCCTGCAATCGGCTTGCGCTTTGTGCGATCACGCTTTGCCGGAGCGTGAAGGGCATAGTGGTTTGTATCATGGTCTGCTTGCTTTATTTGAAACTCTTGAAAGTGATATTTGGGGAGCGGCTTATATAATGTGGGAAATTGCCTTCCTGCGCGAGCTCGGCTTTTCGCTGGATTTAAGCAAATGTGCAGGCGGCGGTGATGATCAGGCTTTGGCCTATGTCAGCCCCAAAACCGGACGCGCCGTGAGTTATGAGGCTGGCGCGCCCTATAAAGAGAAATTGCTGGATTTGCCTGCATTTTTGAAACCCAATGGCGGTCCTGCTGAATTGGATGATATTAAGACAGGTTTGAAATTGACAGGGTATTTTCTGGAACATTGGGCTTTTACTCACCATAGCCAGGGAATTCCGCCAGAACGGGCGCGCTTTTATGAGCGGCTTGCCAAGCAGGCCGAAAAGCATATAAATTCTTGTAGATAGGCGTATATTAGGGCTTGCAAGGTTTAGCGCGCAGCATTATTGATAAAGGCCATGGCCGATAACAACGTAAATGAAGAAAGCAAGGTAATAGACCAGCCGTTCGGGGAGATTTTATCCGAGCGGTATTTGTCCTATGCGCTTTCGACAATTATGAGCCGCTCGTTGCCCGATGTTCGCGATGGGGTTAAGCCTGTTCATCGCAGGCTTTTATATGCGATGTATCAGCTACGGCTCAGCCCTGAAACACCGCCCAAGAAATCGGCGCGTGTGGTGGGTGATGTGATTGGTAAATTCCACCCGCATGGTGATACGGCCGTTTATGACGCTATGGTGCGCCTTGCTCAGGATTTTGCCCAGCGTTATCCTTTGGTAGATGGACAGGGGAATTTCGGCAATATCGACGGGGATAATGCGGCGGCAATGCGTTATACTGAAGCACGTTTGACCCGTGTTGCACTTCTTTTGCTTGAGGGTATAGAGGAAAATGCTGTTGATTTCCGCCCGACTTATGATGGCTCGGAGAACGAGCCAGTGGTTCTGCCGGGAGGTTTCCCCAATTTGCTGGCAAACGGCGCCAGCGGTATTGCTGTGGGCATGGCAACGAATATCCCGCCTCATAATGTGGCCGAGCTTTGTGAAGCCATGGAATTGATGCTGGAGGAAGATCCGGATATTGAGCGCCTTGTCGATATTATTCAAGGCCCCGATTTTCCCACAGGCGGCACTTTGATTGAAGATAAGGCCGATATTATTGAAGCCTATAAAACCGGGCGCGGGGCATTTCGTGTGCGGGCCAAATGGGAGAAGGAAGAATTAAAGCAGGGGCAATATCAAATTGTCGTGACCCAAATTCCTTATCAGGTTCAAAAATCCAAGCTGATCGAGAAAATCGCCGATCTTATCAATAATCGCAAATTACCGATGCTGGAAGACGTGCGCGATGAATCGGCCGAGGATATACGATTGGTGCTGGTTCCCAAAAGCCGCAATGTCGAACCTGAATTATTGATGGAGGCCCTGTTCCGCAATACCGATCTGGAAGGGCGTTTCAATATGAATTTGAACGTTCTGGATCAGGGGATCACACCGCGCGTAATGAATTTAAAAGAAGCGCTTCAATGCTGGATGGAACATCAAAAAGATGTTTTGGTACGCCGATCAAATCATCGCCTTGAAAAAGTAATGGCGCGCATTGAAATTCTGGAAGGTTATCTCATTGTCTATATGAATATTGATGAGGTTATTCGCATTATCCGCTTTGAAGATGAACCGAAAATAAAACTTATTGAAATATTTAAATTGACCGAAAATCAGGCGGAAGCCGTTTTGAACCTGCGCTTGCGCCGTTTGCATAAGCTGGAGGAAATGGAGATTAAAGGCGAGCATGACAAGCTGGTTGCAGAGCGCGATGCGCTGGACAAGCTTATTAAATCCGAAGCGCGGCAATGGACACAAATTAAAAAGCAAATCGGGGCATTGAAAAAGGAATTTGGCGAAGATACTGATTTGGGCGCACGCCGCACGGTAATTGGCTGTGCGCCAGCTCCGATGACCATTGACCTTGATGAAGCGATGATTGAAAAAGAGCCACTCACCATTGTTTGTTCTGCCAAAGGGTGGATAAAGGCGATGAAAGGTCATGGTCATAAAGAAACCGAGTTGAAATATAAGGATGGAGATAGCGAGCGTTTTGTTATTGAGGGCCAAACAACCGATAAATTGATGGTTTTTGGCACGAATGGGCGTTTTTATACGCTGTCTTGCAATGAATTACCCCCCGGGCGAGGCTTTGGTGAGCCTGTAAGGCTTATGGTTGATATGCCCAATGATGCCGATATTACCGATTTGATCTTGTATGAGCCTGATATGCGTTATCTTGTAGCTTCTACTGATGGGCGCGGTTTCATTGTGAAATCAGAGGATATGCTGGCGCAAACCAAGAGCGGTAAACAGGTCTTGAATGTTTCGGGAAAAGTAGAGGCAGCACTTTGCACTCCTGTCGCGCCAGAGCATGATCATATTGCCGTGATTGGCAAAAACCGTAAAATGCTTGTCTTTACGCGCGAGGAGTTGCCGGAAATGGGTCGCGGTAAAGGGGTCATTTTGCAAAAATATAAAGATGGCGGTCTATCGGATGCAAAATCATTTAAATTGGAAAATGGTCTTGAATTTAAATACGGCTCCGGCACGACTTTGGTGGAAGAGATAGCACCTTGGCTTGGTAAACGTGCTTCTGCCGGCCGCTTGCCGCCCAATGGTTTTCCAAAAAATAATAAGTTTGATTAATTCTTTTAACGGCTGAAACGTAGCTCCTTTTAAGGAAACTCAATTTTTCCTGGTGTCTTGCGGAAGGTGCCAATAGGAACTTGCGGAGCCTCTTCTATTTCATAAAGCGTGCCATCTTCCTCAGTATTAAAATCGTCATCCGTTAAATAAGCTTTATAGGCTTCTGGGTCTGTTAATTCTTCCCGCAAAAGAATAAGCGTAATGCGTCTGTTTCTGGCATCGCGCGGGTTTTCGGGGATAAGC
>JBKHDZ010000090.1:0-8105 GCA_046541095.1 Alphaproteobacteria bacterium
GGGGTAAACGACACTAATTGTAATAAGCTGCGGATCAATTTGCGGGAAAGTTTCACTGCGCATATTTATAACGCTGATCAACCCGCCCACCAGAAATAAGAGCATAAGGATATTGGCCGCCACATGGTTATGCGAAAACCATGCAATCAAACCTTTTTGCGGCTCGTACTCTTCTTGCCTTGTATCGCCCTCAGCCATTGCCCTGATCACTCTGAAGAGTTTCTAATGCGGGACTTTGCGGGGTTTGCTGTGAAACACGCTTTGCTTTCATCCTATCCATGGCCCCCGACACACGGCTTGTTACGACCTCTTTCGGCTCATCGAAAACACGCACGATAAAAGCTTCATCATTGGCGTAGATCACTTCCGGTACCATGCGTTTTAATGTGCCGTCCTCTTCCAGAACCCAGATAATGCCTTCCTTTTGCATGGCCGAAGCGGGAAGCACAACAATATTTTTCATTTCACGGCTTTGGATGGAAATGCGGGCGAAAGCGCCGGGCAAAATATCCACCATTTCATCGGCAAAACCAAAACTGACCGTGGCAAAGCGTGTTAATTCATTTAATGCGGCGGCGGCTCTGTTTAACTGGCCTTTATATGTTCTGGTCTGGTTGTTCTTTTCAATCAGGATTGTGATATCGGGATCTTCACTATCCAAAAGCCATTCCAACTCCATATCCCGTAAAGAAGCGCGAACTTCCAGCGAATTCAAATCAAAAACAGAACCATAATTCTGGCCTGCAGTGACATATTGTCCTTGCTCCAGCGCGCTGGACAAAACGCGTCCCTTGAAAGGATAGGAATAAGAAGCGCGTTCCAGATCAAGCTGGGCATTTGCAAGCTGGGCTTTGGCGGCTTTCAAATTGGCCCAGGCTTCATCCATTTGTGGTTTGCGCGCAACAAGCGGCGGCGGTTTTTGCCCGGGGTTCAAACTTTCCCATTCCTCGATGGCTGCCTTGCTTTCGGCCTGCTCCAGATTAAAGGCTGTGCGCGCTCTGGCGACTTCGGCCTCCAGACGCTCGACCTCCAGTTCGAAATCGCGCAAATCAATCTGGAACAGCGTTTCATCGGCTTCAAAAGCACCGCCAGCAAAAAAATTATCATTGACCGATACGATGCGCCCGCTTACCTGCGGCACGATGCCAATTTCCGAGCGCACCCCGACATTACCCGTGGCTTCGAAAACGATGCGGTAATCCTGCGGCGCCAAAGTTGTGGTTTCAACAATTAACGTGCGCTCTTGCGTATCGCGGCTTTGCACCTGCTCTTTTTGCGGCTTCAAAGCAAAGGAAATCATCACCGAGCCTGCAATAAAAACAAAAACCAGCACAAACTGGATAAATCCTAAAATTTTCTCACTCATGATTTTTCTTCTTTCCCGGTGCAGGCATCCGCGCTTGGGTTTGTTTCAAACCAATCACCGCCCAAAGCCAGATAAAGGTCAATACGGGCATTCCAGCGCGCTTGCTGGGTGCGGATATATTCCTGCTCCTTTACATATTTTCGTTGCTGAATATCCAGTAAATTCTGCAATGTTACAATTCCTCCTGTGTAGCGATCGCCGGAAAACGTAACCGCGTTCTGAAGCGCCTCAACCGATTTTTTGGACGATTGCAATTCTTTTGCCAATTCCTGTTCGGCCTTCAGGGATGTTTCCACTTCGCGCACGGCATTTAATATATTTTCCGCATACGCGGCGGCCAGCTCTCTGGCTTCGGCTTCCTGCAAACGGATATTGGCCCGCAAACGCCCACCTTCAAAAATCCGCGTGATAATACTGCCGAGCAAAGACCCCGTAAGTTGATCGGCGGAAAACAGATTATTGGTTGTATCCCCGGAAAAGCCCAATGCACCGCCCAGAGTTACAGACGGGTATAAATCGGCAATAGCCACACTTATATCGGCTTTTGCGGCTTCTAATCTAAGGGCGGAAGATTTTAAATCCGGCCTTCTATCCATCAAATCGGCAGGCAGGCAGACAGGCATATCCAAAGGCGGCGTTACCATCGGAAACTCACTAGCAAAAGGATCTGTCGTACCCGGCATGACGCCCAGCAGAACATCCAGCGCATAACTTTCCTCGGCCAGCAAGCGCTCGAACTGGTGAATATCGGCTTCTACACTTGTGTAATTTTCTTGTGCGAGATAAACATCGGAAGCACTTACTCCTTGCGCACCAAGGTCATAGCGTCGTTTGACCAGATCATAAAAATCCTTACGGTTTTCCGCATTTTGCCGCGCCAGTTCCAGCAATCTTTTTTGCACGGCCACTCCGATGCGGCGCTTGGTCAACTCGGCAATCAAAGAATGTTTCAAAGCTTCCAGATCATAAAGCGAGGCGCGGAAGGTCTGGCGGGAGGATTCTACTGATTTGCGGATTTTCCCAAAGAGATCAATTTTCCAGGAGGTTTCAAGCTCTGCCGCATAGCTGTCTGTAAACACCCGATCACTCACGCCCGGCCTAAAGGAGCGCCCTGCACTAACATTACCTTGCGCCGACGGATAATAAGCGCCGGCCTGAATATTCAAAGCCTCTCGCGCTTGTATAACCCGCGCGCCCGCCTGCATCAGGGTTAAGTTATCATCCAGCAAGCGGCTTACATAATCCTCCAAAAGCGGATCATCAATGCGCGTCCACCACCGCGCCATTGGCGGTGCGCCTGCAATATCCATATTTTGAGTGGCATTAATATAGGCGCTATCCTGCCAGAGTCCGAAAAACGGCATGGCAATCTGCTCGCCCGAAACACAAGACGAAAGAGCCAGCGATACGCTCAAACACAGCAATGTTTTGGATATGATTTTCACGTATGAACAAGCCTTGAGTTTAAAATCCTGAAAATTTCCAAGAGGAACACGCATTAGCTACGCCCCCTATCTTACAAAAAATGGAAGATATTAGATAGAGTATATTGAGCGCTCGACCAGCCTTGAATTTATAAAAACACTTGCGGAGCTTTTTTGGGGCCTATGTGGTCCCAAAAGAAAAAACGCCTTGCGGCGTTTTGATCTAAATCATTGATTTAATGGAGCGAGTGAAGGGATTCGAACCCTCGACCCCAACCTTGGCAAGGTTGTGCTCTACCCCTGAGCTACACTCGCGTTCCTAAAAGGTGAGGGTGATAATAATGAAATTTTATGAAGATGCAAGCCTAAAAAAGAAAGACTTGGAAAAAGAGTTAGAAAATATCGCCAACCTTGATCAGCGGCGCTTTATAGCCCAAAGGCTCGCTATCGGGATACAGAGCATAAACCAAAATATTGGGCGCTTTTTCAATCGCCATTTCAAAATCAATCGGAATTTCATGGTGCATAAGCAAATCATCGCGGTTTTCATCATGCCAGACAATCATAAACAAACGCTGTTCGCGGTAATATTCAATACGCTTGACAATATCGGGCATCGGCCTGTCCGACATCAGCAAGATGCGATCATCCTGTAATTTGGAAAGTTCGATATTCATCAGCCAACTCCGGGAGTGAGCGGATCAACGCGGGGTGCAACAGGCGCATCCTCTTTAATATTCGGTTCGCCCGGCTCTTCGGAATAGGTTGCAAGAGAAGCAATACCGAATTGCGCTGCTAAAGGGCTAGCCGTCTTGGCTTGCGCGGCCACATCCATCTGAACATCGGCTTGCGGATGATTTTGGGCATAATCTTCTTGAGCCTGCTTTGATACAGCGCCGCTCATATAAACGCCCGCATTTGTTTTCACCAGCAAAGATCCTTCTGGATTGGGAACTTCCTCACCAACGCGAAAATTTTCGGGATGCGCGGTAGCACATAAAGAGGGCGGCAAGCCATCAATCACTTCGGAAAAATCGAGTATCTCGACCCCGTCGCAAGCCATAGCCCGCTGCTTTAAATCATCTGCTGTTATAATGTCGTCCACGCCTGTCATATAGTTTGTTGCCCCACAATAAGCTTTTTGCGTTATTTGAGAATTATGGTACATGAGAAATCTTAACAAAACCTTATGATGTCTTGTGCGCCCATTTCAAAGCAAGGAGCCTTAAAGTTATGTCGCAATCGCAACCAAATTCGCATAAACCCGCTGAAGACTTACCGACAACGCCTGAAATATTGCTCGAATACTTGGATAGCCTTGATATTGACTATCAAATATTTGACCATGAGCCGATTTTTACTGTGGAGGAAGGCGAGCATTTAAAGAAAAATATTCCGGGCGTGCATTGCCGCAATCTTTATTTGCGCGATAAACAAAAAAACAATTATTTGTTGGTTTTGGCAAACGAAACGCAAGTGGATTTAAAAAAACTGCCTGTACTGCTTGATTGTGGACGCTTGTCTTTTGGTTCTGCAGATCGCTTGTGGGAATTTCTCGGCATACGCCCAGGCTCGGTCAATCCTTTTAGCATTATGAATGACCCCGACAATAAAGTGCGCCTTTATCTGGATGCTTCCATGATGGAGGCCGATCTTGTCAATTATCACCCCATGGATAATGCGCAAACAATCGGCCTCAGCCCTGCCGATCTAATCCGTTTTATTGAAAGCCTGAAGCATGAATACTCAATCATTGATCTTTCACCCGCAAAGCCCTAAATATAAACAAACAAACTCGCAGTATAAGGACAATATCATGCTTTTTGGCAAAACCGGCGAACAGCAACCAGCGCAAGAACAATTAAATACAGGCGTTATTTTCGATGTCGGAATAGATAATTTCGAAGACAAGGTTATAAACGCTTCTTCCGAAACACCTGTGCTGGTCGATTTCTGGGCGCCATGGTGCGGGCCGTGTAAACAATTAACGCCTGTCCTTGAAAAAGCGGTGAGAGAAGCGGGCGGAAAAGTTAAGCTCGCCAAAATAAATCTGGATGAGAACCAGCAACTTGCCGCTATGTTGCAAGTACAATCGGTTCCAACCGTCTATGCGTTTTTCGGCGGCCGCCCGCTGGATGCGTTTCAGGGCAATATGCCCGAAAGCCAGATCAAGGCTTTTATTAACAAAATCAGTGAAATGGCCCGTCAAGCCCGCCCCGATGCGCTGGATATTCCCGAAGCTTTAAAAGGCGCCGCGCAAGCCCTGGCGGAAAACAATCTGCAAGCCGCACAAGCCATTTACATGCAAATTCTGCAAGCCGACCAGAGCAACAGCGATGCCTATATCGGTATGGTGCGCGTTTTGCTGGCCGCAGGTCAAATTGATCAGGCGCGAGATATGGTGGACAATGCGCCAGAAGAAATTGCCAAAACACCCAAATTTACCGAAGCAAAGACCGCCGTAGAATTGGCAGACAATGTGCCGGTCGAGGATTTCTCTCATCTGGAAGGAAAACTGGATAAAAATCCGGACGATCATCAGGCTCGCTTTGATCTGGCCATGGCTTTGTTTTCATCCGGCCAAAAGGAAAAAGCCTGTGATGAACTCTTACGTATTATCGAGAAAAAACGCGATTGGAACGAGGACGCTGCGCGCCACCAGCTTCTAAAATTTTTCGAAGCCATGGGCCATTCCGATCCGGTTACAATCGAGGCCAGAAAAAAATTGTCATCAATTTTGTTTTCTTGAGAAACATAACTTTTTATAAATTTTAAACGCACTATATCAAAAGCATGAGTAAAAACCCTTATGCCCCGGATTTTAAAAATTTGCCTGTAAGCCTGCCCGTTTTTCCTTTAACGGGGGTTTTACTCTTGCCGGGCGGCGCATTGCCATTAAACATTTTTGAACAGCGCTATCTCGATATGGTGGATAGTGCCTTTAAAGCCGATCGTATGATCGGCATCATCCAGCCCAAAACACCCAACTATGATGGCATGATTGATAAGCCTGAATTATCGACCATTGGCTGCGCTGGAAAAATTACAGATTTCACCCAAACTTCTGATGGACGCTATCTTATTTCCTTGAATGGAATTTGCCGCTTTGAAGTGAGAGAAGAACTGAATGTAACAACCACTTATCGCCAAGCCAAAGTTGACTGGAGCACTTATAAGGATGATCTCGATTCTGTGGGGTGCATTGATCTGGACCGTGAAAAACTTGTACCTTTGCTTCAAAAATATTTTGAAAAAGAAGGCCTTGAATGTGATTGGTCAATGATCGAACAAACCAGCGATGAAAAACTTATTACCTGCCTGTCCATGATTTGCCCGTTCGAACCCCAGGAAAAACAGGCGCTTTTGGAAGCGCGGTGCTGTAATGAGCGCGCTTCTTTGTTTATGACAATGCTCGATATTGCCTGCTCGGGCGAGATTGATAAAAGCAATATGCAGCATTGAATTCAATTCAAGAGCCATGTACATATAAATAATGAATTCTGAGATCGATCCGAAATTGCTGGAAATTCTGGTTTGCCCCCTTACAAAGGCGACCATGCGCTATGATAAAGCAAAGCAAGAGCTGATTTCCGAACAAGCCAAACTGGCCTACCCCATCCGGGATGGCATCCCGATAATGCTGGTCGATGAAGCCCGCGACCTTTCCAAATAGCGCCGCATTAAACGACCTCTTTTAAAATTTGTAAAAATCGTATTTAATATCATCCTTGATTACAGGTGAGGAGATAAGCAATGCGCACGATTGATATGGTCAAGGAAAATAAAGACCGCGTCATAATTTTCGATACTACTTTGCGGGATGGCGAGCAAAGCCCCGGCTGTTCCATGAATCTGGAAGAAAAGCTGAAAATGGCAAAATTGCTGGATGCTATGGGCGTTGATGTGATCGAAGCCGGCTTCCCCATTGCCTCCAAAGGGGATTTCGAGGCCGTTCACGAAATTGCCAAAGTGGTCAAAAACGCCGTGGTCTGCGGGCTGTCCCGCGCCAAAAAAGCCGATATTGAAGCCAGCGGGCAATCCATCAAGCCAGCCGAGCGCCGCCGTATTCACACCTTTATCTCCACCTCGCCCTTGCATATGAAATATAAATTGCAAATGCCGCCCGAGGACGTACTAAACGCAGTTCACGAAAGCGTATCTTATTCGCGCGAATTTACAGATGATGTGGAATGGAGCGCCGAAGACGGCTCGCGCACCGAACATGATTTCCTGTGCCGCTGTGTGGAAACCGCGATCAAGGCGGGCGCAACCACCATCAACATTCCCGATACGGTCGGCTATGCCGTGCCTGAAGAATATGGCGCTTTGTTCGAGATGCTGATGAACCGCGTCCCGAATATTGATCAGGCAATTTTGTCCGTTCACTGCCACAACGATTTGGGGCTGGCTGTCGCCAATTCTTTGGCCGGCGTGCAAAACGGCGCGCGCCAGATTGAATGCACGATAAACGGCATTGGCGAGCGCGCAGGCAATGCCGCGCTTGAAGAAATTGTCATGGCGCTGCGCACGCGCGCTGATGTTCTGGGTTATGAAAACGGGATTGATACGACCAAAATTACGAAAATTTCCAAGACTTTATCGAATATTACAGGTTTTACCGTTCAGCCAAACAAAGCCATCGTGGGCGCGAACGCTTTTGCCCACGCCAGCGGCATTCATCAGGACGGCATGCTGAAAAACGCGCAGACTTACGAGATCATGACGCCCGAGAGTGTCGGCTTATCTGAATCCAAGCTGGCCTTGCAAAAACACTCCGGCCGCAATGCCCTTAAAGCCAAGCTAAAAGAGCTGGGCTATGAGCTGGGCGAGAATGCGTTGCAGGATTTCTTTGACCGCTTTAAAGACCTCGCCGATAAAAAGAAGGAAATTTATGATGAAGATGTGATTGCTTTGGTAGAAGATACACAAAGCGATGACACCGTTGAGACCATCAAATTTGTATCGCTGCAGGTACAGGCCGGATCAAAAGGCCCGCAAGTCGCGGAAATTACTCTCACTATTGAAGGCGAAGAAAAGACCGCGAAAACACAAGGCAACGGCCCCGTGGATGCAACTTTCTGCGCCATTCGCGACATTTATCCGCATGATGATGCCGAACTGGAGTTATATCAGGTGCATGCCGTCACCCAAGGCACGGATGCGCAAGCCGAAGTGACCGTGCGTTTGCGCGAAGGCGACAAAACCGCCAGCGCGACCGCCGCCAGCGCCGATACTTTGGTTGCCTCCGCGCGCGCTTATGTATCGGCCCTGAACAAACTCCTGCGCCGCCGCGAATACAAAAACCCGCAAACGGC
>JBKHDZ010000091.1:0-7911 GCA_046541095.1 Alphaproteobacteria bacterium
GCGTCCACGCCTCTTCAATGGTTTTCAGCAAGGCATCGGTCGAGCGTTTTAAATCCAGATCATCATCCATCCAGATGGCTTGCCCCGCGCGGCTTTGATAAAAAGCCAATATGGCTTTGGTATTTTCGAATTTTCGCTTGCCGATTTTCCCTGCCTCAAGCGCCTTTGAAAAAGCGGCATGCTGGTATAAAGAATTACTCTCGGCTTTAGCGGGAGATAAATAATCAGAGTTTTGCAGTTGCGCCTGTGCATTGCCCGTAGCACTAAAGCCCATAGCCCCCAAAACCATACAAAGGCATATGATTTGTAAAAAGGAATAAGACCGCAAAAATAGATTTTTCATTTCCCAACCAACGAAACGACGTTTCATCAGGTTTCAGAATACCAAATCGGTCTTAAGACAAGGTTATTAAATTATGAAAATTAATGGGTGTATTATAATTCAACAAAAATATGACTTTCTTCCTTTGCTCCGCTATGGGTAACGGCCCCGTAACGCGCACTACCCACCAAGGCTGCATATTTTTGAAGAGCGCCGGAATTATAATTGGTTTTGCGTGATCTAAAAGATTTCTTGCGTTCTAACAGTTCCTCATCGCTCAAATCCACCTCAAGCGTGCCTTTTTCGGCATCTATGCGAATGGTATCGCCGTCCTTAATCAAACCAATCGGGCCGCCGACAGCAGCCTCAGGGCCAACATGGCCAATACAAAAGCCGCGCGTCCCGCCACTAAAGCGCCCATCGGTAATAAGGGCGACATTTGCGCCCTGCCCGTATAATGCCGCCGTGGTAGAGAGCATCTCCCGCATACCGGGGCCTCCTTTTGGCCCCTCGTAGCGAATAACGATAACATCACCGTCATTATAATCTTTGGCCTGAACAGCATCAAAGGCGGCCTGCTCCCCATCAAAGACGCGCGCAGGTCCTTCAAATTGCAAATCTTTAAGACCGGCAATCTTTACAATGGCCCCATCAGGTGCAAGATTGCCTTTCAAACCGACAACACCGCCTGTCGGGTGAATAGGATTGGATACAGGAAAAACAACGTCCTGATTTTCAGGAAATTTCACATCGGCGTAGTTTTCAGCCAAAGTTTTGCCTGTCACTGTCATGCAATCGCCATGCATAAAGCCGTGATCCAGCAATTCCTTGATCACAACGCCGACCCCGCCAATATCAAAAAGATGCTTGGCGACATATTTTCCGCCCGGGCGCAGATTGGCAATATAAGGAACTTTTTTGAAAATCTCGGCCACATCGAAAATATCAAAATCAATGCCGGCCTCATGCGCCATTGCCGGTAAATGCAAAGCTGCATTTGTTGACCCCCCCGTTGCCGCCACAATAACAGCCGCATTTTCAAGGCTTTTGCGGGTCACAATATCGCGCGGATATGGTCCGCCGTTGCGAATAAGGTTCATTACAGCCTCACCTGATGCAGCGGCATATTCATCCCGGCTTTCAAATGGGGCTGGCGCTCCGGCAGAATTTGGAATAGCCAAGCCTATCGCTTCGGACACGCATGCCATTGTGTTAGCGGTAAACTGACCTCCACACGCTCCCGCTGATGGGCATGCCACACATTCCAGCTCTTTAAGATCCTCATCACTGAATTCACCCTTGGAATGCTTGCCCACGCCTTCAAATACAGTGACGATATCAACATCTTCGCCGCGGAATTTACCAGGCAATATGGTTCCGCCATACATAAAAACACTCGGTACATTGAGGCGGATCATCACCATCATCATACCGGGCAAAGATTTATCACAGCCCGCCAGCCCGACAAGCGCATCATAGCAATGCCCGCGCATGGTTAATTCTACAGAATCAGCTATCACCTCACGGCTGGCCAAAGAAGAGCGCATCCCCTCATGCCCCATGGCAATGCCATCTGTTACTGTAATCGTTGTAAATTCCCGCGGCGTGCCCTTACCCTTTTGAACACCTGTTTTCACCGCCTGCGCTTGCCTGGAAAGCGCAATATTACAAGGCGCCGCTTCATTCCAGCAGGTAGCAACGCCCACCAAAGGCTGGTGTATTTCTTCTTCGGTAAGCCCCATTGCATAGTAATAAGCACGATGCGGGGCCGATTTAGCCCCTTCGGTTACATAACGGGAGACAAGTTTATTTTTATCCCAGCCATCGGGATGCGCGCGGTTTTTATTAAACATAGATAGTTACTTCTGCTTATTGATTGGATCGAAATTTAAGACCGGAGAAAAATCTACTCTTCTTTTCTGGTGCGCTTGGTGCGTATTTTCTTTTTCACTTTTTTACTTTTATCATCGCCGGAAGGCACTTCTTCATCTTCTTCGATGATTTCTTCTTCATATTCTTCAACATTATCCAAAATCAATTCGTTAAAAGCGCGTCTAAATGTCACCCCATTTGAAATATAAGGAATAACCACATAACGTTGACCAATACCCATAACAATTACATTGGAATAGCCCAGAAGAAAACCGGGAAGCATGCGCTCTAATTCTACGCTTTCAATATTCTTAAAACTCATCGACACCACATCGACCTGCAAAATACCGTAACGCATGAGAACGCGCTTATTGGTGAGGACCAGCAAGAGCATACGCGTCATAATAAAGGAATGAATACCGCCAATAACAGCCGCCGCCAGCAATATAAACCCTAGCTCTTCGGCGATAAATAGCCCCACGAGTAGGGCGATCACGCCCAAAGCAGCACTCTTCCAGTAAATCCCCCAATGCACATCACATGTCATCAGGATCTTTTCGCCTTTTGTTAAAAGCGATTCCGCATACAAATCAGTTTGCATGCTCTCTTTCTTAGCCCGCCTTGTGTCGTTCTTTGGTCCTCTTACTTCTTTTTTCATTATAGTGATCTCGCTTTTTCTATAGCTTGACGAAATTTAATAGGCTGCTCGATGGGAGGCAGGATAACCTCGCCAATGCCCATTCCGCGAATAGCAAGCCGGCCATAATCCAGCAACCGCCCCAATATACTTTGCAAAACATTGACCCCTTCAATCCGGTCAATACTGATTTCCCCCACCTGACGGGCAATAAGTCCGCGCTTGTAGATAAGACGTGTATTTGTAATAGCAATTTCGGTTGTGGCTTTCACCACCATCATTTGCGCAAAACTCAAAATCCCGAGCAAAAACGTAATAAAGGAAAATATCCTTACCATGGGATGAATGCCGCGAATTTGTTCTAGTAGGGACAGACCGGGGGGAAACCACCCCATCTGATTATATATCATAATGGCTCCCACAATTACGAAAATACTGGTAATCACACCCCAGACAATAGCCATAAAAGCATTCACCGTGTACATCCAGTGAAAGCGGCCAACATGAACAAGTTCTTCATCCGGGCCCAAAGATTGCTGTACATAAAGCATTGAGGATTCCTTGCAATTAAAATCAATTTAAAGTGTAGCGCGGTAACGCAACCACGGCAAGCCAAGCCTATAATCATCCCCTGTTTTTCTAATCCCCAAAAGAAATACCAAGGCCGCGAGCGGTTTGAACAAGACCATCATCAGGCTTTACCTGATGGCACTCTTTAATGGCGGCTTCAATAGGAACATCGCACGCCCCCATATTTTTCCAGGCCACCATGCGCCCGAATTTACCCTCTTCAATCAAGTCAACAGCCTTTACGCCCAAAGCGCTGGCAAGCAAGCGGTCATTATATGTCGGGCTACCGCCTCGCTGGACGTGCCCCAAAACTGTAACCCTTGTTTCTGAGCCCGTTGCCTCGGCTATACGGGGACCCAAATATTCACCAATACCGCCATAGCGGGTTTCACCACCATGATAAACAACTTGTCGCTTTTCTCCTTCGGGCCCTTTAACGGCCTCTGAAACAATAACAAGCGCAAAATTACGCCCGCTTTTTTTCACAGCATTAATTTTTCCCGCTATTTTTTCAAGCGTATAGGGGATTTCAGGGATTAAGATCACATCTGCACCGCCGGCAATCCCCGCATGCAAGGCAATATGCCCGGCATCACGGCCCATAACTTCCAAAATCATCACGCGGTCATGGCTGGCCGCAGTCGGCTGAAGGCGATCCAAGGCTTCAGTCGCCACAGAAACGGCCGTATCAAAACCTACCGAAATGTCGGTTTCGAACACATCGTTATCAATCGTTTTCGGGATCCCTACAAAATTAAGACCGCCCTTTTTGGTTAGGCGGGAGAGAATATCAAAGCTCCCATCGCCCCCGATTCCGATTAACGCCTCAATATTGAGTCCTTTGGCTGAGGCGATCAATTCATCCGAGCGATCTTTCATAGAGCCATCTGGCATGGGGTATTCAAAAGGGTTGCGATTATTGGTCGTCCCAAGAATTGTACCCCCCATGCGCATAACATTTCCCGTAAAATCAGACGGTAAGAGCTTGCGCACATGTGGCGGCGATTCCAAAAGCCCCGCAGTTCCCGTTTCAATCCCTAAAACACTCCAGCCCAACTGATCGGCCCTAAACACCACAGCCCTGATTACAGCATTCAATCCGGCACAATCGCCACCACTTGTTAAAATTCCTATTGTTTTCGACATATTAAATTCTAAACCGCCTTTGAATTAATAGTTTTGATTTTCAATCCTGTTTATGATATCAAAACAATTCGTTATTTGGTATCATTAACCTGAATATTTATTAATTCTGCAGTATGATTTTCGCATATGGAAGATGAAGAAGAGCTCCGCCAAAAATTAGCGGAATATAAAAACGAACACCGAATTCTCGATGAAACGATCGAGCGTCTGATGAGCAGTGACCAGCCCGTCAATCTTTTTCATATGCAACAATTAAAAAAGAAAAAGCTCTGGTTCAAAGATATGATCCAGAAAATCGAAAGCGATCTTATCGACGATATTATTGCTTAATTTAGTATAAGGCTCACTATCAACAATGACTCATTCTGATCCAAATCCATTAATCGGCATTATCATGGGCTCTCAATCAGATTGGGACACCATGAAAAAAGCACATGAGATTTTGCATGAATTCAATATCCCGCATGAAGTAAAAATCGTTTCGGCCCACAGAACCCCCGAGCGCATGTATGACTACGCAAAGACAGCCAAAGGCAGAGGCTTGAAAGTAATTATTGCGGGCGCAGGTGGTGCGGCACACTTGCCTGGAATGACGGCAAGCCTCACCCCTTTACCTGTTTTAGGCGTGCCCGTTAAAAGCAAAGCTTTAAAAGGCATGGACAGCCTGCTCTCAATAGCACAAATGCCGGGAGGCATTCCTGTTGGTACACTGGCCATTGGTGAGGCAGGCGCGAAAAACGCCGCCCTTTTGGCCGCGGCCATCTTGGGCGCTTTTGATAAAGACGTTGCCGAGAAATTAGAACAATACCGCCAGAAAATGAGCGATAGCGTGAAAGACGTCCCAGCATAATCCAACAAAATTGTTATTACCCTTCAATGAGAAACAAAACACTAGGCATATTGGGCGGCGGACAACTAGGCCGTATGAGCGCCCTCGCGGCGGCTTGTTTGGGCATAGACACTGTCATCTTCTGCCCGGAGAAAAACAATCCCGCCAGCCGCGTGAGCACAAGCTTTATAAATGCGGAATATGACGACCAGGAAACCTTAAAATATTTTGCCGATCAGGTTGATTTTATTACTTATGAATTTGAAAACATACCGATAGAAACAGTACGCTACCTGAATAAACATAAACCCGTTTTTCCAGATGAGAAATTACTTGAAGTCTCGCAGGACAGAATATCTGAAAAAAGTTTTTTGAACGAAATCGGTATCGATACGACACGGTGGAAAAAATTTAAATCCAGCGAAAGCCTCGAACAAACCTTTACAGAGTGGAACTGCTCCACACTCATTTTGAAAACAGCACGTTTCGGATATGACGGAAAGGGTCAGATTAAAATAAATAAAGGCGATAATATTAACGATGCTATCCGTATTTTAAATGGCGATATAATCATTGAAGACAAGGTCGATTTTCAGTACGAAATATCTGTAATTTGTGCGCGCGATAAAGAAAAAAACATGGTTGTTTACGGCCCTATGCTGAATGAACATAAAGACCATATTCTTCACAAAACAACAATTCCAGCTGCCCTTCCCAAAGACATTGCGGACAAATCAATATCCATGGTGAAAACATTGGCTGAAAAGATTGATTTAAGAGGGATTTTAACTCTAGAGCTATTTGTAACAAAGGGTGGCGAACTACTCGCCAATGAAATTGCGCCGCGCACGCATAACTCGGGTCACTGGAGCATGGATGCTTGCGCCCATTCCCAATTTGACCAACATATCAGAGCCGTATGCGGATTACCTGTTATTGAACCTTATCGCCATAGTGATGTCACCATGCTCAATCTGATCGGTGAGGATATCAACCTTGTGCAAAATTATCTGGATAGGCCAGAGGCTGTTACCCATGACTACGGCAAAAACGAAGTGCGCGAAGGAAGAAAAATGGGGCACATCAATATTTTATCGCCAAAAAGCTGAAAATTACCCCTTTTCTTTCCAAGGCTTTGCTATTATTTTATGCGGAAAATAATAAATTACAATGGAGCGGAGTATGAGCGCGCAAGCCTTAAGGACAAATGAGATGAAAACACGCATTGAAACAGATTCACTTGGTGAAATCGAAGTTCCTTTTGATCGTTATTGGGGTGCGCAGAGCCAGCGCTCTTTACAAAATTTCGATATTGGCGAAGAAAAAATGCCTAGCCCTCTTGTGCGTGCTCTAGGCATTCAGAAAAAAGCCGCCGCGCTGACCAACATGGATTTAGGCGTCATGCCCGAGAATATAGGCAAGGCAATTATTCAAGCTGCCGAAGAAGTAATTGATGGAAAATTAGCCGATGAATTCCCCTTATCGGTATGGCAGACAGGCTCTGGCACACAAAGCAACATGAACGCCAATGAGGTTATCGCCAACCGGGCTATCGAAATTCTGGGTGGCATTATCGGCTCAAAAGATCCGGTTCATCCCAATGATCACGTTAATATGGGCCAGTCCTCCAATGATACTTTCCCAACCGTTATGCATATTTCTGCTGGCGAGCAAATCCATTACAATCTCATTCCAGCTTTGAAAGACTTGTATGCATCATTAAACAAAAAAGCGCAGGAATTTGAATCGATTGTCAAAATCGGGCGTACCCACCTGCAAGATGCGACACCGATGACTTTAGGGCAGGAATTTTCAGGCTATGCCAAACAAATTGAATTTGCCATTCAGCGCATTGAAACAACTCTGCCGCGCCTGCACCAGCTGGCCCAAGGCGGCACAGCGGTCGGGACGGGAATTAACAGCAAAAAAGGCTTTGCCGAAAAATTTGCCGATCAAGTCGCTAAAATTGCAGGCATTCCCTTTATCACGGCAGAAAACAAATTTGAATCTTTGGCCGCCCATGATGCAATGGTGGAAGTTTCCGGCGCTCTCAACACGCTGGCAACCAGTCTGATGAAGATCGCCAATGATATCCGCCTGCTTGGTTCGGGGCCGCGCAGTGGTCTGGCCGAGTTGATTTTACCGGCCAATGAGCCTGGCTCTTCCATCATGCCCGGCAAAGTCAATCCCACACAATGCGAGGCCTTAACCATGGTTTGCGCGCAAGTCATGGGTAATCACGTCGCTGTCACTGTTTCCGGCTCGCACGGGCATCTGGAATTGAATGTCTTTAAACCGGTTATGATTTACAATGTTTTGCAATCTATCCGCCTGCTCTCTGATGGTATGAACAGTTTCCGCGAGCGTTGCGTGGATGGAATCGAAGCAAACGAGGCGCGCATTGAACAACTGATGAATGAGAGCCTGATGCTGGTCACGGCGCTAAACCCGCATATCGGCTATGACAACGCCGCCAAAATTGCCAAAAAAGCGCATAATGATGGCACAACCTTGAAAGAGGCGGCGTTAGAGCTC
>JBKHDZ010000092.1:0-7802 GCA_046541095.1 Alphaproteobacteria bacterium
TAATTTTAAAGACAAAAAAGGCGGCATTTCACTCGGGTAACAAGCAAAGCGTGCCGCCTGATCTGATATTTACTTAAGCAGCCTTTTTCTCGGCCTGAATATCATTGGCCAGCGCAGATACATCGATTGTATCGCCGCCCAAGGGACGGTTACATGGGCAAAGCTCATCAGATTGCAACGCATCGAGAATACGCAGAGTTTCCTTTGGATTACGGCCAACATTCAGGCCATTTACAGAAACGTGCTGAATAACATTGTGCGGGTCAACAATGAATGTCGCGCGGTAGGCAACGCCATCTTCAAAATCACGCACACCAAGGCCATCAACCAAAGAGCCGTTTGTGTCCGCAAAAGACCACTGGTTCAGGAAAGCCAGTTCGTTGTGATCGCGGCGCCATGCCAGTTTTGAAAATTCGTTATCGGTAGAACCGCCCATAACAACACAATCGCGGTCTTCGAATTCTTCGTTCAATTTTGCAAATTCCACAATTTCTGTCGGGCAGATAAATGTGAAATCCTTAGGGTAGAAGTAAATTACTTTCCACTTGCCTTCAAAGCTCTGCTCGGTCAGCGTTTCAAAAGCGCTCTCACCGTTTTCTTCATGCTTCATGAATTTGGGTTTCACGCCTGTTACTTTAAATTCCGGTAGCTGGTCTCCAATACCTAACATTGTTACTATCTCCTATTATTGGGTTACTTGATGATCCCTTTATGACACGAGTCGCACACTTAAATCCAACAATTCTTTTCACTATTTAATAGTGACAAAATCGATAATAAATTACGATTATCGATTAATTTTGCCGATAATATAAATTGCACCCCACTTTCAGCCGTGATAATTTCGATTGTATGTTACCGACCATCAAACAGCTTTCCTACCTGATCGCCCTTGCAGAAAGAAAAAGTTTCAGCAAGGCCGCCGAACAATGCTTTGTGACCCAATCGACTTTAAGCGCGGGCATAAAGGAGCTGGAAACCATATTGGGGCAAGATGTGGTGGACAGGCAGACGCGCGCGGTCAAGCTCACACCTCTAGGACAGGAAATATTAAAAACCGCAAAGCGGGTCCTGGCAGAAATAGATACCATGATGCGCCGCGCCCAAAACACGCAAGAGCCGTTTAGTCTGCCTCTGCGCCTTGGGGTCATTCCGACCATAGCGCCTTATTTATTGCCCGATATATTGCCGCCCTTAAAAGCGCAATATCCGGCATTGGATATTCACCTTTATGAAGATTTGACCGCGCATTTGCTGGACAAACTACAGGCCCGCGAAATTGATGTCGCTCTCATGGCCTTTCCATACGAAAACGAGGCCATAGAACACAGTATTTTGTTTGAAGAGCCGTTTTGCCTGGCCACCAGTGAAAGCACCTTAAAGCAAAAAAGCATTACGCTCGATTTTTTAAAAGACCATGACATTTTGCTCTTGGAAGATGGACATTGCCTGCGCGATCACGCTTTGCAAGCCTGCCGCCTGCGCTCTTCGGCACAAAAAAAGACCTTTAGCGCCACATCGCTGGCCACCTTGATACAGATGGTTTCGCATGGCTACGGGATGACTCTCCTGCCCGCTATGGCGGCCGACCCGGCATCATTACCTGCCAATATAAAACTCATCCCCTTTAAAAGCCCCAAGCCCACCCGCCAAATCGGGCTGGCCTGGCGCAAAGGCGACCCCAATAGGCGCGATTATGAATTGCTGGCCAAGGCCATTGAAAAAGTTGCAAAATAAATAAAACAGACTTATATATTCGCTTATGACATACAAAATTGCAGCTTTATATAAATTCACACCTTTGGATGATATTCCGGCCCTGCGCCAGGAAATCTATGATTATACGGCCAAAAACGTGCCCAGCATTTGCGGTACGCTCTTGCTGGCGCCCGAAGGCATTAACGGCACGATCGGCGCCTTCCCTGAAGACATGGAGAAAATGGTGGCTTATCTCGATGAGCGCCTCGGCGTGAAAGAAGGCCAAAAAGCGTGCGAATTTAAATA
Organism: Alphaproteobacteria bacterium; assembly: GCA_046541095.1. Lineage (GTDB taxonomy): Bacteria > Pseudomonadota > Alphaproteobacteria > Micavibrionales > Micavibrionaceae > UBA2638. The sequence goes on from JBKHDZ010000092.1 coordinate 2,005, forward strand.
TTCTCATGCGTCCGAGCGCCCTTTTAACAAATTCAAAGTGCGCCCGAAAAAAGAGCTGATCACCTTGCGCAAGCCTGAAGCCGACCCGAATAAGCTGGTTGGTGAATATGTCGCGCCCGAGGACTGGAATGATCTGATCAATGATCCTGAAGTATTGCTGGTTGATACTCGCAATGATTACGAAACCAAAGTCGGCATTTTCGATGGGGCGGTGGATCCCGATATGAAAGTTTTCACCGAATTCCCGGACTGGGTGGAGAAAAATCTCGACCCCGCCAAGCATAAAAAAGTGGCGATGTTCTGCACAGGCGGTATTCGCTGTGAAAAAGCCAGCGCCTATATGCTCGCCCACGGCTTTGAAAATGTGTACCATTTGAAGGGCGGCATTTTAAAATATCTGGAAACCATCCCTGCCGATCAAAGCAAATGGAAGGGCGATTGCTTTGTCTTTGATAAGCGCGTTGCCGTCGGCCATGGTCTGAAAGAAGGCGAATGGACGATATGCCATGGTTGCCGCGAGCCTATCTCGAAAATTGAAACCGAGCTTCCCTCTTACGAGCGCGGCGTATCCTGCCTGCATTGTATTGAGAACCTGACTGACGAGCGCGCGCAAATGCTTCGCCAGCGCCAAGGTTATTACGAAAATCACTATTTAAAATCTCTGGGACCTGAAGCCGGGCACGATGGAACAGGAAACTAAACATCTGCGTATTCATGGCCGCGTTCAAGGCGTTGGCTACCGCGCCTGGATGGCTGAACTGGCATCCCGCATGCGTCTTCACGGCTGGGTGCGTAACCGCAAAGACAAAACCGTTGAAGCTGTTGTCAGCGGATATGAAGATGAAGTGCAAAAATTTATCTCCGAGTGCTATAGCGGCCCTTCTCAAGCCAAGGTCGAAGTTATCCATGTGACAGACGGTATTGATGAAGATCTGGACAGCTTTGAAATCCGTGATACCCTTTAGGGCATGATCCGGAATTACCCAATTCTTTACACGTTTCGCCGTTGCCCTTATGCCATGCGGGCCAGATTGGCGCTTTATACAGCGCGCTATAAAGTTTATTTGCGCGAAATCGTCCTGCGCGACAAGCCCGATCATATGCTTGAAATCTCGCCCAAAGGCACGGTGCCAGTTTTGCTTTTGCCAGACGGAAGCGTGATTGAAGAAAGCCTTGAGATTATGGGGCACGCGCTAAAGCATAATGATCCAGAAGGCTGGATGGATAGTCATGCCAAAACCACCTGCGAACTTATCAATCGCAATGACAATGAATTTAAATACGCTCTGGATCGTTATAAATATCCCAACCGTTACCCTGATGAGGATTGCAGCGGCATGTTCGAACGCGGCGCGGAAATTTTAGGCGATTTAAACGAGCGCATTGATAAGAATGGCGGCAACCTTGTTTTATCCAAACCCACACTGGCCGATATAGCCATTTTTCCTTTTATCAGGCAATTTGCCAATGTGGATAGAGAAAGATTTGAAGCGCTACCCCATCCAGCCTTGCAAAACTGGCTAAAAACCCATCTGGACAGCGAGATTTTTCAAGCCATAATGCCCAAATTCAAACCGTGGAAAAACACGCAGGAAACAATTCTCTGGCCTTAAAACTGTGGCAATGTGGGGTAGCCGCCCTTTGGAAATTTACGGTTGCGGCGGCATTTCATCCGGCAAATCAGGCCCGTCTTCTGCCGAACGGTGTGAACGCTCCAAACGGCGACTTTCAAAGTTTTTCAAAAAGCGGTGAACGCGCCCTCTGGTTTCTTCATCGGGATTGGCCCCGCGAAAGCCTTTTGAAAATCTCTCGGCCAGAACGGCGCGGTCTTCCTGCGATAAATCCTCGGCCATATCCTTGGTAACATTAATGCGCTTTTCGCCCATCGCCTCCATCATGGATTGCATTTTTCTTGAAGCCTCCTCGAAAGCCTGCGCATCAAACTCCTCTTCTGTCAGAATATCGCGAATTTGTTTTTTCATCCGCCGCATTTCACGCATTTGTCCCTGCCCGTCGCGGAAGGCCTTTTGCATAGTTCGGGCAACGACATGGCGCCCTTCGGGGCTCATTTCATGCGTCATTTGCGTTAGACGCTCTTTGCGTTCAGCATATTTTTGCGCCGCCATCCCCGTCAAAATGCCGATCAACAAGACATTCAATAAAACGGATGCCGTAAAAACAATTTTTATAGATTTGCTCATAGCCAGTCTCCCTCGCTCACCTGCTCGGCTGTAAAGACAAGATCGCTCATATAAAGGCCCGCATCATCAAAAGCCAGATTACTGCCCAAAAGCCCCATTACAAGCCCAAGCGCAAAAATAACGATACATGCAAACAAAGGCTTGGGCACGAGCAAGCCATCACGCATGATAATAAGCCAGATAGTCCCGCCCCTATTCTGCGCCCCGCGCTTTTGGGAAGACGCGATAATACGCTCCGGCAAATCCTCACGCATGGCGGGTGTAAAGCGTTTTGCCAGCACCTTCTCCATATCTTCATTATGATCCATAATTTTTCTCCTCTTCAATCAACCCCTGTTTGATCATTTTCTCGCGCAGCGCATTTTTCGCGCGCATCAGCAAAGATTCAAGCGCTTTTACACCAAGCCCCATAATCTCTGCCGCCTCTTTATTGCTAAAGCCGTCATAAAAACATAAATTCAAGGCCTGTCTTTGCCGCTCTGATAGCTCGCTTAACGCCGCTTCAAGCGCTTTTTGTTCCTGCGTTATTTGCAACATTCCCTCCTGACCCACATCACCGCTCGCAGCCGCGTCCAATTCATCGCCCCCTGTCCTTTCTGCACATTGCCTTTTTCGAACAATATCCAATGCGCGGTTGCTCACAACTCTGTAAAACCACGTCGTAAACTTCGCGCCCTGCCCCTTTTGCCAAAGCGCAGGCCGATCCCAGAGCTTCAAAAAACAATCCTGCACAACATCCTCGGCATCATTCTCGTGCAAACAAATTCTATACGCGCATCCATAAAAGCGCTGCGTATGGCGCCTGACCAGAACGCAAAAAGCCTGATGGTCACCTTTTGCAAGGCGGCTCATCAGGTCTTCATCGCTTAGCTTTTCTATTGTGCTTTCCAACCGATTATTCCATTCATTAAAATGGCTCGGCAGAAAACATAACAAACATTAACGGTTCATACGATAGGAATTATCATATGTTTTATCCTTTTGCTTGTTCGGATTTCTGTAAGCTTGTTGATTGCGGCGTTCTTCACGCATTTTTCGGCGCATATCATAACGCTCGCGCACATCCGCAGGCTCTGCCTGCATGGCAAGCTCTTCGGCTTCACCGCGCGTAATGACGCCATTATTATCCAGATCCATGGCGAAGAATCCCAGAGGAATTTCGCGCGCGCGCACAGATTGTGCCGCATTATATTCATTGGGTCTGACAACGCCGTCATTATCCAGATCAAGCTCGTCGAATAAACGCTCATAGCGGTCATCGGCGGTGTACATATCCGGTCCATAGTTATAATTGTCCACTTTTGCGTGGGCCACACCTGCGCTCAAAACAGCAACAGAAGTAAAGGCTAATAGTTTTTTCATTAGATTTATCCTTTCTTTAAAGATTAAAGTCGTTAGCAAGCACTTGTCCAAACGAACAACTATGTTTGAAAAAAGTTCCACCTCGCTTGATAAATTAGCCTTTACACGCCAAGGCCTTACTGACCTTCAGAGCCGCCGCGCATCTCTTTGCGCTTTTGCATGCGGTCTTTCATTTTATCTTTCATCTCTGCGCGCGTCTCCTGAGCTTCATCTTTGGAAATAACGCCATCACCATTGGCATCCATTTTCGTAAAACGCTCTTCGGCACGACTCAGAAACTCGGCTTTGGAAATACTGCCATCGCCATTGGTGTCATGCTTTTGAAACATACCGCCTTTATGAGCGCCATGATGACCGTATTCTTCGGCTTGTGATTGCGCGGTGGATAAAACCACCGCCAGCGCTGTTAATACAAAAAGTTTTTTCATTTTCAAATCCTTTCCTGAATTGGTTATGATACTTATTACTACGAACCAAAAACCAAAACCCTTCGAATTTTTTTAAGGGCAGGGAAAACCAATCATATGAGCGACCAAGAACAAAGCCCGCGCGGCAAGAGACTCGATCAATCCTCCCAAGACATTATGGACCAGAAACTCTGGCTGAAAATACTGATCGGGATGGCGCTTGGTATCGCGACAGGCTATGTACTTTCTCCGGACGGGCTTGCCTTACTTCCGGTGGAGCAAGCGCTTGTTCTAGCCGAATGGCTCGGCATTCCGGGCGTTTTGTTTTTGGGGCTGATTAAAATGGTGATTGTGCCGCTCATCATCTGCTCCATCATTCTGGGTATTTCCGAAAGCGGGAACATGGAGTTTTTGCGCAAAATCGGCCTTTTGATCGTGCCGTATTTTATTCTAACCACAGCCATATCCATTACAATCGGCCTGTTTTTGGTCACCATCATTAATCCCGGCAACTATATTGACCAAAGCCTTGTGCAAAACACATTATCTTCGGAAGCCGTTTCGAGCATTCCCGAAACACGCTTTGATGATTTGACAATCCCCCAGCGCATTGAAAATATCCTGCCCACCAATCCCGCTCGCGCGCAAGTCGAGCGCAATATGCTCCAGATCGTTATTGCCTCTATCATTGTGGGTATCGCCCTGATCACCATTCCCCAAGGCTCGGCCAGACCGCTGAAGGATTTGTGCATTTCGGGCCAGATCATAACCATGAAGATTATAAGCTGGGCGATGATCATTGCGCCCTATGCGGTATTTGGCCTGCTTGCCGATATTACCATTAAAACTGGTCTAAGTGCGCTAATCAGTGTCGGCGTTTATGCCGCAACGGTTCTGGCAGGGCTAGCGTGCATGGTGGCCGTTTATCTGGTAATGATCGGCGCGTTTTCAAAGTTACGTGTGCGCGATTTTTTAAGCGGTATCAAAGAAGCCCAGCTTCTGGCCTTTTCTACCTCCTCTTCTGCCGCGACCATGCCTTTTTCTATCAAGGCCGCCGAAGAAAATTTAAAGACACGCCAATCGGTCAGCCGCTTTGTTATCCCCTTGGGCGCGACCATCAATATGGACGGAACGGCGCTTTATCAAGCTGTTGCGGCTGTTTTTCTGTGTCAGGTTTTCGGCATTGATTTAACGCTTGGCCAGACCGTTTTATTGCTGGTTACGACCGTTGGGGCCTCCATTGGCACCCCGGCCACGCCTGGCGTCGGGCTGGTCGTGCTGGCCACAATTTTAAGCGGGCTTGGCGTTCCGGCCGAAGGCATTGCTCTTATCATCGGGGTGGATCGCTTGCTGGATATGTGCCGCACAACTGTAAATGTGACGGGCGATTTAACCGCCACGGCCATTATGGATAGATGGGTTAAATAAAGGAAAGATGAAAAGCGGTGATCAGCCCGAAGCCAGATCCAGATAAATGCGGTGACCGCGGGAATCATTCGGCTTCAAAGCAGCAGAGCCTACAATTCTAACAGGCTTTTTCAATTTAAGCGCCAGTATCGTGCCGCCCGCTTGCGATGGTTGGGCCGAATATCCCGCCACCAGAGGATGCTGCATAATTTCGCGGCGGGCAACATCCCAATCGGCATTATCCAGTTCGATCATCAAAACTCTTTCATTGTTGTTAATGTCGGCCCTGTAAGCCGATTCTCCGCTCAAATCCAAAACCATGCGGGTTTTCCCCGGATGCTCACCGAAACGGATACGGTTAACCGATGCACTGGCCGTCATGCCCCCCGAAGCCGGAGAGACATTCGCCGTTTGCTGTATA
>JBKHDZ010000093.1:0-7800 GCA_046541095.1 Alphaproteobacteria bacterium
GATCCGACTGTTATCTACGGTATTGTGGATGGAAAACCTCGAACAGATGGCCAAGGTCCTTTGGGGCGCCGCCTTTTGCGCAAGGATCTGGATTTTGATAGTCCGTATAACACCTATCTATATCCTGATTTACCCCCCACCCCGATCTGTAATCCGAGCACGGCAGCTATAGAAGCTGTTTTAAACCCAGAGCAACATGATTACATTTACATGGTGGCCGATGGAACCGGCGGACATGCCTTTGCCGTAACCTTACGCGAGCACAACGACAACGTTGCGCAATGGCGCAAAATTCGGGCGCAGCAAGAGGCACAATAATCAATAAATTAAGCGCGAGAGCTTTCCAGCATCCAGGCCGCTTTTTCATGGGCACGAATGCGCTCTACCATTAAATCAACGCTGGCTTCATCATCCTGCTCTTCAGCGGCTTTCAAGCCATTGATCAGGGTTTTGACTATAGCACGGTTATCTTCGGCCAGAATTTGCACCATACCATCAGCATCCGGGGTTTGGCCCGCAGGCTTGAGAGTGGCAATTTTGGCCATTTCTTCATAATTATTGGGCGCATAAGATCCAATAGCGCGAATACGCTCTGCTATTTCATCGGTTGCTTCCCAGATTTCCGTATATTGCTCTTCAAACAAATCATGAAGCGCTTTGAAATTGGGGCCTTTCACATTCCAATGAAAGCTATGTGTTTTCATGTATAAAACAAAGCTGTCTGCAAGGGCTTTTGTCAAAGCTTCGGTTAATTTTGATGAACTCATAATATTTCTCTCCTTATTTTTAATTTCATCAAAAAGCATAAGCCAGATAAGCCAAAAGTCAAATTTTTATAGAGAAGCTATTTTTTCTTGCCGTCTTTGGAGCCTTGGGCGCTGCCAGAGGATTGCCCACCTGTATGAGAAGAGCGCCCGCCGCTATAACCCCCCCCTGAACTGCCGCCACCCAAGCCCATACCGGGCGCATTAATAGACGGTGCAACATTCGGTTTTGTTTCCAAAGCATGACGGCGGGCGAGATGCGGTGCAAATTCCAGCGAAGACGGGCTGGAATCACCCAGAACACAGCCCATTGTGTCATCATCACCCAGATCTTCACGGTGGACAGGCTGGCCGGCAATACAAGCATTGATAAAATATTGGAACGCCATGAGCGGGCTTGAGGCCGGCTCCACGTTCATAATTTCATTGCGGTAAGGATCATCGCTGAACATCAAAGGAACCTGATAGGCCTGACCGATTTGGCCGTCTTTAACCGATCCGATATGCAGGCTCTGGTTCATATCCAGAGATGCGTTATAAACAGAATCAACGCCAATATTCAAATCCATATAATCCATATCGACAAATTCCAGTGTTAATGTCCCGCTGGGCGGATCAAAAACAATACCAGCAACTTTTTTCGAAAAGTTTTCCGATGTAATCAATCCGGCTTCACCTTGCCGGGTTAATAATAAATCTATATTCATTCATCCACTCGTTTCGTGTAGTGTAAATTAGAAAAACATCTAATATTTTATCATAACATACGGCGTTATTGCATGTGCGGTTTTACAGGGTTTTTATCTAAAAATGCAAATTTTACAGTGCATAAAGCACGCAGTATCGCCTTTTCCATGCTGGAAACACTCCATCACCGCGGCCCCGATGCAGGAGATATCTGGCAAGATCCGGAGGCGGGGTGCGTTTTAGGTCACCGCAGGCTATCTATTCTTGATTTATCAGAAGAAGGCGCTCAACCCATGATGTCGGCGAGCGGGCGTTATGTGCTCTCTTATAATGGTGAAATATACAATTTTCAGGACATTCGCAAAGAGTGCGAAGACAAAAATATAAAGTTCCGCGGACGATCCGATACAGAGATTATGCTGGCCGCAATAGAATTATGGGGGCTTAATCAGGCTTTGCAAAAATTTAACGGCATGTTTGCTTTTGCTCTCTGGGATAGAAAAGAGCGTATATTGCATCTGGTTCGCGACCGCATGGGTAAAAAGCCTTTATATGTCGGCTGGGCAGGCAATACGCTTGTTTTTGGCTCTGAACTAAAAGCCCTTACGGTCTTTCCAGGCTTTAAAAGAGAAATCAATAAAGACGCTCTTGCCCTATATTTGAATTATGCCTGTATGCAGGCTCCGCACTGTATTTACCAAAATGTCTGGCAATTGCCCGCCGGCCATCGCTTAAGCCTGTCTTATGATCACTTGAGCATTGGAAGCAATCTATCGGCATCCATGGAACAATATTGGTCCCATCTGGAAGTGATGAATCAGGCTCGGCTTGATATCAATCCAGATAAAGATGATGCGGCGGCGATCAGTGAGTTTGAAGATTTGCTTGGCTTATGTGTAAGCGAACGCATGATTTCCGATGTTCCTTTGGGCGCTTTTTTATCTGGCGGAATAGATAGTTCAAGCGTTGTCGCCCTCATGCAAAAACAGGCAAGTAGCCCTGTTAAAACTTATTCTATCGGTTTTAAAGAGACCGGTTTTGATGAAGCTGTCTATGCCAAAAAAATTGCGCGGCATCTGGGAACAGAGCATCATGAATTGTATTTAAGCGGGCAGGACGCTTTAGATGTTATTCCGCATTTATCAAATATTTATGATGAGCCATTTGGTGACAGCTCGGCTATACCAACCTATCTGGTTTCTAAATTTGCACGGAATGATGTGACCGTTGCGTTGTCCGGGGATGGCGGCGACGAAATGCTGGGCGGCTATAATCGCCATTTCATGGGGACCAAAATTCGCAAATTCTCGCGGCCGCTTCCCTCTTTTGCACGGCGCGCTCTGGCGCGAATTTTGAACGCCATTCCTGTTCGAACATACAATAAAATCCTGAAAAATCATCCCCAAGCAGGCACACGCATTCATAAAATAGCCGATATTTTGAGATTAGGGAGCGATACAGAGATTTATAGCGAACTGGTCAATACTGGGCTACGCAACGCCGCTATTGTAAAAGAGGCAAAAACACTTCCTATCCCCATAACCGAAGACCGCTATCAGCCCGAAGATCTGGATTTTGCGCAAATGATGATGTATTGGGATACAATTTCTTACCTCCCCAATGATATCCTTGTGAAAGTAGATAGAGCATCCATGGCGGTTTCATTGGAGGCACGCTCACCTTTGCTGGATAAAAGAGTATATGAATATTGCTGGTCGTTACCCCATCACATGAAAATAAGAAATGGCAAGGGCAAATGGCTTTTGCGCGAAGTTCTGGCGCGCCATGTGCCGCGCGATCTTTTTGAACGGCCAAAACAGGGCTTTGCCGTGCCCGTGGGTGATTGGTTGCGTGATGATTTAAAAGACTGGGCGGAAACATTGCTGGATGAACAGTCCATGCAAACCGATGATATTTTAAACACGGATGCCGTCCAGAAAATCTGGGAGGAGCATAAAGCAGGGCGCGGTAATAACGACCAGCGACTTTGGACCGTATTGATGTTCCAAAGCTGGAAAGAAAAATGGCTATGAGCAAAACGCTTTTATACATTTTTGATCACCTTGATTGGCAAAGCCGAATGCCTGTAGCGAAAGCGGCTCAAAAAGCCGGTTATGAGGTTATGATTGGTATTGTGGGTGCAGAAGAGCATATAAGCGGCCTTGAAGAGTATAAAATACTATTTTTACCAAAGCCGAAAAATAAATTCGGACCCTTGAGCGTTTTAAAGACTATTGACGAAATTCGTACAGTTATAAAGACGCAAAAACCTGATTTATTGCATACAGTTACTTTGAAATACAGTTTTCTGGTCGGCATTGCCAGTTTGGGTTTAAGCGGCTACCGCTTGATTTATACCATTGCAGGGTTGGGGTTTTTATTTCGCAGTGAGGGAATTAAACCTTTTTTAATTCGCCTTGCGCTCTCGCCTTTATTAAAAAGCGTGTTGAAAAATAAGGACGCAGAAATTATTTTTCAAAATCCTGATGACCGCGATTTATTGCTCGAAAAAAACTATGTGCGGCGTGAAAATACGCATTTGGTCATCAGCTCGGGCGTTGATTTATCACGCTTTGAAGTGCGCGAAGAAAATAACGCAGATTTACCTATTGCCTTAATGCCCACACGTCTTGTCCATGAAAAAGGTGTTGCTATTTTTGTAGAGGCGGCCAGAGCCTTACATGCCAAAGGTATCAAAGCGCGTTATCAGATTGCAGGTGGTCTTACGATCCATAATCCAAGGGCCATATCTGCCAGCGAAATGCAGACATTCACTTCCGATGGAATTGTGGAATGGCTGGGCCATGTTGAGGATATGCCAAGTCTTTTACAAAGCGCGCATGTTATTGTTTATCCCTCTTATTATGGGGAAGGTGTTCCGCGGGTTATGATTGAGGCCTGCGCCGCTGGCCGCCCCATAATTACAACCGATCATGCCGGATGCCGCGAAACTGTCCCCAATGGCGAAAACGGGATTTTAGTGCCTGTTAAGGAAGTTCAGGCTACAGCGGACGCTATGCAAAAGCTTTTAACCGATGCCAAATTGCGCAAGCAAATGGGCCGCGAAAGCCGCAAACTAGCCGAAATTGCTTTTGATGAAAAAATTATCGTCGCGCAAACTTTAGAAGTTTATAACTTGGCTTTGGTGCAAAAATAAGGTGCCTTATTAATCAATCACCATGCTCTGCTCGATCGCTTCACGGCCATTACTTAACGTTGCAATGGCTTGCACACCTGAATAAGGGACAGGATCATGGCTAAATTCACCCGCAATATGCTCAGGAATCTCGAAAATAATCATCGCGTTTTTTGGGGTGTCTTCATCGATCTGAAATTCGGGCGCGCTAGTCAAAGCAAATTCTCCAAGTTCAAGAAAAATATCGGCGCGCTCAAAACCGCTCGCGCTATGGGCCGTAATAACAGCTTTATCGCGGCTTAAAACAATGTTTTCGACTTTTAATGTGGCGCTAGAGCCTTTAGCAGGGATTTTACTTTTCGCGAAATCAATAAAAGGGATGTGCCTGGAAGCGACGGCTTCACCCTTTGGAATATTTAAAGATAAGGAAAGCGTTTGCGGGATGCAAATATCCTTGCAAACCATTGTCGCCAATTTCAAATCAAGGGAAGCCTGTTTTTCAGGCTCCTTTAAGGATATTGTTAAAGGAAAAACTATTTCTCCGTCATATCCAAATGTGGTCAGGCCCATTTCATCAAAGCTCTTGGGAAGCGGGTATGATACTTCTACGCTTTTTATATTCTCCGAGCCTTCCCAGATAAATTGCGGAGCCAGCCCTGAATCACCCGGTGAGCGCCAATAGCTATGCCAGCCTTGGGATTGCCTGATTTGTAAGGCCCCTTCAATTTCGGCTTTCTCCCCAATACTGTCCTGCGCCAAAAGCAGACGCGCCTGCATATGATCAGCACTCGCCCATTCACTTTGCGCGGACAAAGCAGGTTTGATAAGTATTGTAAAATTTACACCAAGGAAAAATAATATGATAAAGTGCTTCATAGCGTTATCTTACTATAAATAAGGTAATAAAAGCGAAAAAAATTACATTATGAGCGATTTAAAAAAGACAGATAAAAATGAAACCTATATGGCAGGAAAGCTATTGCTGGCCATGCCGACTATGGGTGATTTCCGGTTTGAAAAATCGGTAATTTATATCTGCGCCCATGATGAACAAGGGGCAATGGGGCTGGTGATTAACAATCCATTGCCTGAAATTGATTTTAAGGATTTGCTGGCCGAGCTGAAAATCGCCAGCAATATTGAGCTTGATCCCAAGGCCATTTCTATCCCAGTGATGAATGGCGGGCCGGTAGAAGGCGCGCGCGGTTTTCTGCTTCATTCCAGCGATTTTCATGTTAAAGACACTATTAAAGTGGATAAGGAAATATCGGTCACAGGAACGCTGGATGCTTTAAAAGATCTGGCCACCGGGCATGGCCCCCAAGATAAGCTTTTTATACTGGGCTATGCGGGCTGGGGCGCCGGACAGCTGGATGAAGAATTACAAAAAAATGCCTGGCTGGTCGTGGATGCCGATCCCGAGCTCGTATTTCATTCCAGTTTGGAAGAAAAATGGGATATGGCGCTTAAAAAACTGGGCATTGACCCTTCAATGCTCTCGGCCACAGGTGGCAGCGCTTAACTTCAAAAGCACCTTTTGCCTTATGATGGGCTAAAAGAAAATCGCTCTTTGCAAATACCATATAGAATATGGTCCTGCCATTTGCCGTCAATCTTCAAATATTTCTCCGCATAACCTTCTTTTTTAAAACCGCAAGAAAGAAGCAGGTTTTGACTCCGGTCATTCCCCGGAATACAAGCGGCATGGACACGGTGCAAATCCAGACTTTGAAAACAGTAATGGACAGCCAGTAAAATACTTTCTTTCATATAGCCCTGGCCTTCATGCTCTGCATCAATCCAATATCCCAAAGATGCAAATTGCGCCGCGCCGCGAATAACATTGTTAATATTGATACCGCCAATCAAAGAGGCATCTGCAGATTTGCAGATCAAAAAGGAATAGGATCTGTCTTCATTCCAATCGCGCGTTTGACGCGCCAAGCGCCGCCTGAAAAAATCAGCGCTTAGGCAATTTGGTGGCCAGCTCGGTTCAAACGGCTTTAAACGAACCTGATTTTTGCGGCGTATATCGCCCCACTCCTTCCAATCCGAACGGCGCGGCGGGCGCAGATAAACTTTTTTACCGGTAAGAATGAGATCAGGTAGAGTTTGCGAATTCGGCGCAGAATTTTTCTTTAAAAGCCAGCTCATTTCATGCGGCTTTTTTAACGTCCAGACATCTTTGTATGGCCTCGTAACTTTCCAGATTTGTGAGCGGCCCTAAAGATGACATGGTTGGTTTGCTTGCAAATATCTGACGCGCCACAGCGGAAATTTTCTCTTTGTTCAAGGCGTCAATCTGGGCAATTATCTCCTCAATATCCAGCTTTTTATCGCGGAATATCAAATATTTTGCCTGTTGATCAGCGCGTGTCATCATGGATTCACGGCCCATAATCAAACTGGAACGAATTTGGGTTTTTGCGCGAACGACTTCTTCCTCGGTTAAGGTATCGGCCAGTTTTAAAATTTCCTCGCAAACAACAGGAACCAATTCTTTCAGATCATTTGGCCCCGTACCCGCATAAATGCCAAATTGCCCGTCATCACTATAAGAAGAATGAAAAGAGAAAATAGAATAAACAAGACCGCGTTTTTCACGAATTTCCTGAAAAAGCCGCGATGACATGCCGCCGCCGAATAGCGCCGATAGCGCTTGCGCAGCATAAAAATCGGGCGACAGGCGGCTCACCCCTTGAAAGCCGATAATAACATGGCTTTGCTCCAGATCTTTTTCGATGCGAATTTCTCCGCCGGTGTAAGTGGCGGCTTGCTTTTCAGCCTTTTGTCCGGCGGGCAGGATGTTAAAATATTTTTCGGTCAGCGCAACGAATTTTTCATGATTAACATTTCCAGCCGCGGATATAATAATATTTTCAGGCGTGTAATGATTTTGCACATAGGCCTGCAAGACCTCGCGCTTCATATTCGAAATAATATCGGCAGTTCCTAAAATAGGGGCGCCAAGTGTCTGGTCTGCATAGGCGGTTTCATAATAATTATCAAAGATCACATCATCAGGCGTGTCATGGCACATCCCTATTTCCTGTAAAATCACATGCCGCTCTGATTCAATTTCATTATCCGGCATGGTGGAATTTTGTATCATATCGGCCAAAACATCCAAAGCCAGCTCTGTATCATCGGCCAGCATATGCATATGATAACTGGTTACCTCGCGGCTGGTATAAGCATTAATCGAGCCGCCGA
>JBKHDZ010000094.1:0-7764 GCA_046541095.1 Alphaproteobacteria bacterium
TAACCATGTCGCAAATCGCCGCGCGGCAGGAAGTACGCGCTTTGATAAATGTTATTGATCCACAGAACTGCATATCTCAAAACCCAACCAAAGAGTTATAAAACCATGCCCTATCTTCTCCTCGTTCTGGGATTATTGCTCGGAATTTATACACTCTACCGGTTTTTCATCAATGCCAATGTCAACCAGATCAAATCCCTTATTTTGTCGGCTGTTACAATCACAATCTGTCTGGCCTTGTTCATTTTGGCGATTACAGGTCGCTTGCCCGCCGCGATTGCGATTGTGGCCGCGCTGGGGCCTTTTATTGCCGGATTTCTTGTCAAAAGAAAGCAAGCCCGCCGCTATCATGCACAAGGGCAAAAACAGGGCCAGGCTCGCCAATCTTCAGGCCCCATGGATGAAGAGGAAGCCTTGAACATTTTAGGCCTGCAAAAAAACGCAAGTGAGGAAGACATTAAGGCCGCCTATAAAAAGCTGATGAAAAAAGTGCATCCGGATTCTGAAGGCTCGGAATGGATGGCGGCCAAATTAAACGAGGCCAAAGATTTTTTATTGCGAAAAAAGTGAACAAAAGCGGCTTGCGAGGGTTAGGCAATAAGCATAAAATCTTCACAGACATGAATAAATTGGAAAAATTTTGAATGACTTCCCCCGATCTTAAACGCCCTGTCCGCAAAGCCGTCTTTCCCGTTGCCGGATTAGGCACGCGTTTTCTGCCCGCCACCAAGGCAATGCCGAAAGAGATGCTCACCATCAATGACCGCCCACTTATCCAGCACGTTTATGAAGAAGCGCGCGAGGCAGGTATCGAGCAGTTTATTTTCATTACAGGCCGCGGTAAGGAAATGCTGGAAGAGCATTTTGATTACCAGCACGAACTTGAAGAAACCCTTCGCGCGCGCGGCAAAGATGATTTCTTAAAAGCCGTTCAGGACAGTAACATTCCGGCCAGCCAGCTATTTTGCACCCGTCAACCCGAGCCTTTGGGATTGGGGCATGCCATCTGGTGCGCCTCCAAAATTATCGGTGATGAACCTTTTGCCGTTATCCTGCCCGATGTTCTGGCCAAAGGATGTCTGAAGCAAATGATGGATATTTATAATGAAACGGGCGGAAATATTATCGCTCTGGAAGAAGTGCCCAAGGAGGACACCCATAAATACGGTATCGCCGATATTCAAAATGATGACGGACGCAAGATGGAAATTAAACATCTGGTTGAAAAACCCAAGCCCGAGGATGCGCCCTCCAATTTGCATGTATTGGGGCGCTATATACTGCAAGCCGATGTATTCGATCATTTAAGCGAATTCGAGAAAGGCGCCGGAGGGGAAATCCAGCTGACCGATGCCATGGCTAAATTGATCGGCCAGCAGCCCTTTTATGGCATGCGCTATCAGGGCAAAAGCTATGATAGCGGCTCGCGCCTAGGCTTTATCGAAGCCAATCTGGCCTATGGCCTCGGCGATAGAATGATAGGCGATGACGTGCGCAAGCTGATTTTGAAATATGCCGGTACTATAAACGGAGAAGATTTGAAAAATGCAGCCGCAGAATAATTTATCAGACGGGTCTTACAGTTTTAATCCCACAATTCTGCGCGAATATGATATTCGTGGACAAATCGATAAAAATTTAGGCGCTGAAGATGCTTATGCATTGGGCAAAGCCTATGGCACCTATGTTCGGCGTAAAACAGGCGGGAATATTGTCTGCGTAGGCCGCGATGGCCGCCACAGCTCTCCCGAACTTGCCGAAAATCTGGTCAAGGGCCTAAAAAGCGTCGGCTGCGAGGTCTGGAAAACCGATATCGGCCCAACCCCGCTTTTATATTTTGCGCTCAAACATTATAAAGCCAATGCCGGAATCATGGTGACAGGCTCGCATAACCCGCCAGATTATAACGGATTTAAAATGGCGCTTTATGATGCCCCCGTATTCGGTGAAGAAATTCAGGCCATTGGCAAATTAGCGCAAGACGGAGATTTTGAAAGTGGTGAAGGCAGCGAGAAAAGCCTTGACACCTGCAACGCCTACGTAAAACGTTTACTGGAAGATCTGGATGCCGGGCATAATTTCAAACTGGCCTGGGATGCGGGCAATGGCGCGGCCGGAAGCATTATGCGCATTTTATGTGCCAAATTGCCGGGGGAACACACCCTTCTTTATGATGAAATTGATGGCGATTTTCCCAATCACCACCCCGACCCGACCGTTGATAAAAATCTGGCCGATTTGATTGCCGTTATCAAAAATGAGGGCTGTGATTTCGGGATTGCCTTTGATGGGGATGGGGACCGCATTGGCGTTGTAGATGATGAGGGCAATGTTTTGCGCTGTGATATTTTGATGACGCTTTATGCCAAAAGCGTTCTGGAAGAACATCCCGGCGCGCCGATCATCGGCGATATCAAATGCTCCTCGGTTATGTTTGAAGAAATTGAAAAAATGGGCGGCAAGCCTGTCATGTGGAAAACCGGGCATTCCCTTATTAAAAACAAAATGCGCGAATTGAATGCGCCGCTGGCCGGAGAATTAAGCGGTCATATCTTCTTCGCCGATAAATATTACGGCTTTGATGACGGGCTTTATTGTGCCATACGCCTGATGAATGAAGTGGCCAGAAGCGGCAAAAAACTCTCCGAATTAACGCGGCATATCAATAATTTGCACAGCACTCCCGAAGTACGATTTGAAGTTGATGAAGAGGAGAAATTCGATCTCGTTCCGCGCGTATTCGAAAATCTTAAAGCCGAAAGCGGAGATTTCGAGATTAATGATATTGATGGCGTGCGCGTTACAACGCCTGATGGCTGGTGGCTGTTGCGCCCCTCCAACACGCAAAGTGTTCTGGTTGCCCGCGCCGAAAGCAAAACAGCGCAAGGGCTGGAAAAATTAAAAGACATGGTCTGTACACATGTGAAAAAAATCGGCTATACTCTTGATTTTACAAACCTTTAGCCTCAGGAAAAAACCATGCTCAATTTTCAAACCCAACCAAAGGCCAATAACATGGATAAAATGATTGATATCGGGTTAATGGAATTGCTGACCTCGAAAATCTGTCATGATTTGATCAGCCCTATCGGCGCAGTGGCCAATGGCGTGGAATTCATGGAAGAAATGGGCGCCGATGCCGGAGAAGAAGCGACAAGCCTGATTAAATTCAGTGCTCTGCAGGCGAGCGCCAAGCTGCAATCCTACCGCATGGCATATGGCGCAGGCGGCGGTGACACTTCTATCAAGCCTGAAGATGTCCATACCACCTTCAATAAATTTATCGAGCTGGATAAAAAAATAAAACAGGATTGGAACCCTTACGGCCCTCTTGGCCCTGAAGAGCGCAGCGCCGGATTTTCAAAGCTGTTGATGTGCGCCTTGATTTTATGTGCGGAATGCCTGCCCAAAGGCGGCACCATTAAAGTGGAGGAAGCCGGAGCCAATATCACGCGGATTAAAGCCAGCGGGGAAGATGCAGCCCTGAAAGAGCCTATGGCAGCGGCGCTGGATCATTCCATGCCGCGCGAGGCAGTCGAACCACGCTATGTCCATGCCTATATTACCCATCTTCTGGCCGACCAATATGGCTTTGAATTGAAATATAACGGCGCAAACGGCGAAACGATTGAATTTCTGCTTCGCTCTCCGCAATAGTTTTTCTTTTAAAAGAATACACATGTACGCTTGCGCGCATTATTTACTGAAATAACTCGGTTATTCGGGGTTTTCCCGCTATAATTTATACAGCGCTAAGGCGTTATTAACATTTCCTGTGGCATCCTGAACCTTAGACGGATTGCATCAAAACTGCGTACCAGAATTTATCGCTTTTATCCTTGATTTTAAGGGGGAGATTTCGCCTATGGATGATTTGGTTGTTGAATTTCTAACCGAAACAAATGAAAGTCTTGAAGAGCTGGACAATGATCTGGTGAATCTCGAGCAAAACCCCAATGACAAAGATTTGCTGGGGAAGATATTCCGTTTGATGCACACGATTAAAGGCACATGCGGTTTTCTTGATCTGCCCAAGCTGGAAGAAGTCGCGCATCATGCCGAAAATGTTCTGGGGCGCTTTCGCGACGGCGATCTGGAAGTCACGCCGGAATATGTCACCCTGATTTTTGAATCGATTGATACAATCAAATTTATTGTTGGCGAGATTGAAATGAACGGCACCGAGCCGGATACGGATTCGTCTGCTCTTTTAAGAAAGCTGGATGCAGCCTATGAAGGGCGAGGCCTTGGCGGCGAGCCACAGGAGCCGGAGATCAGCGTGGACGAGGAATCACCGCCGCAATTCGAAGTGGTCGCCAGCGCCGATAATACAGATGAGCCTCAAGAAGATATAGAAGAGCTCAAAGAAGAAGCGCAAGAGCAAGAAGATATGACCACCGCCGCTTCCACTCCTCCGCCCCAAAAGCAGGGAAAAGCCGAAGAACAGCTTGCCACAGCGGCAAATTCTTCAGCAGGAAGTGCAACCACACAGACCTTGCGCGTAAATGTTGATGTGCTGGAAAACCTGATGACAATGGTCAGCGAACTGGTTTTAACTAGAAACCAGCTCATGCAAATCCAGCGGATGCATTCCGAAACAGATTTTTCTGCGCCCTTGCAACGCCTCAATCATGTAGTATCGGATTTGCAGGAAGGCGTGATGAAAACACGCATGCAGCCTATTGGCAATGCATGGTCAAAATTACCGCGCATCATCCGTGATTTGAGCATGGAACTCGGCAAAAAAGTCGATTTGCAAATGTATGGGCAGGAAACCGAATTGGACCGTCAGGTTTTGGAACTCATCAAAGATCCGCTTACCCATATGGTACGTAATTCTGCCGATCATGGTATTGAGATGCCGCAAGACCGTCTGGCCGCAGGAAAATCAGAAACAGGTAAAGTAATACTGAACGCTTATCATGAAGGCGGGCATATCATCATTGAAATCAGTGATGACGGGCGCGGTTTATCCAGCGAGAAGATCAAGGCCAAAATTCTGTCCAATGGGCTGGCCAGCGAAGAAGAGCTGGAAAAGATGAGCGACAAGCAAATCCATCAATTCATTTTCAATGCCGGTTTTTCCACAGCCGAAAAAGTGACTTCGGTTTCAGGCCGCGGCGTTGGGATGGATGTGGTGCGCACCAATATTGAAAAAATCGGTGGCTCTGTCGATTTAACCTCCATTGAAGGGCAAGGCTCCACCTTCCAGATCAAAATACCGCTCACTTTGGCGATTGTATCCGCATTAATCGTGGAGTCGGCAGGCGAGCGCTTTGCCATCCCGCAATTATCGGTGCGCGAGCTTGTAATGGCTTCGGCCCACGGCGATAACCGCATTGAAAAGATAAAAGGCGCGCCCGTTTTTCGTTTGCGCGATCATCTATTACCCTTGGTAACGCTCAGCGAGCTTTTGGAAATTAATGGCGTGGATGCAGATTTAAGCGAAGATGAGAAAAAAGAAGCATGCGAAGAAAATAACAAAAACAAATATATCGTCGTCACGCAGGTCGGGAATTACACTTTCGGAATTATCGTGGACAAGGTCTTTGATACCGAAGAGATTGTTGTCAAACCTGTGGCCTCTGTTCTGCGTGCTTTGGGTATTTTCTCGGGCAACACCATTCTTGGTGATGGCAGCGTCATTATGATCCTCGACCCCAACGGAGTGGCCAAGGAAACAGGCGAAGTGGATACTGCACACACCAAGGCAGCGGCCAGCGCAGCTGACTCACTCAATGCCGAAAACGCGCACGACAAAATATCGCTTTTGCTGTTCTCGGCTGGTGACAAAACTCCGAAGGCCGTGCCTTTATCTCTGGTTGCACGCCTTGAGATGATTAAAACAGCCGATATCGAATATTCGGGCGGTAAAATGCTTATTCAATACCGCGATAGCCTAATGCCTCTTAAATTGTTCAATGATCAAACTTATATTGAAGGCGTCACCGAAAAACCTGTTTTGGTTTTTACCGATCAGGATAATTCTGTTGGCCTCATCGTTGATAAAATCATTGACATCCGCGAAGAGCATATCGATATCAAGGTCAAGGCCAGCGATGATAGCATGATGGGAAGCTGTATCATTAACGGCCATGCCACCGATGTCATTGATGTGGGGCATTATCTGAATTCTACAAAGAAGAACTGGTTTAAAAACCATGGTGACGAGCCGTTTGGAAAAGCCGGGCAGGATAACGTTCAAATCAAACGCCGGATTTTGCTTGTTGATGACAGCCCGTTTTTCCGCAACATGCTGACCCCGCTTTTAAGTGTGGCGGGTTATGAAGTCACGACGCTGGAAAGCCCGCTTGAAGCCCTCAAGTTGTGTGAGGACGGGGCGGAATTTGATTTGATTGTCAGCGATATTGAAATGCCCGATATGGACGGCTTTGAATTTGCCGAGAAAGTCAAAACCGGCTCCAACTGGGCAAAAACGCCAATGGTGGCGCTAACATCCCACGCCACCCCCCAAGATATCACACGGGGCGAGCAAGTGGGATTTGAAAAATATATTGCCAAATTTGACCGCGATACGCTTTTGAACACGTTATCGGAAACACTGGTTAAATCGTAACAAACGCTGAAACAAAAGCTTTTTAAGGAGTAAACAGCCATGAGCGCCAGCGCCATCAAAGATATTCTAGGGGATAATTCAACCTCCAAAGATTACCTGACCCTGACCATAGCCGGGCAACTTTTCGGTATTCAGGTTTTGCAGGTGGAAGATGTCCTGCGCAAACAAAATCTGACCATCGTACCGCTTGCACCCAAAGAAATTTCAGGCTCTCTTAATCTTCGCGGACGGATTGTCACGGCCATTAATGTGCGCGAAGCCTTGGGCCTTCCTCCTCCGCTTGAAGATGAGGAAAACAGCGATATGAGCGTAGTGGTCGAGCATGAGGGTGAATTATACAGCCTGATCATTGATAAGGTTGGCGATGTTTTATCGCTGAATAAAGAGAATTTTCAAGACAACCCTGCAACGCTGGATGCAAAATGGCTCAGCGTTTCCGCAGGGATTTACCGGCTGGAGAATGAATTAATGGTCATTTTGGATGTATCCAAGCTGATAGGTAACATCCATCAAAAAGACCTAAAAACAGGATAGGTTTTACCCTGTAAAAAATGTAAACTATTACCTGAAAAATAAAACAAGAGTTTATGATCAATGAAAAACTGTTTGATTGTTGATGATAGCCGCGTTGTTAGAAAAGTGGCGCGGCGGATTGTCGAAGACATGAAATATAACTGTGATGAAGCCGAAGACGGCCAAAAAGCGCTGGAGGCTTGCGAGAGTAAAATGCCGGATGTGGTTATTCTGGATTGGAACATGCCGATTATGAACGGTCTGGAATTTTTAGAGCATTTGCGCCAATCCGATAACGGCACACATCCCAAGGTCATTTTCTGCACGACGGAAAATGATATCGGCCATATACAAAAAGCCATGAAAGCCGGAGCCGATGAGTATATTATGAAACCATTCGATAGCGAAATTATCGAAACGAAGTTCAGGCAGTTGGGCCTGATTGAATAACACCAAGCCTGTATAAGTAATTATGAATACTTCAAATTCTGCCGCGCCCGCTAGTGATACCATTAATGTCATGCTGGTGGATGATTCCGCTGTAATTCGCGGCGCGCTGACCAAATTACTGGAAGACGAACCGCGCATAAAAATCGCAGCTTCCGTTCCCAATGGAGAACTCGCGGTCAAATCGGCCGCCGCACATAAACCGGATATTGTCATTCTGGATATCG
>JBKHDZ010000095.1:0-7722 GCA_046541095.1 Alphaproteobacteria bacterium
TGATGAAATTGCTATACACATTATCCAGCATTTCGTTAACCTGCTTCTCCGCGCTGGCATCAAAGGTGGAATTCATCGACCACATATCGGCATTCTCGCCCCAATTCACGCTATCCCAATTCGCGCCGATCTTCTCCCAGAAGTCACGCAGAACGAATTTCCCGCCGACAACACCAATCGATCCCGTAATCGTCATCGGCGAGGCAAAGATGCGGTCAGCATATGCCGAAACCCAATATCCGCCTGATGCGGCTGTTCCGCCCATGGAGACAATCACGGTTTTGCCGTCTTCCTTGGCCTTCTCGACAGCGCGCAAAATGGCTTCGGATGCAGATGGCGATCCACCTGGCGAATCCACGCGCAAGATTATGGTGTCAATATCCTCGCGCTCTGCAGCATCGAAAATGGCTGGCGCAATAACATTGGAGGTTGCAATACCATCATTCAGGAAAACCGATGAACTTTTGGCCTCAAGATTAGAACCGTGCATAATCGCGCCGACGATATAAACAAGCGCAACATTGGGCTTCACTGTTTTTACGCCTTTTGCGGGTTTGCCGGTGAATTCGATATAATCGCGCAAACTCAAAAGCACATCTTCGCTTTCATCCGCATCAGGATTGCCCGTTACATCAGCGCGGATTTTATCCAGCAAAACATCGGCGTAATCAATCTTATCAATAAGATTGGCGGCAAGCGCTTCTTCGGCTGTGAACAAACCTTCATTCACCAGCGCGGTAAATTCGGCTTCGCTCATCGCGCGGTTTTCGGCAATACCGGAAACAAGCTCGGATTTAAGATCGGAAACCAGCAATTCCATCATTTCACGGTTTTCCGGCGACATTTGTGCATTGGTAAAACTTTCATAGGCGGTTTTGTACTCTTGCTTCTGGAAGAAATCGGGCGTTACGCCGATCTTATCCAGCGTTCCGCGAAAAAACGGCATCTCGAGGTTAATTCCGGCAATACCAACAACACCAAGCGGTTGCATCCACATTTCATCAAAGCTGGATGCCAGATAATAACGCGACAAACCGCCGCCGGAACCGCCGAAGGAACTGGAATAAATGCTGGTAAATTTCCCGCTTTCCCTGAAAGATTTAATCGCATTGCGCAATTCCTGTGCTTGCGCCAGAGAAAAGCCAACACCATCGCGCATGCGGGCAACAATACCGGAAATACGGTCATCGTGCTTAGCACGTTCAATCGCCATAACATATTGCCGCAAAGTCGGCTGCTCCATCGGGAAAGGAACAGACAAAGACGGATCTTCAGGAATTTCGGCAATCGGCTCTTTAAAATCAATATACAAGGCCGAGCGATCCGGCATAACAGGTTTTTGCTTATCCACCAATGCGCCCAAAGTAAACAAACTGATCATGGAGGATAAAATGAGCATAAAACCAAGCAACATGGCGCCGCGTTTCAAGGCCATCCACATAATCGGCAAAACACGCCATTTGACTTTCGGTTTTTCAACAGCCTTTGGAACAGGCGAGGCAAATAAGGATCTGGGTTTCAAAGGTTTTTTAGGACGTGGCATTTTACCGCTTTCATTGAAATGTCTATATAATGAGTTTAGCGCTTTATACCTTATAATCAAAGGGGATTTGGATTATTGCGCTACCCTACAAACACTGGGCTTTGTGCCGCAGCCAATGATCGGCCAGAACGCAAGCCATCATCGCCTCGACAACAGGCGTGCCGCGCAGACCAACGCAAGGATCGTGACGGCCTTTGGTAATGATCTCCGTTTCATGGCCCTTGGCATCAATCGTCTGGCGCGGAATAAGGATAGAGCTGGTTGGCTTGAAAGCCACACGCATGACAATATCCTGACCAGAGGAAATACCGCCGAGTATTCCACCCGCTTTATTGGACAGGAATACAGGATTCCCGTTTTCATCTGTGCGGATTTCATCGGCGTTATCCTCACCGCCCAGAACAACAGAGTCAAAACCATTACCGATTTCCACTGCCTTAACCGCGTTAATGCTCATCATCGCCTTGGCGAGATCGGCATCCAGCTTGTCATAAACAGGTGCACCGAGCCCCGGCGGAATGGCCGAAGCATGCACCTCCACAATCGCGCCGACAGAAGAGCCTTTCTTGCGGATGGATTGTAAATAATCCTGCCAGCGCTCAACAGCGTCAGGATCTGGACACCAAAGCGGGTTTTTCGTTACTTCCGACCAATCCCAGTTTTCGCGGTCAATTTTATCATGGCCGATTTGAACCACAGCCGCGCGGATTAATGGAATATGCGCATGTTCTTCCTTGCGCGCATCACTCAACGCCTGCCCGTCTTCGAATTCATGCATCAAAAATTCAGGGTTCAGGACTTCTTCTTTGGAATGCGCTTTTTTCTCGCCTTTTTCA
This sequence comes from Alphaproteobacteria bacterium, assembly GCA_046541095.1. Taxonomy (GTDB): domain Bacteria; phylum Pseudomonadota; class Alphaproteobacteria; order Micavibrionales; family Micavibrionaceae; genus UBA2638. Next base: position 2,380 of record JBKHDZ010000095.1, read on the forward strand.
TGCGCCTGACGGTGTCCCAGATAATTGGGGTGCTCGCCCGGGGGCAAAACCTCCAGCAGGTGCGGTTCGGCATCTTGTAAACTTGCAGGTGATGGATTGACGCCATTGGCCAGCGTGCGCGGAATATCATATTTCAACACTTTTCGCGCTATCGCGCCCGCCGCAACACGCATGGCCGTTTCGCGCGCCGAAGAACGCCCGCCGCCGCGATAATCGCGAATACCGTATTTTTCGTGATAAGTATAATCGGCATGGCCGGGACGAAATTTATCTTTAATATCGCCGTAATCTTTGGATTTTTGATCAGAATTATGAATTAAAAGGCCAATCGGCGTGCCCGTGGTATAGCCTTCGAAAACGCCGGAGAGAATTTCAACGCGGTCCGGCTCTTTACGCTGGGTTGTGTATTTGCTTTGCCCCGGCTTGCGCTGATCCAGAAAATGTTGGATATAGCTTTCATCCAGCGGAATTCTAGGCGGCACGCCATCCACAACCGCGCCGATTGCGGGGCCGTGGCTTTCGCCAAAAGTCGTATATTGAAACAATGTGCCGAAACGATTACCAGACATAATTTATGTTTTACCACGGAGTTCGCGCGGTGCACAGAGAGATTTTAGAAAATTATATCCTTAGAATCATTTGCAAGTTCTGTAAAATATAGTCTATGGTATGCACAAATTCGAGTTAAGAAATGCCCCAAAGCGACATAACAAAAGCTTTTAAAGATGTGCTGACAAGCCTGTATCCAAAATACTGCGCCGCAGATTTGGATAATGTTCAACTGCGCGCCATGGACGCGCTTACCCAATCGATTTTGAAAGACAATCCCGATGATATCGCCATCAATGCCTGGCGCGGTGATTATTATTGTTTACACCAACAATACGGTGAAGCTTTGCCCCATCTGGAAAAAGCTTACCTTAAAGGGCAAAGAGATAATCATACGCTTTATAATTATGCGCAAAGCCTCTTTCATGAAGAGGCCTATGATTGTGCCTTGTTTTTGATAGAACCGCTGGTTGAGAAATATTCAAAAGATTTTCATCTCAAATTCATGGAAGCTTACGCGCATTTCAGAGTTGGAAATACTGATCAGGCAGATCATTGCTTTGCGCAATGTATTCCATATTTGGCTGATTTACAGCATTCGTACGGTGATCAGATTCAGGATATGCTGGCGGATAAATATAGCCGCGGCCCGGATTTAACGCCTTAAACCTTAAGCCACGACAACCTTGTCTTTTTGCGCGGAAAGCGTGCCATGGTCGATAATGGCGACGGTCAGCCGGGATATTGCCACGCGTTTTCCAGTCGCTTCTTCGGTAATATCGGTTTGCCAGACTTGCGTGCGCCGGCCCGTGTGAAGCGGTGTGCATGTTCCCACAACAAAGCCTTGTGTCACGGCGCGGATATGATTGGCATTAATTTCAATACCAACAGCGCGGTGCGTATCGGGGTCAATGGTCATCCACGCGGCCACGCTTCCCAGACTTTCCGATAGAACGCAAGACGCGCCGCCATGCAGAATGCCAAAGGGCTGCGTTGTGCGTTCATCGACAGGAATCCGTGCTTTCAGGAAATCAGGACCGATCTCCAGAAATTCAAAGCCGATATGATGGCCCATATTCGCCCCGCGCAGGCTTTGCAAGGTTTCAAGGTTGTAATCTTTAAACCAGAGTGTATCGGCCACTTAAGCCGCCTCGTCTTTGCTCTGTTTGGGAACAATACCTTTAAGCAATTCGGCTGTTTCCGCGGCACTATCAACCGAAACCATGCCAACGGTGTGATAACCGGCATCAACATGCATAACCTCGCCCGTCACACCGCTTCCCAAATCGGAAAGCAGGAACAGACCAGAGCGGCCAACATCTTCTATCGTCACGTTGCGTTTGAGTGGAGCGTTCAGCTCGTTCCATTTCAAGATATAGCGGAAATCGCCAATCCCGCTGGCGGCCAGCGTTTTAATCGGCCCCGCTGAGATGGCATTGACGCGGATATCTTTTGCGCCAAGATCGGCGGCCAGATAACGCACAGAAGCCTCAAGCGCGGCTTTGGCCACGCCCATCACGTTATAATGCGGCATCACACGCTCCGCCCCGTAATAGGTGAGCGTGAGCAAGGAGCCCCCCTCTTTCATCAGGGGAACAGCGCGCTGAGCAACAGAAGTAAAGGAATAAACCGAAACATCCATGGTGCGCAGGAAATTATCGCGCGTGGTATTCAAATACAGCCCGTCCAGCTCGCTTTTATCGGAAAAAGCAATCGCGTGGACAAGGAAATCGATTTGCCCCCATTCTTTTTCCAGCGTCTTGAAAACTGCATCAATGCTGGCTTCATCGGTAACATCACACGGCAAAACAAGCTCGGCGCCGACTTTTTCGGCCAAGGGCTTGACGCGTTTTAGCAAAGCCTCGCCCTGATAGGTAAAAGCCAGCTCCGCACCGGCCTTGGCCGCCGCATCGGCGATGCCCCAGGCGATTGATTTGTCATTGGCCACGCCCATTACAAGGCCGCGCTTACCTTTTAAAAAATTATTTGTGCTATCCATCATTTTTCTAACGTTCTTAATTTTAGTTCAATGAAATCTATTGTATCCTACACAATTAAGAGGGCTCGTCTAGGGGCAGAAGGAAAACATTAACAGGAAAACGCTATGAGCCTTGATCTGGCAGAACTGGATCATATTTGCAACGTTATCAGAAGGCAGGTGGAAGAAGAATTCCGTCATTTCACGGCCCTGTTTATCGTGCATAAATCCGGCGAGCGCAACAAAACCTTTTTAGCAAAGAAAAACCAGATCCTCTCCAAACCTTATGGCCGCAAAGTCTATGATACGGTCAGCATGACCAAAAATCTGAAGAATGATTCGAGCGAATTTGCCGGGCTGATTGTAAATCAGGTGCGCTTGGCGGGATTATTCCGCAAGCGCCATTTCACCGCCCTGTTTTTTATCAATGCCGATGATTTTCAGGTTGATAAAAATGCCAAGCACCAGCTTTATCATCTTGTCTGGCATGCGCTGAACACTTATCACCAGGCCATAAAGGAAATCGAGAAAAAGAAAAGCGATCAAAAAACCCGGATTTTTAAAAACGAGGAAAACGAACTTCGGCTTTCCATGCATAACCTTATGGCCGACGTTTTCGGCGCCATTATGATGGAAACCCAAGGCCATTACGGCTATATCAAGGAATTGGCCACAAAAAGAAATCTGGAAGTTTTAAAGCCTATCAAAAATGTTGAGAGCGAAAATTTCCCCTATCCCGTGGCCTCGGATGCCTGCCAGTTTGTCTATAACGATTTGAAGGATACAATTGACCCAAAGACCAAACTGATTAACCAGACGATGGATTTGGCACAGGAAGTCGCCAGTACCTATGGCAGTGATTCCCTGAAAGAATGGTGGTCTTTTAGCAAGCCTGCACAAAAAATGGCCTGGATGGGCTATACGCCCGAGCAGATTCTCGGCACGGCCATTTATACCAGTGAAGATACGCATGTGCGGGCTTTGGGTTATATGATTGCCGAAAGCATTGATATTGAATCCGAAACCACGTCGGAAGGGGTGAATTACAACCCCTTTGTCGAAGACGAGATTAACGAGAGAATCCACAACCGTATTGCCGAAGAAAATCTGCAATCCCTGTTCGATGAATACCGGGGAAATGTTAATTCAGAGCTATTTATTCAGGAAGCCAAGCGGCAAACTTTGACCTTGCTGAAAGGTGTTCCAAGCGGCTGGAGCGCGCCTGCCTTGATGGAAATTGCCCACAATGCCAGCGATAATTCCGAAACGGCCATGCAGGCGCTTAAAACCCATTATTACCAGATTTTTTCAACGGTAGAGTGGGATACGGTGAAAAAGCTGGCTATATTGGCGGTCAAAATCAAGAAAACCGGCAAACAGCCTGATGAAAATATGCTGGCCGGAATTCTGAGCAAAAAAGACGGGTTTGATCATATTGTGGACACACTGAAATATCTTCATGACATCCCTGAGCCGGAAGAAAGAAAAAACAAACGTCAGAAAAATATCCGCGATTTTGTGGAAGAATCTTACAGAGTGGAAGAATCTTACAGAAAGGAAAAATAAAAAGCCGGACACATTCTCATCCGGCTTTTTTGTCAAATCAATATTGCTTAGCGTTTTCTAGGTTACGATTTCCCAACTGCCATCCGGTTGCTGGCACGCTTGACCATAGCCTGTCTGGTTCTGGCCATTTACAACAATAGTCTGCTGGTATTCACGGCAGTAACGGCCTGCCGCGCTATACCCATCGCGGGTTGGTGTAACTTCGCCGTAATTACCACTTTCAGGGTTATTCCAAGTAATTGTTTCGCCAATCGGCGCTTCATGCGCTCTTGTATTGGCCTGGGCCGCATACATTTTATCGGCCTTGTCCAAAGAGCTTCCGATCTCACTACCCAACAAGCCGCCGAGTAAGACACCGGCACCGGTAGCCCATAAACGGCCCGAACCGCCGCCAACTTGAGAGCCAGCAATACCGCCTAGAACAGCGCCGCCAAGACCGCCCAGTGTTTCTTTCTGGCCACGGTTTTGCATTGTTTCGCATGCGCCCAAAGACAGCATAGCCAAACACATCATTACTAATCCAAAGTTTTTCATAGATTTGTACCTTTCTATCTATTTACCTTGAACCATATTTGTTCAAGAATTCATGTGAACTATATATACCATTTTGCATTGAAGCAAAATATTTTACGAATCGTGCAAGGAAGCCCTATGCCCAAGACCTCTGAAATACCGGATAACCCAACCCATTTATTTTATGATTGGTTCCAAAAAGCCGAGCAAAGCGAGCCATCTTACGCCAATGCCATGGCTCTTTCTACGGTCAATGAAGACGGACGCCCGCAAGTGCGGATTGTCTTGATGCGCGATTTGAATGAAAGCGGCGTGTATTTTTATACCAATTATGAAAGCAATAAAGGCCGCGCTTTGGAAGCCAATCCTTTTGCCGAAGTGAATTTTTACTGGAAAAGCCTTGAGAAACAAATCCGAATTGCCGGAGCTGTAGAAAAGTTAAGCGCTGAAGCCTCGGACCGCTATTTTAACAATAGGCCAAGGCAAAGCCGTATCGGGGCCTGGGCGTCCGAACAAAGCCGCGCGATGGAATCCCCAGAGGATTTTGAAAAGCGCTTACATAAATTCGAAAAAAAATTTGAAGGACAGGATAATCCTCCGCGCCCTTCACATTGGGGCGGCTTCCGCATTATCCCTGATCGTTACGAATTTTGGGAAGAGCGCCCTTTCCGCTTGCACAAACGTTTTATCTTTACGCGCAAAGACGGCGGTGATTGGGATAAAACATGGCTTTACCC
>JBKHDZ010000096.1:0-7624 GCA_046541095.1 Alphaproteobacteria bacterium
GTCTTTATCCAGACGGTGAACAAGACGCGGCTTGATCCCCTCTTTGTTCTTCAGGCCTTCCAACAGTCCATCAACATGACGCTGCATCTTCGTGCCGCCCTGAACGGCAAGGTCATAAGGCTTGTTCAAGGCAACCACATCGCCGTCATCATAAATCACCAACGATTTTATATAGGCAATATCCTCGGCATTCAGCGTTTTGTTTACAGGCTTGCTTTTGCAATCTTTGGGCGGCAGGCGCACTTCCTGTCCTTGCTCCAGCCGCGTATCGGGTTTGGCGCGCTTGCCATCTATACGGATTTGGCCTTTGCGCAATAATTTTTGCACCAGTACATAAGGCAGATCGGGCGCCACGCGTTTTAACCAGCGATCAAGGCGTTGCCCGTCATCATCGCCTTTTACCTCAATAATTCGCGCTTCATTGCTCATAGTGCCACCCAGCGTATGGCCAGCATACCAAGCGCCAGCGCCGTAATAGAGAACACAACAGAGAATAAGGCGTAGGACAAGGCGCCCAGCAGATCCCCGCGCTCCCATAAATTCACAAAATCCAATGAGAATGAAGAAAACGTTGTAAATGCGCCCAGAAATCCTGTGATGAGAAAAAGCTTAATTTCGGGCGAAGGTTGCCAGAGATGCGCGAAAATGGAAATCAACAATCCCATCACAAAAGAGCCCGCAATATTGACAATTAAAGTACCCAAAGGATAGGCCGTGCCAAAGAAAGAGGCGCTGCCCACATTCACACCGTGGCGCATAACAGCGCCCGCCGCGCCGCCAATTCCGATCATTGCTATTGTGCTTATACTCATTTTCCCGTATGACATTTTTTGTTTTACTTATCCAAGGGTTACCATGTTCGCACATTTCAATGATACACAAAAAGGTATTTTTTACGCGCTCATCGGTTACACCGCCTTTGCCTTTAATGATGTGAATGCGAAATGGCTGGTGCAAAGCCTGCCGCAAATGCAGGTTAATTGCCTACAAGCCTTATCAGCGGCTATTTTTCTGCTTTTGGTTCAACGCTTCATGGGGGGCTGGAAGGGTATAGACAATAAAAAACAGCGCCCTATTCATATTCTGCGCGGCTTTACCAATTTCGCCCTTTCGGTCTTGCTCGTTTATTCTTTCGGGCTTCTTTCGCTCGCCGATATTTATGCGATGATTTTCACCGTGCCGTTTATCGCCGTTATCCTATCGCGCATTTTCTATGGCGAATTTGCCGATAAAGCCTCCTGGGGTGCCATCATTGTTGGATTTATCGGCGTCTTATTCGTCCTGCAGCCGGGTTTTGATATGAATATCTATTTACTGCTGCCTCTCGGCGCGGCGCTAGGCGTGGCCATCAATGCGGTCAGTGCCAAATCCCTGCAAGGCGCCAGCCCGTTCCTTCTTAGCTTTATTCCGCTTTCCATGACTTTTGTTCTGGCCGCACCATTTATGCTGATGAATTTTGATCCGCTGACCGCGCGCCATATTTTTCATTTTGCCCTTGGCGGGGTTTTGCTGTCTATGGCGATCACCTTTGTATCGCTTGCATTTCGTACCGCGCAATCCCACCGCGTCACCCCGTTTTTATATACCGAAATCATCTGGGGTTTGCTTTTTGGCTATATGATCTTCGGCGATGTGCCCAATTCCCTGATGCTTATCGGCACCGCCATCATTATTGCCAGCGGATTTTTTGTAATTCTTCACAACCATCGCCAGATGAAAAAGGCCGCCGCTCAATAAACTTTTTTTAACGCCCTTCACAAACGCCCTATATTTGTTAAGTCTATAGCTATGTTTGAAAATCTCAGCACCAATCAAAAAGGGATGCTGGTCGGCCTGATGGGTTATACCAGCTTTGCATTCTCCGACACCATCCAGAAATTTGTCGCGCCGCATTATCCGGCGTTGCAAATTGCCTGCATCAATGCGGCGCTGGCCTCGCTTGTCTTGCTGTTTTTCTCGCGTTCGCTGGGCGGCTGGCGCGGGTATAACACGGCCGGTGAGATGTGGTTTCACGGCGTGCGTATCTTATTGAATATTCTTTTGAATATCCTGATGCTCTACAGCTTTACAATTTTATCGCTGGCCAATATTTACGCGATGATTTTTGCCAAGCCTTTTTTCGCAGCCCTTCTGGCCGTTATGTTTTATAAAGAGCGCGTAACCTTTGGGCGTTGGGCCGCCATTTTTGTCGGCTTTATCGGGGTGCTTGTGATTTTACAGCCCACGCCCGAGAGCTTTCAGGTTGAACTTTTAATCCCGCTTTTCTGCGCCTTTCTGGTTGCGATCATGTTTATTCTCTCGCGCTCTTTGAATGAAGCCAGCCCGTTTGTTATGGGTTTTTACCCTCTGCTCGGCACATTTTTGGCCGCGCTTCCTTTTGCCATTTTCGGCACACCCGATATGGAACAATTATTCCAGCATGGAAACTGGGAATTACAGCAAAGCCGCGATATTATCTGGGGGCATGTGCCACTTTTTGTCACGGGCGGATTTTTGATTGCAGGCGGAATTCTTGGCGTTTCCCTCGCCTTTCGCCTTGCCAATGCAGGTGCGGTTGCGCCGTTTTTATATACCGAAATGATCTGGGGGATTATCTTCGGCTATCTGATTTTCGGCGATACGCCTAATTTTATAACTCTGCTGGGGTCCGCCATTATTATATCCAGCGGCCTTTATCTGATACTGGTCGAACGCTGGCGCCGTCCTATGGTGGCCGCCGCGCCGCACGAGGCTATTCCGCGCCCACTCCGAATATCCAGCCCTCGACCCTGGAACTTCTTTGATCCGGTGCCAGAGCAGGATAATGCAAAGCGCGAGGGATAAACTCTTCCCGCCCGCACAGCCAGCGCAAACCGGCGGCAGAGATAAGCGCATCGCTATCATGATCGGAAATATCGGCCATATCCTTGATAGGCTTTGTTTGAAAATAAGAAAGCGCCGTATTCAGCTGGGGCAAAGTGGTAATTTTCGCATTGCCATGACCACTGCGCTTTAAAAACTGGCGTGGATAAATTTCACTTATGACAATTTGCGCGCTATCGGCGATCTCATGTTCGAACGGCCAGATGCAAATTTTATCACCCAGCTCTTTCTTTAAATCATACGCCATGCGCATCACGGCCAGACCGCCTTTACCCACCTGTTTGGGGCCGATCAGCTTAAACGGGCTTTCGGGCCAGCCAAGCCCCGCCTGTCCGCAGGCATTTTCCACCATGCGGCGCGGGAGGGTGATGTGAGCGGGCTTTTTCCCTTCGCTCCAGAAATATTGCGGCCAGGTTTCCCAAAATCCTTGCGCAAAATAATTGGGCGTAGCAGCGCAGGTTTTTTCCACTTCGCGCCAGACATCCAGATAGCTGACATTATTGCCAAATTGCGCTTGCGCAATTTCTTGCGCGTAGCCGAAATTGGCATCAATCCCGATGAGAATCCGCTTTGAGGATAGGGTTAGATTTTTAATCCATTTTGAAACATCTGCGCGGCTCCATCCTTTGGGCGTAATCGGCGCAATAAGATTAGGCGGCTCCACTCCCTTCGCGCACTCCGCCACGGCAACCGTTTTTGTATGGATAGGCGTTTTGGCTCCCGACCAGTCAATACCAATAAAACGCTCAAAATTTTTCATTGTCTGCGTTTTTTCCAATATTCAAGGCGTTTGTTTATTTCGCGCTCGAAACCGCGCTCGACAGGGCGATAAAATTCATGCCGCGCGACATCTTCAGGGAAATAGCTCTGCCCTGAAAAACCTTCTGGCGTGTCATGGTCGTATTTATAGCCCAGCGAATACCCCTCTTCTTTCATCAGCTTTGTCGGCGCATTCATCGCATGTTTGGGCGGCATTTTAGAGCCCGTTTGCGCGGCCAGGGCTTTTGCACCCTTCATCGCCATATAGCTGGCATTCGATTTGGGCGCGCAGGCCAGATAGGTGCAGCATTGCGCCATGGCCAGTTCGCCCTCGGGCAGTCCCAAGCGTTCATAAGCCTGCCATGCATTCAAGGCCACTTGTAAGGCTTGCGGATCGGCATTGGATATATCTTCCGAAGCCACGCACAACATGCGCCGCAAGATATATTCTGGGTCCTCACCGCCAGCGAGCATTCTCGCCATCCAGTAAAGCGCCGCATCCACATCCGAGGCGCGCAGGGATTTGTGAAAGGCCGATATCAGATTATAATGTGCTTCATCGCCCTTATCATAAAGCGGTGCGCGCTTTTGTACGAGAGTGAGCAGACTTTCAGTATCCAATGTTTCTTGTTGGGCGGCAATCTGCTCTACCAGGCTTAATAAATATCGCCCATCCCCATCGGCCAAAGCTTTCAATGTCATGCGCGCCTGTTCGTCCAGCGGCAAAGCATGTCCCAGATGGTCTTCAGCGCGAGCCAGCAATTTTTCCAGCGCCTCGTCCTCCAGCCGCTTCAAAACCATCACTTGCGCGCGCGATAATAAAGCCGCATTCAATTCAAAAGACGGGTTTTCCGTGGTCGCGCCAATCAGCGTAATCGTTCCATCCTCCATCACTGGCAAAAACGCATCTTGCTGGGATTTGTTAAAGCGGTGAATTTCATCGACGAATAAAAGGGTCGCCTGACCATTTTGACGGCGAATTTTGGCCGCATCAAAAACTTTTCGCAAATCAGCGACACCTGAAAAAATCGCCGAAATCTGTTCGAAATGCAAATCGGTATGATCGGCCAGAATACGCGCCATTGTCGTTTTTCCGCAGCCGGGCGGCCCCCAGAAGATGAGCGAGGATAAACGCCCCGCATCCAGCATTTTGCGCAAAGGCGCGCCTTGGCCGATAATATGGTCCTGTCCTACCACATCCTGCAAATTTTGCGGACGCAAAAGATCAGCCAGCGGGCGGTTCTTGTTTTGATTATCCAGTTCTTCTAGCGCAAATAATTCCGTCATTTTTCTACCTCTATCCCGTCATCCCGAGCGAAGTCGAGGGATCTCCATCCTTTATATGAGATTCCTCCGCTCCCTATTGGTCGGCCGGAATAACAATTCCCTTGTTTTCCCTTGACCTTGACGTGGTAATTATGAAACATACATAGTTTATTGGTTGCCCGGGAACAATATAAGAACATATCATGCAAACACAAGCCTTGGAATACACACAGGAAGTTGCGCAAGCAACAGATCCCGTTTACAAAAAACTTTCCAGACAATACAGCCCCGAGCACTGGAAAACCCTTGCGCCGTATATTTACGAGATTAACCGCCTGAAAGCGGAAAAAAACGCCGTTATTCTGGCGCATAATTATATGACTCCCGATATTTTCTACGGCGTGGGCGATATTATCGGCGATTCCCTGAAGCTGGCGCAAGAAGCGGCCAATACAAAGGCCGATATTATTATCCAATGCGGCGTGCATTTTATGGCCGAAACTTCGAAAATTCTTTGCCCCGATAAAAAAGTGATTATTCCCGATATGAAGGCCGGATGCTCTTTGGCCGAAAGTATTACAGGCGAAGACGTGCGTAAATTAAAGGCGCAATATCCGGGCGTGCCTGTGGTCAGCTACGTGAACACATCCGCCGATGTGAAGGCCGAGAGCGATGTCTGCTGCACGTCCTCCAATGCGTTGAAAATTGTCAATGAACTGGGCAAGCAAGGCCATGATACGGTCATTATGACGCCCGATAAATTTCTTGCGCAAAATGTTGCCGCCGAAACCGATGTGAAGATCATCATATGGGATGGCACCTGCGAGGTGCATGAGCGTTTTAGCGCCGAGGATGTCAAAAAAATGCGCCGTGATCATCCCGATGCCTTTATTCTGGCGCATCCCGAATGCCCGCCCGAGGTCATCGCCGAGGCCGATTATGCCGGCTCTACCGCGCAGATGGATGATTATATCAAGCAAAACCAGCCCAAAAAGGCCGTTCTTTATACCGAATGTTCAATGAGCGATAATATCGGCGCCAGCAATCCGGGCGTGGAGATGATCGGCACCTGCCAGATGTGCCCGCATATGAAGCGCATGTCCTTGCCGAAAATCCTGAAATCCTTGCAAGAAGAAGGCCCGGAAATTCATGTCGCTCCCGAAATTGCCGCCCGCGCCCGTAAGGCGGTCGAGCGCATGCTGGAATTGAGCTAAATTAATGTTGATTTATTTATATTATGTCTTTATATGTGTCAGCACAATATATTGGAGACATTCTTATGAGCTTAACCGTTACATCTTGGACTCTTATAGGTGCATTCGCAGGTGCCGCTACAGGCCTGTGGGTTGCTTATCCTGATTCGCCTAAAAACTATCTCTTGGCCGGAGCTTTTGCTGGAGCAATTACTCTGGGCGGTGGTAATTACATTACTAAAAGTACCGATTTTGAATTTGATAACTTTAAAAGCATTTTTGTTGTTCCTGACGCTACTCAAAATTAATACATTATGCAGCTCTCAAATCTCCATATCGAAAAAGCCGTCCGCACCGCGCTGGAAGAAGATCTGGGCCATGGCCGTGATGTCACATCCGAATGCCTGATCCCCCTCTCCGAACAAGCCAGCGCCGTTTTAAAAGCCCGCGAAGATGGTGTTTTGGCCGGGATTATGCTAGCCTTATCCGCCTTTTCCCTGACTGATATTGATTTTGATATGAGCCTTCATAAGCAAGACGGTGATCTGTTGAAGGCCGGCGACGTGATTGCGGAAATTACCGGCCCTGCCCGCTCTCTTTTAACGGCCGAGCGCGTAGCCCTTAATTTTCTTTCCCATCTCAGCGGTATTGCCAGCCTGACACGCCGCTATGTTGATAAGATCGAAGGCTCTGGCGCGGAAATCTGTGATACCCGTAAAACCCTGCCCGGCCTTCGTATGTTTCAAAAATACGCCGTTTCGATTGGCGGCGGCTCCAACCACCGCTTCGGTCTTGATGATGCGATTCTAATTAAAGACAATCATATAGCTATTGCAGGCGGTATTTCACAAGCTCTTGATCAGGCCTATATGCTGGCCGGCCATACGGTGAAAATCGAAATCGAAGTTGATACGCTGGAGCAATTACAAGAGGTGCTGGATAATGGCAAGGCCGACATTGTTATGTTTGATAACATGGATATCCAAACCCTGAAAAAGGGTGTTGAAATGGCCAAAGGCTCTCTGATTACCGAAGCCTCGGGCGGCATTAATCTGGATAAAGTCCAGGAGATTGCACACACAGGTGTGCACTACATTTCCGTCGGCGCACTAACGCACAGCGCTTCAGCCCTTGATATTGCATTAGATATTTCTTAAATTCCCCGAATTATTTTACGAAATTAGGGAAGAATTCATTTTTTCCCGCCATAATGATAAAAGGTCTTATTTTCGCGCCAAAACGCCTTGATGGGGCCTTTTTTCGGGTTTTTTTGAGTAATTTAAAGGCTTTATCAAAGGGTTATAGTGCAAGGTAAAACGCTTTTATCATTCTACATTTTATCCATATTATTCGTTTTTGCGGCCATAGCGCCCCAAAAAGCCGCTGCCCAAAGCAAATATGACGCTTTGAGCGAAAGTAATATCCGTTTTTTCATTGAAGATATGAATAAAATTACGGCCGGAGATATCGGAAGCTCTGTAAAGCGCGCACAAGCTTTTTTAGAGCGCCATCTGCATCCCCACGCCCGCTTTAAAAGCACGCTG
>JBKHDZ010000097.1:0-7632 GCA_046541095.1 Alphaproteobacteria bacterium
GGTGGGCAAGCGGGGGTCGTTTTCGCAATATTCGAAAAATTTTTGCGTTTCATCCAAGGCTTCCTGGGGAATTTCATCATAGCTGGAATAGGGCCGAACGTCCTTTTCTTCCTCTTCCAGATTGAGTAAGGTGGGGCGATCGGGCTGTAATTGCTGTTCTTGTTGCGGCGGCTTTTCTTGTAAAAGCTCCTCGGGAACATTGGCCTGCTGCGCGTACGAAATGCCCGGTATAAAACACGCGCCAAGAAGAATGAATGTTAAAATTTTCAAATAAAATCTCATCACATTATCTTACCACAAGGCTTTGAATTATTGATAAACAAATTCTTTAACTCAAAGATTCCTTATGTCATCCAATAAACATGCATGTTCTGCCCCTCAATAAAAAACCGCCTTTTTGCGGCGGTTTTTGATCAAGATTATCGCGAAAGACTTACTGGCCTTTGACTTTTTTCCAAAGTCCCTGGAATATGGCGCTGTTATCCTCTGCCGGGTTTTGATCATCCGCATTTGCATTTTCATTTTCGGGCTGCAGTTTTTTAACGCGTTGATCCAGCATTTTCTGGCGGCGTTCTTGCGCACGGCGCTCGCGCTCTTTCACTTCGTTGCGGTATTCTTCGGCCTGTTTTTGGCTATACTGGCTGGTAATCAAGACCTGATCGGCCTGTTTTTGCCACTTATCGCGCTGTTCTTTCAAATCGGAGATTTGTTCATTGGCGGCATCAAGCTGATCTTGCAGGGACTTCATCTGCATTTTCATGCGTTCCATTTCCAGCATTTGCTTGGCTTTTTCAAGCTCGTGCTCCACTCCGGCAGAAACACTGCCAGCGGCCTTTTCAAGGCCGAAAACGCGCTCTAATTCGGAAACGTCGATCACGCGGCGACCGGAATTGTCCATTTCATACGACAACTTGCCGTTATTCATGGAACGTTGAATTGTTGATTTTGACTTCCCTGTGAGCTCGGCGGCTCTTTGTGCGCCAACTTTTGCCATGTGCAAATACCTCTTTAAATATAGTTTTTGGAATAGACAAATTGCTAGCACTTTTCCCGGGAGGGTTCAAGAAATAGATTCTTTTTATTCACATATAATATTGTCGTAAAAAGTTCAGGGGCTATAAAAAAAGCGCCGCGAATGAGGCGGGCGCTTTTTTGCATTTGAAATAGGCGGGGAATATTATGCCGCGTCTTTTTCCATGCGGCCATTGAGCAGGCGTGATAAGCGCTGCCATTGAGAGCCGGAGAAGAGATGCGCGTAAATGAAAGGTAACCAGCCTTCCTTGCGGAATTGCAAGAATGTTTCATCATCCAGCTCGGCAAGTTTCTTTTCATCAATAATCATAAAGCCGGAAAAATTGATGCGCTTGTCGCCGCCGATATTGATTTGCGCTTCGCGGTCCACCAGAACGCCGGCTTCGGCCAAGGCCTTGCTGAAGCGGATGGTTTGCTGGGCTGCGGCGTGATAGGATTTGCAGAATTCAAGTGCATTATTTGCCAGATCTGTGGGCTTGCCCTCTTTATCAAAGAAAGGCTGCTCGCCATTTTTCTGAACGACATTATCATCCATATCCACGCAAAGCGTTAATTGCTCGTTATTGGGCATTTCCGAGAAAATGAACGGATAGCGGCGAATATAGGCGGGTATATAGGTATCTTCCACCCAGCTGTTATCATTGTTCAAAAACAGGTTTTCATTATCCCGCAAACCCATAATGGCCACTGGTGTAGCATTGCCATCGGGGCTGAAGGCTATGGGGTAATAATGACAGATCTGGGGTAATTCGATCAGGTTTACAGGAACCGCGTTTACACCTTTGGTAAAGCCGAAACCGAAATTCTTCTTTAACCCCATATCACTGTGTGCCTTGGCATCCAGCGGGGTTGGTTTTTTATAAAACAGCGGTAAATTGGCGGGCGTTTGCCCCTGAGCCTGCTTTGCCTGTCCGTTTCCTTTATCTTGTGATGTAGCCATAAGAAAATCCTCTTAAATACTTTAAAAACTTTGATATCTGTTCGATCTAAACAAAGTTGGGGGGTGAAAGCAAATGTTTTAATAGAAAAACAGGCTTATACAGCCCAGATTAGCACTGCAAAAGTAAAAAGAGCTTTAATATACGCTTTTTTGGGGTGTATAGTGCCCCTTGGCTTTTCAAAATACTAGCCTGGCCATGCTTTAACGGAAAGGAATTGCCATGCGAATCGGAGTGGTTGGAACGGGATATGTCGGTTTGGTTTCGGGGACATGTTTTGCCGAATTCGGAACACATGTAACTTGTGTGGATAATAACGCGGCCAAGATCAAAGCGCTTGAAAACGGTGAAATTCCGATTTACGAGCCCGGTCTGGAAGATCTGGTGGAAAAGCAGGTGAAAGCGGGCCGTCTTGATTTTACAACCGACTTGAAAAAGGCTGTTCAGGATGCGGATGCGGTGTTTATTGCTGTGGGCACGCCGCCGCGCAGTGAGGATGGTCAGGCCGATTTAACCTATGTCTATGAAGCGGCCAGAGAAATTGCCCTGCATTTAACGGGCTATACGGTGATTGTCACCAAATCGACCGTGCCGGTAGGAACAGCGCGCGAATTGGAAAAAATTATCCGGGAAGCCAATCCATCAGCCGATTTTGATGTGGGGTCCAATCCTGAATTCTTGCGCGAAGGAGCGGCGATAAATGATTTTATGCGCCCCGACCGCGTTGTTATCGGCACCGACAGCGAGCGCGCCGTAGAAGTGATGCGCCGCCTTTACCGCCCTTTATATATCAATGAAACGCCGATGGTGATTACCACGCCCGAAACAGCCGAGATTATCAAATATGCGGGCAATGCTTTTCTGGCCACCAAAATTACGTTTATTAATGAAATCGCCAATTTATGCGAGCAAACGGGGGCCAATGTGCAAGAAGTTGCAAGAGGCATCGGGCTTGACGGGCGTATTGGCTCGAAATTCCTGCATGCGGGGCCGGGATTTGGGGGCTCATGTTTTCCAAAAGATACGCTGGCCTTAACGCAAATTGGCCAGAAACACGGCGCGCCGCAGAATATCGTTGAAACGGTTGTCTGGGTGAATGCAGAGCGCCAGAAATCCATGGCCGAGCGTGTTATTGAAGCATGCGGCGGGGATGTATCGGGCAAAAAAATTGCTGTTCTGGGTGTTTCCTTTAAACCCAATACCGATGATGTGCGCGAATCTCCGGCGCTTGTAATCATTCCCTTGTTGCAAGAACATGGCGCCAGCATTGCGGCGAGCGATCCTGTTGCCATGGAGGAAGCGGCCAAAGAGCTGGATGATGTGGAATGGTGCGCCGATCCTTACGAAGCGGCCAAAGATGCTGATGCCCTTGTCATCGTGACCGAGTGGAACGAATTTCGCGGGCTTGATTTGGAGCGGCTTGGCGATAGCATGAAAAACAAATTATTAATTGATTTGCGCAATATCTACAAAATATCCGACATGGAAAAAACAGGCTTTCACTATATTTCTGTGGGCAGGAAAGAAGTGCTGCCCTTAAGTGCCAAGGCTCCTAGCGGTTTAAAGGAAGTTGGATAGCTTCCTATGGCCAGCCATAAATTATTACAAAATCGCAAAGCCTTGATGAATATGGTCCGCCGCATTGCAGTGGAGGCAGGTAATCTAACGCTGGATTATTTCGAAAATGATCTGGCGATGCAGGCCGATATGAAAACTGACGGCTCGCCTGTCACGCTGGCCGATAAAAAAGCCGAAGCCTATATCACCGAAAAGCTGAAAGATCTGGTGCCGGGTATTTTATTGGTGGGAGAAGAAACCTATCATAAAAACGATTTATCGAGCTTGCCCGAGGCCGAATATTTCTGGCTGGTTGATCCGCTGGATGGAACCAAGGAGTTTGTTTCGGGTAGCGGCGAATATACGGTGAATATCGCCCTTATTCACCGCGGAAATCCTGTCATCGGGGTTGTCTATGCCCCTGTGAAGGGCGAGCTTTATTGCGGTTATCATGAAGAAGATGGCGAAGGTGATGCGATTTTCTGGCGCGAGGATGATAACAAGGAAAAGCCTATTTCCGTGCGGCGCCCGCCTGAAAAAGGATTGATCGTTATTGCGAGTAAAAATCATGGCGATCAGCAACAGCTTGAAGAGTTTTTACAAGGCTTTAAAGTGCAAAAAACCATGAAAAAAGGCAGCTCCCTTAAAATTTGCATGATTGCGGCGGGCAAGGCCGATCTGTATCCACGTCACGGCCCAACATGTGAATGGGATACAGCCGCCGCACATGGTGTTTTGCTGGCGGCAGGCGGCCAAGTTACGGATTTTGAGGGAAAACCGCTTAAATACGGTCTGCGCTATGATGGGCCCGATACAAAATTTTTAAATCCGTTTTTTGTGGCCGCGGGATTTGATTGGGTTATGGAAGAGAATTAAGTTGAGGGGCTTAAAGATACCTAAACCCACTGCATTTTGCCGATAACTTTGCCGATGATATGAATTTCCGAAGTGGAGAGGATTTGCGGCTCGAAATTTTTTTGTAAGGCCGATATTTTGATTTTTCCTTTTTTTGATTGTGAGAGCATTTCACAATTTCGAAGCATATAGCCAAATCCATCCGATAAAATGAAAATACCGTCTTTATCGATTTGTTTCTGGGATAAATCCACAATCACGTGTTCGCCTTTTTTGAAGTCAGGCTCCATCATCGTGTCTTCAATTTTGAAGATCTTGATTTTTTCGGGTGGTGCATCGGTTTTTTGGGTAAGTATAGAGGCGGGAATTGACCATTCGCCGCTTTGGCTTTGTCCTTCAGATAAATTATGCAAAGGTTCCAGAATATAAGATTTGTTTGTGGGTTTACGGCTCTCATTTTCCAGATGCAGACCGAAAAATTTACGCATTTTCACATATTCATGGGCTTTGATTTGCCGCGTTCCGGCCAGGATTTTACTTACGGCAGGCGGCTCTAAACCCAAAGCGCGTGCCAAATCGGCTTTGCTTTTATTCGGGTTGTGCTGAAACTGTATCTTAAGCCATTGAGAATCCATTGAAAATACTATGCCATTATGTTCGCATATCGGATATTTCTAATTTAGAAATTATGATTTTCTAAATTAGCAGACCGTGCGTGCGTTTATGATTTTTTAGGCTCGTCCTCGTTTTTTACTTCGAAAATTATCAGGACGTCTTCTTCTTTCAAATCCAGTGGCTGTGAGGGTTTGGAGAGATAAAGTCTGCGCTTTAAAGCGTTGCCGGTTTTAATATATCCGATAATTTTCAAATCGCCCGCTTTTTCCTTCTCAAGGATATTGTGAATATTGTCTTCCTGACCGATGCGGGTTGCTTTGAAACGCCAGCCTTTGTTGAATAAGTTGGATGTTGTCCAGAAGTCCAGATCACCGGGGCCGAAATCTTTCCCGCGCATGGTTTCGGTAATTTGCTTGCGCTCATGTTCATCTTCCTGATGCGGCATGAATTGATAGGTGCTCTCGCGGCTGAATTCATGGGCGTAATTGGTGCAGACCAGCGAGTTGTACGCGGGATTATTCGTTACAGATAAAAGCGCATTATATTTGGTTAGCTCCAGATTATATCCCGTTTCTTCGGATAAAATTTCTCCGTAATATGTTGGTAAATCATTCAGGCGGGCTTGTTTCAGGGCATACCAGTTTTTATCGGCAATCAAAACTTCGATATTACGCTGCATTAAAGTTTGCGCGAGCTGGATTGACCAGCCTGAGGCGCCCACAATAATCAGGCAATCTTTTTCGGGGTGGGATAGCCCCAGCGCTTTGGCCAGAGGTTTGGCCGAAAGCCCGTGTAAAAAGACGGTCAGCAACACAATGGCAAAGGCCAGCGGCAACATTTGCTCCCCATCTTCAAATCCGGCTTCTACCAGCCAGGGGCCCATAATACCGGCAATAGCGGCGGCCACAATACCACGCGGGGCGATCCAGCCTGTCAGGATTACTTCATTCCAGCTCATATGTGTTTGAAAACTCGAGGCCAGCGCGGTTAAGGGGCGGATAATGAGGAGAAGAACAGCAATAAAGGCAAAGCCGCGCCAATCAATGTTCAGCAGAATGGCGGGATCCATTTGCGCGGTTAACACAATGAACAGGCCGGATACGAGCATCAAGCTCAAGGTTTCCTTGAATTTTTTCAAATCTTCCAAAGAAGTCAGCCCCATATTGGCCAGTGTAATACCAAGAACGGATACACCGATCAGGCCGGATTCGTGCAAAATCTGGTTACAGATCACAAAGAAGATAACAACAAAAGATAACAGCGCCGCCGATTTCAAATATTCAGGAATAAGCCCGCGATTAAACACATGGCCGACAATGCGCCCGATAATATAGCTGAATGTTCCGATCACCAGAATTTTCAAAAACACACCCGAGAAAAAGCCGGCAAGATTCATATCCCCTTGCGTGCTGTGCAGGAAAAATTCGTAACATAAGACGGCGAGTACAGCCCCGATAGGGTCATTGATCAAGCCTTCCCATTTCAGGATAGAGGCGGGTCTTTCCACCAGCCGCGCATTTTTCAGCAAGGGCATGATGACAGTTGGCCCCGTGACAATCAGCAAGGCCCCGAAGGTGACCGCGACTTCGAATTGCAGGCCAGCGATGTAATAGGCGGCGGCGGCGGTTGTAATCCAGGCAACAGGCGCGCCGATCAGGGTGAAATGCCAGACAGCGCGCTTGGCGTTTTTGATTTCCTTGAAATTCAAATTAAGCGAGCCTTCGAACAGAATAATACCCACCGCCAGCGAGGTCAACGGTTTGAGCAAATCGCCCAAAAGCATTTCTGGCTGGACCAGCATGAGAATGGGGCCGGCCAAGAAGCCGAAAATCAGGAAAAAGACAATGGCCGGAGTTTTCAGCCGCCATCCCATCCATTGTGCCAAGATGGCAAAGAAAGCGATGACAGCGATCTGTTCGAGCAAGTCCAGCATGAAACACCCTTGTTTTATTTTTTTATCAGGGTCTTATTTAACCATAGCGATAATAAGCTGCAAGGTTTAACTCGCCGCGCGGCTGGCTTTTTTGCGTTCATGCGGGCAGAGCATGGCTTTGCGCAGACGCAAAGATAGCGGCGTTACTTCCACCAATTCATCATCATTGATATAGGACATCATATCTTCAAGGCTCATCTTGCGCGGTGGGATGAGCGTGACGGCGTCATCGGTTCCTGAGGCGCGCACATTGGTCAGTTTTTTGCCTTTCAGGACATTGACTTCCAGATCATTATCGCGGCTGTGTTCGCCGATAATCATGCCCTCGTAAACAGGGGTCTGGTGTTCCACAAACATCACACCGCGATCTTGCAGGTTAAACAGCGCATAGGCCACGGCCTGCCCGGTGTCATTGGAAATCAGCGCGCCGTTTCTGCGTCCGGCAATTTCCCCTTTATAGGGGGCATAGTCATGAAAGATACGGTTCATAACGCCAGTACCGCGCGTATCAGTCAGGAACTGGGATTGATAACCAATCAGACCGCGCGAAGGGGCATGAAAGATAATGCGTGTTTTTCCAGCTCCTGAGGAGCGCATATCTATCATTTCGGCCTTGCGTTTATTCATTTTATCAATGACGGAAGAGGCGTATTCTTCATCGACATCAATCGTGACTTATTCAATCGGCTCTAGTTTTTGTCC
>JBKHDZ010000098.1:0-7629 GCA_046541095.1 Alphaproteobacteria bacterium
CGCCATTCACCTCAATCAAATCCGCAATCAATTCTACGTAATCCTCGGCTGTTTCTGTCTGATGCTCCTCACGCAGCTTTTCAAAACGCGCGGCCTGTTTTTTCGGATCTTCCAAGTTATAGCGGCTATTCATTCCTTAAATTATTACCGCCTTTTGCACGTTAATCAAGGATAAAGCCATCACACAAAAATATTGCCATGGCTAACTTTTGTATTATATACTAAAACTATGAGTAAAAAACACACACGACATATTTTCTGGATACTGATTTGCGCCCTGTTCACAGTGTTAACGGGATTAACGCAAATACGCGCTGATACTTTGCCCAATGATGAAAACTCCAATTCTCCCATCAAAATAATAACGACTACTGCGCATATTGGTGATCTGGTTCGTAACATTGCCGGAAACCATGCCGAGGTAACTAGCCTGATGGGCCCTGGAACCGATCCGCATTTATACAGACCCGTGCGCTCAGACATTGTAAAACTGAACCGCGCCGATATGATTTTTTACAATGGCCGCCATCTGGAAGGGCAGATGATGGAACTGTTTGATACTTTATCCAATAATAAACCTGTTTATGGCCTCGCCTATGAAATAACCAATCTCATAAGGGATGAAGATGGCGCTTATGATCCACATATCTGGATGGATGTGCAGAACTGGATAAAAGCGAGCGATAGTGTGACCGAAAAACTATCGGCTTTTAAGCCCGAATTTGCAGCAGACTTTCAAAAAGCTGCCGGAAACTATAAAGAGCGTCTGCAAAAGCTGGATGAAAACATCAAAAAAAGTATAGCCACGATCCCGCCGCAAAACCGCGTTTTAATTACTGCGCATGATGCCTTTGGCTATTTGGGCAGCGCCTATGGAATCGAGGTAATCGGCATACAGGGGCTTTCAACTTCCAGTGAGGCAGGGCTTCATAAAATAGAAAGTCTTGTGCGCCGTATTAGTAAAGATAAAATTCCAGCCATTTTTACTGAAGCCTCGGTGACGGATCAGAATATACGCGCGATTAAAGAAGGCGCTCAGAATAACGGATTTGAAGTAAAGCTCGGTGGCACGCTGTACTCTGATTCATTAGGGGCGCCAGACACCTATACTGGAACTTATGTCGGCATGATGGAATATAATGTGAGAACAATTACAAAAGCGCTGGGTGGGACACCTCAGAATTTAAGCAAGATCAGCGCCTCCGAGCTTTCTGCCGCACAGCAATGATAGCCCACTCACCCTGCTCTATCAACAACCTTACTCTCCGCTATAGCGGGCAAAGCGCAAATGCTCTGGAGGATATTACCCTCGACTTTCGCGCTGGAAAAATGAGCGCCATAGTGGGGCCCAATGGCGCTGGCAAATCATCTCTTTTAAAAGCGGCCCTAGGGCTTATAAAACTTCAATCTGGCAGCGTTCAATTTTTCGGGCATGATTTTAAAGAGGTGCGCAAAAAAATTGCTTATGTTCCCCAACGTGCCAATGTGGATTGGGATTTTCCCATTCACGTAAAGGAAGTTGTGATGCAAGGGCTTTATTCGGAATTAAAGCTCAGTGATATCTTCACACCGAAAAAACACCATGAAATGGCGATGCAAGCATTAGAGAAAGTGGGCTTGAGCGAATTTGCAAACCGCCAGATCAGCCAGCTTTCAGGCGGCCAACAGCAACGTATGTTTTTAGCGCGCGCCCTTGTGCAAGGGATGATGGAAGATGGAGCAGAACTTTATATTTTGGATGAACCCTTTGCAGGCGTTGATGCTTCGACAGAAAAAATCATTGTTCAAATCCTTAAAGACCTTACCAAAGACAACAAGAGCGTGATTGCAGTCCATCATAATCTGGCCAGCGTTCCTGAATATTTTGATGATGTAACCCTCATAAACAGACATCTTATTGCGTATGGCCCAGTAAATGATGTCTTTACCGAAAACAATATCAAGAAAACATATCTCCCGCTGTCTGACATTAAAAAAGAATTATCTATGTAAACCATGATTATAGGCTTGAATACAATCCTTGTCTTGTTCAGCGCGATAACCATTGGCATTTCGTGCGCTATTGTGGGCACTTATACAATGCTTTACAAAAAAGCGCTCGTTTCCGATGCACTAGCGCATGCAACCCTGCCCGGGATCGCCCTTGGTTTTTTTATCGCCTATTATGCGGGTTTAAATGACGGCCGGTTTTTACCGCTTTTATTGGCTGGCGGCGCTTTTAGCGGATATTTATGCAGCAAGTCGATAAACTGGGTCAAAAACCATACCAGATTACATGATGACAGCGCGATAGCCTCAAGCCTTGCTTTTTATTTCGCTTTTGGCTTGCTGTTATTCAGCATCATTCAAAATCTGGAGAGCGCCGGAAAATCAGGGCTCGACAATTTCCTTTTTGGCCAGATAGCAGGCACGACACAGCTTGATGCTCTTTTTCTTATTATGGCATCCGCTTGCGTTTTGGCTATTTGCATCTTCAAGCATAAGGATTTCTTTTTCTTTGCTTTTGATAAGGAATTTTCAGCCCTGTATTCACTTCGCAAAGATCGGACAATGAATTTACTCAGTATTCTGATGGTTGTGGCTATTTGTCTGGGTTTGAAAACAATAGGAGCCATATTGATTATGGCGATGCTTATTATTCCACCGGCCATAGGGCGGTTATTGAGCAATAATATACAAAGTATTTTAGTAATAAGTATTTTATCGGCGATTGCGGGTAGCCTGATCGGAGCTATAACTTCCTTGTATGTGGAAAATTTGCCCACCGGACCAGCCATAATTATCAGCTTGTCTATTCTTTTCTTACTATCTTTTACAGTTAACATTTTACAAAAAGCTTTCCATGTCACCAGATTTCATCAGCATTGATTTACCAGCCCTTACCATAAGCGCGTTGGCCGGGCTTTGCTGTTCCCTTCTGGGTAGCCTGCTCTTATTTAGAAAAAATACAATGATGGCCGATACCTTAAGCCATAGCATTCTGCCCGGCCTTGTTATCGCCTATATTATCAGCGGTACAATAAGCGCTCCGGCCATGTTTACAGGGGCTTTTATAAGCTGCCTTATTGCCGCCTCCATGGTTTATATTATTCAGCGCTTTACGGTTCTGGATACGGGGATTGCTATGGGAGTAACTCTTGCAACATTATTCGCCGCAGGTCTTGTTATGCTTGAGTTATTAATAGATGGCCGCATTCATCTGGATGCCCAGCACGCCCTTTACGGGGCTTTGGAGCTGACTTACTGGCAACAACCATATACATGGCAAACCCTGCCCCAAACTATAAAAGTTCTGTTTGGGCTGGCCATAATGATAGTGCTTACCCTTACAGTATTTTTTAACCATATAAAAATATGGCTATTCGATCTGAATTACGCACAAACCAGCGGCTTGCCAGTGCATTTATTCAGCGGCGGCCTTATGTTTTTGACCGTTTGCGCGGCAGTTGCCTGTTTTGAAGCGGTCGGCGTTATTCTGGTCTTGGCCTTATTCATTTGTCCGGCGGCTGGCGCACGAATGCTCACCGACAACTTTAAAAACCAGATTATTCTCTCGGCTGCCTTCGGCGTGACAAGCGGTCTGGGCGGGTATTGGCTAGGCGCAATTTTGCCCTTGTGGCTTGGCTTTGAGCATAGTATAAATGCGGCGGCGAGCATAGCCGTTCTTGCTGGATTGATACAAATATTGGCCATGCTGTATGCTCCCGCTTACGGATACTTTGCAAAAAGAAAAATATCTGACTTAAATTCTTGACATACAAACCTATATAAGTATATTGTCGCTTCTTAATTCGAAATGAGAGGATTAAAAGCGGCAAAAAACGGCCCTTTTCTTCCATGAAAACTTAGAGAAATACAATGTTTGCAATTATTAAATCAGGCGGTAAACAATACCGCGTCGCCAAAGACGATAAAATCGAAATTGAAAAGCTGGATGCCAAAGACGGTGATAGTGTTGATTTTGAAGTGCTGTACGTAAATGATGGTAAAGCCGTCAAAGCGGGCGCGCCTGTTGTGAAGGGTGCAAGCGTTAAAGCCAAGGTTCTGGAACAAAAGCGCGCTCCGAAAATTACAATTTTCAAGAAAAAGCGCCGCCAGAATTACCGCCGTAAAAAAGGGCACCGTCAACCTTTGACACTGGTACAAATTACAGACATTAAAGCCGCTTAAGTTTTAAAAGCGCATAGCAGGAGATAAAACATGGCACATAAAAAAGCAGGTGGTAGTTCCAAGAACGGTCGCGATTCAGCAGGCCGGAGATTAGGCGTTAAGCGCTTTGGCGGTGAGCAGGTTCTGGCCGGCAATATTATCGTGCGTCAACGCGGAACAAAATATAAGCCCGGAAAGAATGTCGGCCTTGGCAAAGATCACACGATTTATGCATTGGTCGATGGACAGGTTGTTTTTACCCGCAAAAAGCTGGGTGCAAATCCAACCGTAAATATTGTTCCAGCCGCCAATGATGAAAAAAGCGCAAAAGCTGCGGAATAATTGACAATAAAGATAAGTTTTAAATCTGGGGAGCCTTGGTCTCCCCTTTTTTGTTTTAAAAATGCTGTTATAGTTTTATCTTTTTAATATGAGGCATGAAACGCGAAGCCCATAACAAAGCATAAGAAACAGATACCGAAGCAATAAAAGTTAGAAAACGATAAGATGAAATTTCTCGATGAAGCAAAAATATATTTAAAGAGCGGCGATGGCGGCCCGGGCTGTGTTTCATTTCGCCGCGAGAAATACGTGGAATTCGGCGGCCCTGATGGGGGCAATGGCGGACGCGGAGGCTCTGTGATTTTTGAAGTTGTGGACGGGCTGAACACTTTAATAGATTTTCGCTACCAACAGCATTTCCGCGCGCAAAACGGTCATAACGGCAAAGGTGCCAACCGCACGGGCGCAGGCGGCAATGATATCATTATTAGGGTTCCTGTCGGCACGCAAGTTCTGGCCGAGGATAAAGAAACCATGCTCCATGATTTCACCACTTTAGGAGAGCGCGTGGAATTTCTGGAAGGCGGCGATGGCGGCTTTGGCAATGCGCATTATAAAAGTTCGACGAATCAGGCCCCACGCAAATCCACGCCCGGATGGCCAGGTCAGGAAATGGCCGTCTGGCTACGCTTGAAGCTCATTGCCGATATTGGCCTTGTTGGCTTGCCCAATGCGGGAAAATCGACTTTTTTATCCAAAGTTTCCAATGCCAAACCCAAAATTGCCGATTACCCCTTTACCACCCTCGCGCCCAATCTGGGCGTTGTAAAGGCGGGTGATAAAGATTTTGTCATTGCCGATATCCCGGGATTAATAGAGGGTGCGCATGAAGGACAAGGTCTTGGCACACGGTTTTTGGGCCATGTGGAGCGCACAAGCGCCATCTTGCACCTGATTGACTGCACGCAAGATGATATCATCGGAGCCTATAAAACCATTCGCCATGAATTGCGGGAATATGCGCAAGACGTTGCCGATAAAAAGGAGATCATCGCCCTGACCAAAGTCGATGCTCTCGGCCCCGAACTCGCCGCAGATCAGGCGCAAATCCTGCAACAGGAAACGGGGCTGGAGGTTCACCAGGTATCTTCTGTATCCGGAGAAGGAATCAAAGATATGCTATTCCTATTGGCAAAAAATGTTGACCGCCGATCAGAGAGCGAAAAGCAAGACGACAGCGAGAAAGAAAGAATATTCAGCCTCGAATAAATTTTGCCCGTGCCGCCAGCCAGCTTTCTTTTGTTACTTCCCAATGCTCTGATACGGCAACACCATTATGATGCGGCACATTGCCATATCTTAAAAAGACAGCGCCTGTTTTCTCCTTAACACGGCGCGAGCCTATATTACCTTTGGCATTGCAAACTTCGTAACGTTCAATTCCTGCCTTGTTGAACAAAAAATCGTTCACCGAATCAATGGCTTCAGTCATATAGCCTTTTCCATGGTGCTCTATTGCCAACCAGAATCCCCTATTACCATCTGTTCCAGCCTCCTTGCGAAATTCAATAATCCCCAGTGCCTCATCATTGCTATTCTGCTCTGTTATAACCCATGCGAATTTTTCTCCTTTTTCCATGGGCGGAAGAAGATTTTCACGGATATAAGTTTCAGCCCCATCAGCAGGATACGGCCAAGGTGCATTCATGCCAATAAATTGAATGATCTCCCAATTGGCAAAATGTTTTTGTACAGACTTCGCATCGCTCATCTGAACAGGCCGTAAAATTAATCTGGGTGTTTCCAAAATGGGTGTTTTCATGCAAAATAGTATATCCATTAAAAAAAGGAAAAACCATGCTTCGCACCGAGACGCCGAAAACAATTTATTTGAAAGATTATAAGCCCTACCCGTATGAATTGATCGGTGTGGATCTTAATTTTGATATCCACGATGGAAAAACAAGCGTCCATACCAAGATACGCATGCGCAAGAAAGCGAGCGTAAGCGAAGATATCTATCTCAATGGCGAACACCTCACATTAAAAGATGTCAAAATAGATGGTCAAAGCATCAATGATTATAAACATGATGATATAAGCCTGACCATCCCTTGCCCGGCCAATGATGAATTCGAGCTGGAAATAACAACCATTATCCATCCCGAAGACAATACGCGTCTTGAAGGCTTGTATAAATCTGGCGGGAATTACTGCACACAATGCGAAGCCGAAGGCTTTCGCACTATAACCTATTTTCCCGACCGTCCCGATGTAATGACGACTTATACAGTGCGCGTGGAAGCGGATAAAAAAGACTATCCCGTTCTTTTATCCAACGGCAATAAAACGCAAGAAGGTGACGCCGCTAAGGGGCGTCATTACACTGTCTGGCATGACCCCCATCCCAAGCCATGCTACCTTTTTGCTCTCGTTGCGGGAAATCTTAACCATATTCACGATACATTCACAACGATGTCAGGCCGCAAAGTCGATCTCTATATTTATGTGCGCCCCGGCGATGAAGATCAATGCACACATGCCATGGAATCTTTAAAAAAATCCATGAAATGGGACGAGGAGGTTTATGGTCTTGAATATGATCTGGACTTGTTCAATATCGTGGCTGTCAGTGATTTTAATATGGGCGCGATGGAAAACAAATCGCTAAATATTTTTAATACTGCCCTTGTACTCGCGCATCAGGAAACCGCCACCGATCAGGATTTCATGCGCGTGGAAAGCGTTATTGCACATGAATACTTTCATAATTGGAGCGGTAACCGCGTGACCTGCCGTGACTGGTTCCAGCTTTCTTTGAAAGAGGGTTTGACAGTCTTTCGCGATCAGGAGTTTTCAGCCGATTTGCACAACCGCGATGTGCAGCGCATCGATGATGTTAATCACTTGCGCCGCCTGCAATTTGCGGAAGACGCTGGGCCGCTCGCGCATCCCATTCGCCCCGATAATTATATCGAGATCAATAACTTCTATACCATGACCGTCTATGAAAAAGGTGCAGAAGTGATCCGTATGATCCGCACCATTTTGGGCCCGGAAAAATATAGAAAGGCTACTGACCTTTATTTCTCAAGGCATGATGGCGAAGCGGCAACATGCGATGACTGGATCAAATGCATGGAAGATGCATCTGGAATGGATTTATCTCAATTTAAACTCTGGTATTCGCAAGCCGGA
>JBKHDZ010000099.1:0-7566 GCA_046541095.1 Alphaproteobacteria bacterium
GCCTTTACCGCCTAAATGTAAAATCATTGATGGGCGACAGCAAATCATGATTATGCGTATCAAACCGACCGAAAATCTCTGGACGACCACGGGCTTAATTGTGAAAGCGCAGGATTTTAAAAATCTTTTGCCCAAATGGGAAGAAAAGGGCTGTGATTTTTTCCGCGCCTGTATTGAAGCTTTGCAAATGGGGGAAATTCCTGATTTTGATGAATTGATGAATTCCCAGCTTTCCGATGATAGCCGTGGTGGGCGTGGACGACGTGGCCGTATTGGCCGAAAATCGCCCAAAGCAAATGCGAATGCTTTGCTTGGTATGAAAAAGGGTATGTAGAGTATATAAGGAAAGACGTTTTTTACGCCGTATTATTGATCAATAATGATCAATCCTTTGGTTTTGGCATACTCTTTTAATCCGCCATGGACGAATTCAGCTGTGGGTTTGAAATGCCATTTCGGCCCTTCACGGTCGAGATAGCCAACGATAACGCCCGTATCTTCTTTTTCTTTCATGATTTTGCTCATATCAAAGCGCAAAAGTTCATGGCTGTTTTCTTCGTTCATGAGCCTGAAATACGTGTTGCGCACCATTCCCAGACTTTGATCTTTTTCAAGGCCTTGATAAATGGATAAAAAGATTTCAATGCGCATAACATCAAAAGGCACGCCGTGCAGATCAACGGAGATACATTCATCATCACCTTCGCCAGCGCCAGTACGGCTGTCCCCGTGATGTTTGATTGCGCCATCCAGCGCCATCATATTGTTGTAAAAAATAAAATCTTCATCCATGCGGGTTTGATAATTTTTATCGACCAGAAACAAGCTCATATCCAGATCGACCGTATCCCCGTCAAAGGCTTTTAATTCCCAGCCCATCCCGAATAAAAGGCGGTGAACACTGGGGTCTTTTTCAAGGATATTGATTTCCTCGCCGACCTCGACAAAGCCGTCATCCAGCTCCACTTCCTTGTCTTCAAAGCGGGTGTCGAAAATATCATCACTCATGGTCGGCCTCTTGGATTCTTTTCATTCTTTAAAAAGTATAGCATAAACTGTGTTTCTAAAGCGTATAGATATAAATATTGTAGGCAATATAAGACAAAATGAAAACGATCCCGATAGGCCTTGTTATTTTGTTGTAGAATATTAAAAGGATGCTGAAGATAACGCTGACCAGCAAAACAACCCAGATATCAAAATCCACCAGTTGCTGGGCGTAGCTTCCTTCTACAATCGGCTTGATAATGGCCGTAATACCGATAATCATCAAGATATTGAAAACATTAGAGCCGATAATATTACCGAGTACCATTTCACTATGGCCTTTGCGCCCGGCGATAATACATGTAGAAAGTTCGGGCAAAGAGGTTCCGAACGCAATAATACTCAAAGCAATAACAGCTTCGGGAACACTTAGAATTTCTGCGGATACCTTAGCGCCGCGCACAAGAAATTCCGCACCCAGACCCACGGCAATCAAACCCAGGAACAAAAACAAATAGGGCTCGTAGGGCTTATTATATTCCGGCTCTTCTTGATCATTATCTTCGGTATTAAGCTCACCGCTTAACGCCATTTTGTATTGCAAAACAATATAGGATAAGAGCAGAGCAATCATGGCCAATCCGGCCAGACGTGATATTTCACCATGCATGAGCAATAAAGTCATGATACCGGTAGCAATGAGCATGAAAACAAGGTCTTTGATAATACCCTGTTTTTTGGATTTTAGTGTAACAAACAAGGCCGTAGCCCCAATAACCAGCAAGATATTGGCAATATTGGAGCCAAGCACGTTTCCAATGGCAATACCGCCAGAGCCTTGCATGTTGGCCAGAACAGAAACGACCAACTCAGGGAAAGATGTACCGATGGCGACAATGGTAAAGCCGACAACCATAGGAGATATGCCAAAATGAACGGCAACATACACGGCCGAATCGACAACCCAATCGCCCCCTTTTACCAACAAAAGAATACCAAGGCCCATGGCCCCCATGGCGAGGATAAAGGCTTCTGTTGTGGTTAATTCCATGAATTTTCACTCTGCTATTGTTGATATGAAGTCGTGAAGATCGTAAATAGTATGCTCTATTGTATTATTAGAGGTCTTGCTTCTCAAATGGTTTTTCTAATATGTGACGCTCAGCTTTTTATGCCGTCCGCCCAATCAAGCCCGAAACCAAAGGCGCGGTCCATTTCAGAGTGACCGGGGAAGTATTCTGTACGGTTGGTAAGGCGAATGCCGCCGCGGACGTTTTCAAGCTCTCCTACTGCGCATAGGGCCAGAGAGTCATTATGGGCTTTTAGCGTGACGTACAGATCATTTTCGCCCGGCACGTCTATAACAATTTGCGGCTTGATCATGCTCCAGCTCGGCGCGCCTTCATAAATGTAGATATAAACCAAAATGCGCTTAATATCATTCCAATGCTGACCATTAACCAGCAGATATTCATCATGCCCGTCAGCATCGCCTGTGCGCTCATCTCCCGATAAAGAGATAAAAGGGGGCTTTTTAAAATTGCCGAATTTTTTGCCAAACGCCTGAATAGCGCCGCGCGTTCCATCTTGCATCTCGTATAAACAACCAATATCCAGATCCACGCCGATTTTTCTGGCTTTTTTAAAGAGCTTGCCAAAAAACCCGGATTGCTCAACCTGGACATTATCCCAGGCCACCCCAATCATAATGGGCTCAAAACCGTCTTTTTGCGGGTTAATGGAAACATATCCGCCCGGCTCTTCCAAGAAGTCGCAATTCTCGGGGTGATCGCTGGCGGCTCTATACCCCGCTGCGCCCAATGCTGCCCCGTGGCCGGAAAATTGGGCGCGGCTGCGCGTTGCCTCTAAAATAGAGCTTTGCGAGGGGGAGAGATCTTCATCAGCCATTGTTTTAATCCGTCTTTTTAAAATTATTTGTTGTTATTCTAAAGCATTCGCTTGCCTTATATAACTACTTTTTCGGCTCAAGGCGCAAAAGCTGGCCATCCAGTTTATCGGTCAGAATATAGATAAAACCATCGGGGCCGTTTGCAACATCGCGGATGCGCTCGCCAAATTCTTCCAATAAAACTTCTTGTTCGATAACTTCCGTGCCGTCTATGCTGATGCGGCGTAGATGCGTACCTGCTAATGCGCCCACAAAAATATTTCCTTGCCATGCGGGGAATTTGTTTCCTGTATAAAAAATCATGCCGCAAGGCGCGATGGAAGGGTCCCAGTATAAGACGGGTTGCTCCATACCGGGCGCGGACGTCTGATCTGTAATCGGGAATCCGGAATAGGCCACGCCATACGTAATTTCGGGCCAGCCGTAATTGTTCCCAGCCTTTAATATATTGATCTCATCGCCGCCCTTTGGCCCGTGTTCATGCGCCCATATTTCTTTTGTTTCTGGATGCATTGCAATGCCCTGTACGTTTCTATTGCCGTAAGTGAAAATTTCCGGGCGTTTACGGCCATCATTCACAAAAGGATTGTCTTCAGGGATGGTGCCATCGGGATTAATACGGATAACAGACCCCAAATGATTTTTAGGATCTTGCGCTTCTTCCTTACGTCCGCGATCGCCAAGCGTGATATAAAGTTTATCATCCGGCCCCCATAACAACCGCGAGCCGAAATGAACGCGCCCTCTTACTTTCGGTACGGCTTCAAAAATTTTTGTTACTTCTGTAAGGCGCGGGCCGTTTAATTTCGCACGCACAACTTCGGTGCCATAGCCGCGCTCGGAACGCCCTGCATAGCTTAAAAATATTGTCTGGTTGGATTGAAAATCGGGATGGATCAGCACGTCCAGCAAGCCGCCTTGGCCAATCTCGGCAATATCCGGCAATCCTGAAACGCTTTGTTTTTCGCCCGAGGGCATACGTACAAGAATAAGGTTGCCGCTTTTTTCTGTGATCAAAACATCCCCGCCGGGCAGAAAATCCATCCCCCAAGGGTATTCCAGATCACCCACCACCGGAACAAGCTCAAAATCGTATTGTGCAGAACTTTCTTCATAGGCTGCAAATACAGGGGCGTTTAAAAATAAAGCCAGTAAAATAATCGCTAATAATCTCATGTCATATCCATATAAATTAAACTATCACTTGTGAAGAGGGCGCGGCAAAATCACATCCTTGTATATGATCGTTCACCATGCCCATGGCCTGCATAAAAGCATAGCAGGTCGTGGGACCAACAAATTTCCAGCCGCGTTTTTTCAAATCTTTTGAAAGTTTTTGTGAAATTTCGGTATAGGGCTGTATGTCTGCTATTTTTTTCGGTCTTGAATGGGATTTGGGTTTGTAGGACCAGAAATAATTATCCAGAGAGCCAAACTCCTCTATTAAAAGACAAGCTTTATGCGCATTATTGATTGTGGCTTCGATTTTGCCGCAGTGACGTATGATGCCGGAATCTTGTAAAAGGCGCTGTACGTCTTTTTGAGTATATGTACGTATTTTGAAAAAATCGAAGTTATCAAAGGCGCGGCGAAAATTCTCGCGTTTTCGCAAAATTGTCAGCCAGCTCAAGCCGGATTGAAAGCCTTCCAGACATATTTTTTCAAATAAGCGCATATCATCATGGACAGGGTTTCCCCATTCAAAATCGTGGTAATCAACATAGAGCGGGTCTTCCCCGCACCACCAGCACCGAGCCTTGCTGTCATTTCCCTGTGTAAGGCTGTCCATTTTAACCTTCCTGTAACTTCTCGGCGATACTATCATAAAAGAGGATATAAGGTGGGGGAATTTCTCATGGGATTGATAAATGCGGGCATACATATAGGCGGTTGGCTGGATCGTCAATATTACAAGGTATTTCCAAACCGTGATGACGGTTTTAACCTCGGGGATAAACATGCCGAAACAGGCAATGGCGCGGTTACCGATTTTCGCGGTGTCGGCGATGAGGAATTCATGGCGCGCGTCAAGCCTGATCTGAATTTGCTGGAAAAATTAAGGCAGGCCAAATACCGCGTTTATCAATGGCGCAAGAAAATTGCCATACCTGTTTGCGCGGTTTTATTACCCATTACCGGCTATATTGATTATTTGCTTTTATGGCTTCAACGCGGCAATGATGACGGTGCGGCGGGACTTACCGTCCTGGTGGCCGGCGCAATTTACTGGTGGGTAACCCAGCCCAAGCGCGATTATGCGCGAGGCTATAAGGAGAAAATCCTGCCCAAGCTGGCCAAAATGTTCGGGGAATTTATATACGATATTGACGGCCGCATCGACATGGGCGTTTTAGAGCCGTCCAAAATTATTCCTTCCCATGATAAATATTATTCCGAGGATTATTTCAAAGGCACTTATAAAGGGGTGGCGATGGAGTTTTCTGAAATAAAATTAACCGAAACCCGAGGCTCTGGTAAAAATCGCCGTACAGTTACCAAATTCAATGGTCTTTGTATTTTGCTCGATATGCAAAGCAAAAAGTTTTTGGGGCATACGACTTTGCAAAAAGACGCGGGCAAAATTACAGAATGGTTTAAGGAAAAATCTTCCAAAATGAAGCGTGCGCGCATGGCTGATCCCGAATTTGAAAAAATGTTCGATGCCTACACCAATGATCAGGTCGAAGCGCGGTATTTGATTGACCCGCTAATGATCGAGGATTTAAAAGCCCTTTATGAAGAATATGAGGGCAACAGCCTTGCTGTGGCCTGGTATGATTCTAAAATGCTGGTTATGATTGCAAGCAAACACAATCATTTCGAAGCCGCCGATATTTCCATTCCGGCCACAAATCCCAAGAGTATTTTGAATATGAAGCATGAAATCGGGCAGATATTATCCATTGTAGATCGCCTTGATCTGTACGATCCGCTTGCGCTGGAAGAAGAACGCCGCAATGAAGCGGTGCTGGAAGAGCACGAAAAAGAAATTGCCTTGTAATTTCATGTTTAATTTCACGCTTGATTTTTTTGCAATTCGCGACATTTTATATCTCTGTTTTCTATGAGAGAGATAAAGAATAATGGACACAATAAAAGCCATTCGTGCGCGCCGGTCAATCAAGCATTATGATCCGGAATTTATAATTCCGCCGGAAGATGAAAAAGAACTGCTCGATCTGGCGCGGCAATCCCCAACCTCTTTTAATATGCAGAACTGGCGCTTTGTAAATGTCAAAGACAAGGATTTGCGTATGAAAATACGTAAAGCAGCGTGGGGGCAGGCGCAAGTGTCCGAGGCGTCCATGCTTTTGATTTTATGTGCGGATTTAAAGGCGCATAAGCAAAATCCTGCGCGCTATTGGGCGGATGCTCCGATAGAAGCGCAAGAGGTTCTGGTGCCTATGATTACCCCTTTCTACGAGGCCCAGCCTGAAAAACAGCGTGATGAAGCCATGCGTTCCATTGGTATTGCCGCCCAGACTTTCATGCTGGCGGCCAAAGCAATGGGTTATGATTCCTGCCCGATGATCGGCTTTGATGCGGATAAGGTGGCCGAATTGATCAAGCTGCCTGAAAATCATGTGACTGGTATGATTATAACCATTGGTAAGGCTGTCAAACCCGCCTGGCCAAAGCCCGGATACCTGCCCGATGAAGAGGTAATATTTACCGATACATTTTAAACCTTCATTTTACGCTGATTTATGCTATACAGGGCGGCTGAAGGCCATTAATGTTAGCGAGGAATTTCTATGTCTTACCAATATGTTTACGTCATGAACGGTTTGTCGAAGTCTTTTGACAACAAGAAAATTCTTGAAAATGTCACTTTGAGTTTCTTTCCGGGCGCCAAAATCGGTGTTTTGGGACCTAATGGCGCGGGTAAATCCACTTTACTTAAAATTATGGCTGGCCGCGATAAGGATTTCACGGGCGAGGCATGGGCTGCCGAAGGCGCGCGCGTTGGCTATCTGGAGCAAGAGCCGCAATTAGACACCACCAAAACTGTTGCGGAAAATGTCATGGAAGGTCTTGGCGAGGTTAAGGAAAAGCTGGAGCGCTTTAATGCAATCGGCATGGAAATGGGCGAGCCGGATGCTGATTTCGAAGCTCTATCCAACGAGATGGCTGAATTGCAGGAATATCTGGATAATAATGATGGTTGGGAATTGGACCGTACCATTAAAATTGCGATGGATGCGCTGCGTACCCCGCCGGGCGAAGCCAATGTGACCAATTTATCGGGCGGAGAAAAACGCCGTGTTGCCTTGTGTAAATTGCTGTTGGAAAAGCCTGATTTGCTTTTGCTGGACGAACCGACAAACCATCTGGATGCCGAAAGCGTGGGGTGGTTGCAAAGATTTCTGGCAGATTACAAAGGCACCGTTGTCATGGTAACGCACGATCGTTATTTCCTTGATAATGTGACGGGCTGGATTTTAGAAGTGGACCGTGGGCAGGGTATTCCTTATGAAGGGAATTATTCCGCGTATCTTGAAGCCAAGCGCAAACGCTTAGAGCAGGAATCCCGCGAGGAAGATACGCGCCAGAAAACCTTGAAACGTGAGCAGGAATGGATGGGGCGTAGCCCCTCTGCCCGCCGCGCCAAATCCAAAGCACGGATCAGCGCCTATAATGATTTGCTCGCAGAATCACAAGACACAACG
>JBKHDZ010000100.1:0-7545 GCA_046541095.1 Alphaproteobacteria bacterium
AAACGCAATTAAATCCGAAACGCCGCTTCAAATCCCCGGCGCGGTGAATGCCTATACAGCAATGCAGGTTGAACAAGCAGGGTTTAAGGCCGTGTATCTCTCCGGCGGCGGGGTCGCGTATGCCTCCAACGGTTATCCCGATCTCGGCATCACCGATATGCATGATGTGTTGGCCGAGGCTTCAAAGATTACAGCAACCGTTGATATCCCGCTTCTCGCCGATATCGATGTTGGCTGGGGCGGCGCGTTTAATATTTCGCGCTGTATCAAGGAAATGACACGGGCCGGAGTGGCCGCCGTCCATATGGAAGACCAGATCGCACAAAAACGTTGCGGGCATCGCCCGAATAAAGAGCTTGTCAGCAAGATCGAGATGGGCGACCGCATTAAGGCCGCCGTCGATGGTAAAACCGACCCTGATTTTGTCATCATGGCGCGGTCTGATGCCTACGCCAATGAAGGCCTAGAGCCGATGATCGAGCGCATGGTTTACTATGTCGAATGTGGCGCGGATATGCTCTTCGCCGAAGCCATGGAAGATTTAAGCCACTACCAAAAAATTAAAGATGCAACAAAGGTTCCCTTGCTCGCCAACATCACCGAGTTTGGTAAGACCGATCTTTATACAACGGACGAATTAAAAGCCCACGGTGTTGATATGGCGCTCTACCCGCTCAGCGCTTTCCGCGCACAAGCCAAAGCCGCCGAAACAGTGCTAAAATCCCTTCGAGCGAATGGCACGCAAAAAGACGTGGTTGATATGATGCAAACAAGGCAAGAGCTTTACAAGACTATCGATAACGCCTCTTATGAGGAAAAGCTGGATAAGCTGTTCGGGAAGTAAGGTTACACAAAGGCAAAGACCTCCTGATCGTACCGTAGCTACAAAAATTTAAAATTGTATTACAATAAATGCATGAAACAGAAACCCCGCACTTGATGCGGGGTTATTTCCAGAGAACTATGAAACAATTTTACGTTTATATTCTGGCAAACAAGAAGAATGGTTTTCTTTATATCGGCCTGACATCAAATCTCGCAAAACGTGTCTGGGAACACCGTGAGGGTGTTATGGAAGGGCATTCAAAAAAATATAGCATCAAGCGATTGGTTTACTTTGAAGTTTTTGATGATTCTCAAAGCGCCGCGCATAAAGAGCGAAAATTGAAACGCTGGCGGCGAGAATGGAAAGATGCCTTGATCGAAAAAGATAATCCTGACTGGAACGATCTTTACAAAAAAATTACGGCATAAATCCCGGATCAAGTCCGGGATTGCTGTAATAGCTCTATGCCACCATCAACAACGCGCCCTATGAAGAAAAGCTGGATAAGCTCTTTGGTAAATAGCCTTTTGTAAATACTTGAATTTATAAATACATTACCGCCCTTGACTGTTCATAATCAAAAGTCTAATTTGTAAAAATTATTGAAACAGGGGACATTATGAAGAAAGAAAATTTAATATATAGCGTCATATTCGGTACAGTCGCAGCTTTGGGCGCAACAAATTTTATCACCCACGAACGAGCTATTGAAGGGGATGCAGAATTTTCGACATTGTGCAGGTCTTCTGTCAATGATGATGGAACAAAGCATTGTCGATGGGGCGATGATAATATGGCGATGGTTGCCCGTTTCGATAAAGGGAAAGCTCTAGAAGTACCTATCGAAACAGAACAACAAGCACATGATTTACTTACGAAATCTCAAAATATGAGATTACACGGCTTAGAAGGCCATTTCATAGCCACTTATGATGATACATTATTCAATACCATTTTTGATGCTCTGGAGAATGCCATAGGCCAAAATGAGCAAGCTCCTATTGCAAGAGGCCATACCATCGCCAAAACATTTGAATTTGTACCAGAATAAATAAAGTATAAACAAATCTAATCTGGCCCAGGCGGCTTGGACTAAAAAATGTTGGCAGCCTGCCACACGTTTACACTCTGTTACAGCATAATTTCGAGAATAAAATTACCCAAAACCTTCTCCTTATAGTTTAACATTTCTAATGCGAAAGCTGGCTCTTGCCCCGCCCGCTTTTCTCCCTTAAATTCATAGCCATAAAAAGAATAAGGGAGATGAAGACATGGCAGAAGTTCTAAAGAAATACGCGCCGAAAAAGAAAACTGGCGGGCTGGCCGGAATTGTGGCCGGAGAAACCGATATCAGTGCGGCGGGCGGCGCACATACGCTGGAATATCGCGGCTACAGCATTTATGATTTGGCCGAGCACTGCATTTTCGAAGAGGTGGCGTATTTGCTTGTTCATGGCAAACTTCCCACGCAAAGCGAGCTGGATGATTTTTGCGCGCGTATTAAAAAATCGCGCGGTTTGCCCCAGCCTTTGAAAAATTTACTGGAAATGATTCCCGTTCACGCGCACCCGATGGATGTGATACGTACAGCGACCTCGTTCCTTGGCAATATCGAGGAGGAAAACGAAGGCAATGATGAGATGAAAATTACCGAACGGATGCTGGGGATCTACCCTTCCGTTATGGCTTATTGGCACAATTTTCACCACAAGGGATTGCGCCCCGATAGCGCAACAAATACCAGCACGATAGCCGAACATTTCCTGACCATGCTGCACGGGCAAAAGCCTTCGGATCTGCATGTCAAGGCGATGAATGTGTCCCTTATTTTATATGCCGAGCATGAGTTTAATGCTTCCACTTTTACCGCGCGCACAATCATTTCAACCATGAGCGATATTTATTCCGCTGTCTGCGGGGCGATTGGCGCGTTGCGTGGCCCCCTTCATGGCGGCGCCAATGAAGCGGCGATGGAGTTGATCTCTTCTTATAAAACACCCGAAGAAGCCGTCAAAGGCGTTCGCCATAAGCTGGAAACCAAGCAACTGGTCATGGGCTTTGGCCACCGCGTTTACACCGAAGCCGATCCGCGCAATCGCGTGATTAAAAGCTGGTCGAAAAAACTGTGCGAGGATGGCGGCAAGCCAGAACTCTATGCCGTATCTGAAGCGATTGAAAAACTGATGTGGGATGAGAAAAAGCTTTTTCCCAATCTCGATTTTTACAGCGCCTCTGTGTACCACATGATGGGCATTCCAACCGAACTCTTCACCCCTGTCTTTGTAATGAGCCGCATTACTGGCTGGGCGGCTCATATTTTCGAGCAGCGCAAAAACAACAAACTCATCCGCCCTAGCGCCGATTACATTGGTCCGGAAGGTCTGGATTTTGTGAAATTGGAAGATCGTACCTAAAAAAAGCACAAACAATGAGTGAGAAAAAAATAAACAAAAGAGAAGTTCTAATTGCTGTTTTATTCATTGCTGTTGGAATTTTGGCCTATTATCTGTATCAAGAAAGCCGCACAGAAACTGTTGGTATCAGTATTGGCGGCAAAGAATTAAGCGCAACAATCCAGCAATAATTTTAAAAAGGAAAACGAAAATATGGGACAAGCCGCCTTAGCCAACACAGACTCTAATGAACGCCCGGATTACGATAAAGTCTTTGTCGATATTGCCGATTATGTAAGCGGATATAAAATTAATAGCGAACTGGCGTATGAAACCGCGCGCTATTGCCTGATGGACACATTGGGCTGCGGCATTCTTGCGCTCAAATTTCCGGCCTGCACGAAAATGCTGGGGCCGCAAGTGGAGGGCATGACTTGCCCGAACGGTGTGCGCGTTCCCGGCACATCTTATAGTCTTGATCCCATCAAGGGCGCGTTTGACATTGGCTGTATGGTGCGCTGGCTGGATTATAACGATACATGGCTAGCCGCCGAATGGGGCCATCCATCCGATAATCTGGGTGCAATATTGGCGCTTGCCGATTATATGAGCCAGAAATTCGAATCCGAGGGCAAGCCCGGCCTTAAAATGAAAGATGTCCTGACCGCTATGATTAAAGCGCATGAAATTCAGGGCGTGATTGCTTTGGAAAATGCGTTTAACCGCGTTGGTCTTGATCATGTTGTATTGGTGAAAGTGGCCTCGACGGCCCTGGCCATGCAAATGCTGGGCGGCACGAGAGAGCAGATTATTGATGCGGTATCCCATGCCTGGCTGGACGGCCAGTCTTTGCGCACTTATCGCCATGCGCCCAATGCGGGCAGCCGCAAAAGTTGGGCAGCAGGGGATGCCACCAGCCGCGCTGTCAGATTGGCGCAAATTGTGGGGAGCGGCGAAATGGGCTACCCGTCTGCGCTTACCGCGCCGAAATGGGGATTTTATGATGTCCTTTTCGGCGGCAATGAATTCAAATTCCAGCGTGAATATGGGTCTTATGTGATGGAGCATGTGCTGTTCAAAATCTCATACCCCGCAGAATTCCATTCTCAAACGGCTGTGGAAGCTGCGCATATTTTGCATGATCAGGTGAAAGACCGACTGGATGAAATCGAGCGTATTGAACTCACTACACATGAAGCCGCAATCCGCATTATCTCGAAAACAGGCCCGCTGCATAACCCTGCCGACCGCGATCACTGCCTGCAATATATGGTGGCTGTGCCGCTGATTCACGGCTCTCTCGTGGCCGAGCATTATGAGGATGATGTGGCAAGCGACCCGCGCATTCAAATGCTTCGCGATAAAATGGTTGTGCAGGAAAATGAACAATTCTCGAAAGATTATCACGATCCGGAAAAACGCAGCATTGCCAATGCCATGCAAATTTTCTTCAAGGATGGCACTTCAACCGAGCGCGTGGTAATCGAATACCCTGTCGGGCATAAACGCCGCAGAGAGGAAGGTATTCCGCTTCTGCAAGCCAAGTTTGAAAAGAATATCCGCGATCACTTCCCCGCCGATCAGGCGCAGCAAATTATCGATCTCTGCGCCGATCAGAAAGCCTTGGAGGAAATGAAAGTGACCGACTTTATGAAGGCGTGGGTTTTGAAGTAACCCCCAAAATGCATTTGTCATCACGAACGAAGCGCGGCGATCTATTTTATAGATTGCCGCGTCAGACTTACAAACCTTCCCCGCAAAGACATTATTTTTTTAAGCATGCCGCATAAAAAAGAAAATCTGCCAATCAAAATTTGTCCGGTATGCGAGCGGCAATTTTCATGGCGCAAAAAATGGGATAAAAACTGGGAGCAAATCGTTTATTGTTCCGAGCGTTGCAGGCGTGAAAAAAAGCCCTGACCTACCACTTAAAATCATCTATGATAAGGGCACGAAATTTTTGTGAATATGGGAGATTTGATATGAGCGATACTTACAGTTATATGAGCGGTTTTGGCAATGAATTTGCGAGCGAGGCCTTAGAGGGCGCCTTGCCAGCCGGCCAGAATTTACCGCAAAAAGCGCCCTATGGTTTGTATCCCGAACAACTCACTGGATCGCCTTTTACCGCGCCGCTTGTCCATAATAAGCGCTCATGGCTTTACCGCATTCGCCCATCGGTCGTGCAACCAGCTTTCAGCCCTGTTGCCAGCACCCAAATGCGCTCCAGCCCCTTTAACGAGCAGGACCCGACGCCGAACCAACTGCGCTGGGACCCGATTGATATACCCAAAAAGCCGACCGATTTTATTGAAGGTTTGATCACGATTGCGGGCAATGGGGATACGCATAGCTGGAGCGGGCTGGGCGTTCATCTTTATGCCTGTAATACATCGATGAGCAAAACAGGCTCTTACTTTTACAACGCCGATGGGGAAATGCTCTTTGTGCCGCAAGAAGGCGCAATTACAGCGCGCACCGAAATGGGTGTCCTGCGCGCCGAACCATCCGAGATTATCGTCATACCGCGCGGCGTGAAATTTGCGATTGATGTTGAAGGGCCGAGCCGCGGCTATATCTGCGAGAATTACGGCCAGCCCTTTACGATTCCTGACCGTGGACCGATTGGTGCAAACGGTTTGGCCAATCAGCGTGATTTCCTCTCGCCCGTTGCATCTTACGAAGATGAAGAAGGTAGCTTTGAATTAATTGCCAAATTTGCCGGCAAGCTCTGGCGTACACAGTTGGGTCATAGTCCGTTGGACGTTGTGGCATGGCATGGAAATTATGCGCCGTATAAATACGATCTCAAACGTTTTAATACAATCAACACGGTCAGCTTTGATCACCCCGACCCATCAATTTTCACGGTTCTAACCTCGCCGAGTTCACCGTGCGGCACGGCCAATATTGATTTTGTTATCTTCCCGCCGCGCTGGATGGTGGCTGAAAATACCTTCCGCCCGCCCTATTTCCATCGCAATTTGATGAGCGAATTTATGGGCATGATTAGCGGGGTTTATGATGGTAAGGAAAGCGGCGGCTTTGCGCCAGGTGGTTGCTCGCTTCATAATTGCATGAGCGCGCATGGACCCGATTCGGGAACGTTCAAAAAAGCATCCGAGGCGGAATTAAAACCACATTATCTGGATAGTGGCCTCGCCTTCATGTTTGAGAGCCGCTATATCATGTGTCCGACCAAAGCAGCTATGGGCTCCAAACATTTGCAAAAAGGTTATAATGATGTCTGGAAAGACATGCCGAAAATGTTTGATGGAAAGACGAAGTAATAGTATTCGCCGTCATACCGCGACTTGAACGCGGTATCTTTAGATCCCGTGGTTAAACCACGGGATGACGCTATTTCTTACTTTTTGCATATTCTTGCGTGCCTTTGTGATAGACATGATCGCTTTCGGCGATGTCTTCCGGCGCGTATTCGCTTTTATCGGCTTTTATATCCTCATAAAGTTTTGAAAAATCCGCATAGGTTTCTTTAAAAAGCTGATCAAAGCTATCGATCACGAAATAGGTCTGCTGGTAATCATCGACGCGGTAATTTGTTTGCATGATGCGTTTTAAATCAAATCCGATTCTATTGGGCGAATCATTTTCTAAAGCAAAGACGGTTTCACCGGGTGAGGAGAGTATGCCAGCGCCGTAAATGCGCAATCCATTATCTTGTTTGATAAGCCCGAATTCAACCGTGTACCAATATAGCCGCGCGAGATTGGTAATTGTGCCGTGTTCATGCGCTTTTAAACCGCCTTTGCCGTAGGCTTCCATATAATCGGCGAAAATCGGGTTTGCGAGCAAGGGAACATGGCCAAAGAAATCATGGAACACATCCGGCTCTTGAATATAATCCAGCTGATCAGGTTTACGAATAAAATTCCCGGCTGGAAATTTACGCTCGGCCAGAAGCTGGAAGAAAGGAAGATCAGGAATAAGGCCTTCCACGGCCACAACTTCCCAGCCTGTTTTGGCTTTCAGGATTTTGCTTGATTCTTTAAAATCCGGAATTTGCGTTTCATCCATTTCCAGCGCGGCAATGCCGTCGAGATATTCCTGACAGGCTCTGCCTTTTACAATTTCTTTTTGACGTTCAAAGAGCGTTTTCCAAACGCCGTGTTCTTCGGATGTATAATTCTCCCAGCCCTGATCGCCGATATATTTCGGCCAATCTTCGGGGCGGCCGTGCCCGGTTGGATTGCCGGTATCCTGTATGACTTCTGCTTTCATGATGTTACCTTCCTTGTTCTAACGCGATATACTCGCAAAAAATTCCAAAATTGTCTATGGATGCTCGTATTGCATTGCGGCAGG
>JBKHDZ010000101.1:0-7489 GCA_046541095.1 Alphaproteobacteria bacterium
CTGAGGTGGTTTGGAAATCTTAAGTCATTGAAAATAAATAAAAGAGCATTTTAATTTGCGCAAAAATTGCAATCAGACCCGTTTAGCGGGCCTGATGTGCTTAAACCAGAAAAGTAAAAACCCGGGCCTGCTTTTGATTGGAGATCATTGGGGTATAGCAGGACCGGGTCTTTTGGGTGTGTCTGCCTTTTCGGGTTGGGTTTACGGTCAGGGGATTAAAAAGGCAGACCGGGGGTATTTTTTACATGATTTCGCGCATTTGCTCCTTTAATCTACTCAAAAGAGATTGGAAAAGCGGCGTATTTTTTAAGGTATCCTCGATGTCATTGGCCTTTGGGGCCTTGATTTTCATCTGGTTATTGGCGGCATGCCCTTCCAGAACATCAAAAATGTCGTGGCCGCCATCGACAAAGCTTTGCATGCGCGTGAGTTCCAAACCGTCATGTTTGGTGCTGTCATATCTCTTGCGATAATTGGAGGCATCAGTAATACGGGCCTTCATGCGCAGTTGTTTGTTCTGTATTATATCTGTTGTCATTTCTGGCTACCCTTTTTTGTTTTACGCAGTTTTTGTTTTATTCCTGCCAAACATCATTGCGAATGCCGTGCCAGTTTTGTAAAATCATTTAGAATCAATTATTTAGGTTGATTTTGATGAGGGCATGAAAGGCCGAAATCCTAGAAGTAATACCGCAGAAATTACCATAGCAAGGCGAATTTTACCTAGTTCTGCCCGGCAAAAATATCCGCTTTCATACTCTTGCGAAAAGAATTTGTTATTGTGCTTTGCCAGATAGCGGCTTTTCGTTATGATGATAGGGTAATAAAAAACAGTTATTAAAGCCGGATGAAACTACAAAAAAATCATATTGTCTTTGCCTGCGCCATGCTTTTGATTGCCGGAATAGCATTTTTCGCCTCCAGCAACGCCACGCAAGTCATCGCCCAAGGCCAAAAAGAAGAAGCGCCCTCTTTGGATGTGGTTGAAAATGCCAATGATCCGGCAATACAAATGGGGTTGGTGCCGCATAAAGCCCTGTATGGTATAGAGCTGGCCAGCAAGAAAAGCGGCTCGCAAATTGTCAATATCAACGGCCAGATGTTTTATGACTGGTCATCAGGCTGTGAGGGTTGGAATTCCAATCACCGCTTTAATCTGCTTTATGAATATGCCGACACCCCGCCCATGAAAATCACCAGTGATTTTTCA
Source organism: Alphaproteobacteria bacterium (assembly GCA_046541095.1). Taxonomy (GTDB): domain Bacteria; phylum Pseudomonadota; class Alphaproteobacteria; order Micavibrionales; family Micavibrionaceae; genus UBA2638. The sequence goes on from JBKHDZ010000101.1 coordinate 1,211, forward strand.
ACTTACGAAACTTTTGACGGGGAAAATCTGAATTTCACCTCCCAACGCAAGCGCAACGGCGAGTTGTTCGAGGAATTGCGCGGCATTGCGCATATGAGTGAAGAGGTTCAAAAAGCCATTTATTCTATGCCGGAAGGGCTGGAATTCGATTTGCCGCCCGGCACGCTCTTCCCGATGCGTCATACGATGGATGTCGTGGAAAAACTGAAAAGCGGCCAGAAATTTTTCAAAGCCACGATTTTTGATGGCAGCGATGAAGATGGTCCTTTGGAAATAAATGCCTTTATCGGCAAGCGGGCGGAGATATCCGAGGCTGTCATGCAAAACGAGAATATTGATGGTGCGTTGTTGGAAAATAATGCCTGGAATGTGCAACTGGCCTTCTTTCCGATGACTAGTGAAACGGCGGCGGCCGATTACGAGATGAAGCTTACCTTTCATGAAAACGGCGTGATCAGCCAGATGTTTGTCGATTATGGTGATTTCAGCGTATCTCAAAATCTCATCGCTTTGGAAGCTGTGCCGCAAAATGGCTGTATGGATTTGAAGGAAAGTGAAACACAATAAAAGCCGTGTTTTAAGAGTTTGGAAATATTATACTTGTTAGAGTTAAAGTGTAGGTATCAGGCGGAGCATTAAGTTTTGAAAGACAAAAAAGTTTTAATCGTTGAAGATAACGAATTGAATATGAAGCTGTTCCACGATCTTCTGGAAGCGCATGGCGTGCAAACGGTCGGAACAAGCGATGGGAAAAAAGTGCTGGATCTGGCGCGTGAACATAATCCAGACTTGATTTTGATGGATATCCAGCTTCCCGAGATCTCCGGTCTTGATGTGACCAAAATGCTGAAAGAGGATGAAGAGTTGAAATCCATTCCGGTCATTGCTGTGACGGCCTTTGCCATGAAGGGGGATGAGCAGAAAATCCGCGAAGGCGGCTGCGAGGATTACATTTCCAAACCGATTTCCGTCACGCATTTTATCGAAGTTATCCAAAAGCACATCGGGCAGGAAAGCCTGCAAACCACTGCTTAAATAAAAGAGAGTTTTTTCATGTCTGCGCGCGTTTTAGTCGTTGATGATATTTTGCCCAACGTAAAATTGCTGGAAGCCAAGCTGACCAGCGAATATTACGATGTGTTAACGGCAACAAGCGGTGCGGAAGCGCTGGAAAAAATCGAATCGGAAAAACCGGATATTATTTTGCTGGATGTTATGATGCCGGGGATGGACGGCTTCGAGGTTTGCACGAAGATAAAAGACAATCCTGTTATGGCGCATATTCCTGTTGTGATGGTGACAGCCCTCACAGATATTGCCGATAAAGTGCGCGGTCTAGAAGTCGGCGCCGATGATTTTTTGAGCAAGCCGATCAATGATATTGCCCTGATGTCGCGTGTGCGCTCGCTTGTGCGTTTGAAAATGGCACTTGATGAATGGCGGGTGCGCGAAAATACCGCCAGCCAGCTTGGCGTTGTGGATCAATCTTCCAATGTCATGTCTGAATCTTTTGAAAAGGCGAGCGTGCTTTTGATCGAAGATAAAACATACGAGGCTGAAAAAGTCCGCACAACGCTTGATACGGATAAGCATCATGTTGTCGTGGCAGAATCCGGCATTGATGCCATGGACCAGATTAAAAAACGTGATTTTGATGTGATTATGGTCTCCATATCTATGGATCATGAAGACGGGCTTCGGCTTTGCTCGCATTTGCGCTCGAATGAAAAAACGCGCCTTGTGCCTATTATGATGATTGCCGAAGATTATGATATGAAGAAAATCGCCCACGGCCTTGAGATTGGCGCCCATGATTACATTATGCGCCCGATTGAAAAAAATGAATTAATTGCCCGCGTGCGCACCCAAGTCCGCAGAAAACGTTTCCAGGACCGTTTGCGTGCAACTTATGAAATTAGCTTGTCCATGGCGCTGACCGACGGTCTGACAGGACTGTACAACCGCCGATATCTGGATGTGCATTTGCAGAAATTGCTCACGAAAAATGTTGAGAACAATAAAAAACTGGCTGTTCTGGTGATAGATATTGACCATTTCAAGGCGGTCAATGATACCTATGGCCATGATGTGGGCGATGAAATATTAAAAGTCTTTGCCGAGCGGCTGCGTGATAATCTGCGGAGCTTTGATTTGGTGGCGCGTATGGGCGGCGAGGAATTTGTGGTTGTTTTGCCCGATGTGTCCGATGACCGTCCTTATATGGTGGCTGAGCGTTTGCGGCTGGCTATTGCCAATAAGCCCATACCGTGCAAGACACCGGAGGGACATCTCAGTATTACGACTTCTATTGGCGGCGCCATTATTGGCCCGGAACCTTTAACTCCGGAAGAAGCTATGAAGCGCGCAGATGTCGGTTTATACGAAGCCAAAAAGGAACATGGACGGAATTGCTCGGTTTTTGAAGGAATGGGAAAACTGGACCCTGCGCAATTTGAGCCGCGCGGACGCCCTGAGCTGGAAGAATAAAGAAATAGCAAAGCAATAAAAAAAGCACCCGCAAATGGGTGCTTTTTCATTATAGGAGTTTATATGAAACTTTAGTTTTTCTTGGATGGCGGCATTTTCTTTTCGACAAACCATACATGCATGCCACGCTTGCCGGTTTCTTCATTCACCGCCCAAGGGTCATATTTTTTCTTGCGGATTTTATATTCCGCACGCGTGCTACGCTTGGCGTAATAGCGGTATCCAGTACCTGCTTCGCTTTCCAATCTCACTTTAACATTCGTGGCTTTGGCCATATCTACTCTCCAATAAATCTTTAGAAGTCATGCTTTATGCGATATTGGCAATAAAAAGTCAAGATTAAATGTCGGGGCTATTTCTTCTTTTTGCTTTTAAAGTTTTTATTGTGGGATTTTTTCCCGCCGCGTTTGGGCGGGTTTTTATCGTAGGCTTTATGCTGGCTGCCTTTTTTGCTTTTGGGAAAGTTCATACCCGGAATGTCGGCGCCGTTTTTGCTCTCGCCTGTTAATTCCAGAACGGTAGAACCTGTTATTCCATCAGCCTCTTTCAAGCGAACAGTGACAGGCGCGCCAAGGCGGTAAATTTTCTTTCTGCGCCGTCCGATCAGGGCATGGGCATCTTCATCATGGATATAAAAATCATCACTCATGGATTTCATGGGCACAAGGCCGTCCGCGCCGCTCTCATCCAGCGTGACAAACAGGCCAAAGCGCGTTACGCCCGAAATTTGCCCGGTAAATTCCGCGCCGATTTTATCCACCAGATAGGCGGCTGTAAAGCGGTCAACGGCGCTGCGCTCGGCTGACATGGAATTGCGCTCGGTCGTAGAGATATGGCCTGCAATTTCGTCCAGCCTTGCCTGCTCGCCATCGCTTAAGCCCCCACCGCCCGGCAGACCATGGGCGGCCACCAGCGAGCGGTGAACCAGTAAATCGGCATAACGCCTGATGGGCGAGGTGAAATGCGCATATTTCTGTAAGGCCAGACCAAAATGTCCGATATTTTCGGTGCTGTAAACGGCTTGCGACTGGCTGCGCAAAATAACCTGAGAGATCAAATGTGAAAACGGCATTTCCGCCGCTTTGGCCAGAATATGATTTAATTTGGCCGGTTGGATATTCTCGCCCTTCGGCAGGGAAAGGCCAAAGCTTTCGATAAATTCACGGGCGCTATCCAGCTTGTCCATGCCGGGTTTATCATGCACGCGGTACACGCAAGGCGCTTTTTTATCTTCCAGCGCCTTGGCGGCGGCCACATTGGCCAAAATCATGAATTCTTCGATCATTTTGTGGGCATCAAGGCGTACGCGCTGTTTCACACCGCTCATTACGCCGTTTTCATCAATAAGAATCTGGCGCTCGGGCAAATCCAGATCCAGCGCGCCGCGTTTTTTGCGTGCCTTATCCAGAACGCCGAAAACCTCGTAAAGCGGCGGCAAAATGGTGCTTAAATCTTTCCCGTCTGCGGTTTCGTAATTTGCGTTATCCTGCGCCATTTGCACTTGTTCGTAAATCAGTCGGGCATAAGAGCGCATCAGGGCGCGGACAAATTTGTATTTGATCAGGCTTCCGTTCTTATCAATCCATAAATGCGCGGCCAGACAGGCGCGGTCTTCATCGGGGCGCAGGGAGCATAAATCATTGGACAGCGGCTCGGGTAGCATCGGCACCACGCGGTCGGGAAAGTATGTGGAATTCCCACGTCGCTGGGCTTCCAGATCAAGGTCGCTCTCGGGGCGTACATAAAAGGATACATCGGCAATAGCGACAATCAAATGATACCCTTCCTCGCCATTGGGCAGATCACAGGGTTCGGCGAATATCGCATCATCAAAATCTCTTGCATCGGCGCCATCAATCGTAACCAGCGGGGTGGAGCGCAAATCCTGACGTTTGTCCAGATCGGGCACTTTTAATCCTTTGCAGGCTTGCAGGACGGGTTTGGGGAAATCTTCGCGCAGGCCGTTTTCATGCAGGGAAATAAGGCTGATCGTTTTGGGATCGCCCTCGCGCCCCAGAATATCGACAATACGCACCTGTTTTTGCTTCAGGCCGCGGGCGGGCTGGATTTCTCCAACGGCCAGATCGCCATCATGCGCATCGCCTTCATCGCCCGGTTTGATGGGAAAATCGTATTTCGCCTTTTTATCGGTAGGCTGCAAAATATAGCCGTTTTTGGTGGAGCGCAAAATGCCCAGCACGCGCCCTTTGTCACTATCCAGCTTGCGAATGGTGCGCCCTTCATAGACATCACCGCTGATGCGGGTCAGGCTGGCTAGTACACGGTCTTTTTGGATCAGCGCCGGATGGCCCTTTTTCTCGGGCTTCATTTCAATGCGCGGCGGTTTGCTTTGTGTGCTTTCATCCCATTCAACGGGGCGCGCAAAAACATCGCCGTCAATATCAATGTCGATCACTTCAACCACGGCAACGGCCGGCAAGCCATCGGGCACGGCAAAAGCCCCGCCGGCCTGTTTTGTAATGGCACCGTCTTTTTCCAGCTTTTTCAAAATCTGTTTGAGCGCAACGCGGTTTTCTCCGCCTTTGATGCCAAAGGCGCGGGCAATATCGCGCTTGGTCAGCGGGCTGGGGGAAGAGCGAATAAAATCCAGAACTGCGTTTAAATCCATGATAAGGTCAAGCCTATAGGTTTTCAGGTTAAAGAAACAGGGCAAAAAAGATTTTAGGAAGAAAAGCGCCCATCATTTGAAGCCCAAAAAACATGACATATTTTTTTAGAGGCTTTAGGCGCGCTTCTTCTTGGTTGCCGTTTTCTTTTTGGCTGGGGCTTTTTTCCTGGCTCCCGATTTCGGCCCGCCATTGGCGGCTTTTTCGGCATCCTTGCGCGCTTTTTCGGCGATCAGGTCAACGGCGCGGTTCATGCCAATGGACATCACATCTTCATCTTTAGGGATGGATACGAATTTATTGTCGTGTTTGACAAACGGGCCAAAGCGCCCGATTCCGGCCTCGATTTTCTTGCCTGTTTCGGGGTGTGTGCCGATTTCCCGGGGCAAGGCCAGCAAGGAAAGCGCCTTTTCTAATGTTACATCGGTAACGGTCATGCCGCGCGGCAAGCCTTGGCGTTTGGGTTTGGGGGCAGAAGGTTTTTTCGGTTTGGGCGGGTTTTTCTCGCCCGCTTTTTTGGCTGCCTTTTTGGCTTCTTTCCACTGTTCGATCTCAAGATCATAGGCATCCATGCGTGCTTTTTCTTCTTCGGCTGTTTCGGGCGGCGCATCAATTTGCACATAAGGGCCGTAAGGGCCGCGGCGCAAGGAAACCGTGCGCCCTGTTCCCGGATCTTCGCCCAGTATTTTAGGCTCATTTGCAAGATTAGCTTCATCCCCGTCCTTGGCGGCATTCTCGCCATCGGCCAGTTCCAGCGGTTTGGTGAATTTACATTCGGGATAATTCGAGCAGCCGATAAAGGCGCCGAATTTACCGAGTTTAAGGCCCAGGCGCCCATCATCGCAGGCTTTGCATTCGCGCGGGTTCGGGTTGTCTTCGGATGGCGCGAAAAAATGCGGCCCCAATTCATCATCCAGATGATTGATGACATCGGTGATGGTCAATTCCTTGGTTTCATCAACGGCGCGTTTGAAATCATCCCAGAACAGGCGCAAGGCTTCTTTCCAGTGCACATGACCGCCCGCAATGGCATCCAGCTCTTCTTCCAGATTGGCGGTGAAATCATAATCAACATAGCGGGTAAAGAATTTGGTGAGGAAGGTGGTCACCACACGCCCGCGGTCTTCGGGAATAAAGCGTTTTTTCTCTAGCCGCACATAATTGC
>JBKHDZ010000102.1:0-7487 GCA_046541095.1 Alphaproteobacteria bacterium
ATTGTGTGGATTGTGCTGTTTACGCTGATCTACATCCTGACATTGTTTTAAGCCAAGAGAAATACGGCGTTTTTCCTTGTCGATATCCAGCACCATAACTTCTACTTCCTGAGAGGTAGAAACGATTTTGCTTGGTGGGACGTTCTTCTTAGTCCAGGACATTTCAGAAACGTGAATCAAGCCTTCAATACCGTCTTCCAGCTCAACAAACGCGCCGTAATCAGCGATATTTGTGATGCGGCCTGTGAATTTATCACCGATTTGGAATTTCTCGGATACCGCATCCCATGGATCGCTTTCCAGCTGTTTCATACCAAGGGAAATGCGCTGGTTATCTTCATTAAAGCGAATAACCTGCACTTCGATTGTTTCACCAACGGATAGAATTTCCGATGGGTGATTAACGCGTTTCCAGGAAATGTCTGTCACGTGCAACAATCCGTCCACACCGCCCAGATCAACGAAAGCACCGTAGTCGGTGATGTTTTTCACAACACCGTTCAGGATTTGACCTTCAACGATATTCTCCAGAATATCAGAGCGGGCTTCTTCACGGGTTTCTTCCAGAACGGCTCTGCGGGAAACAACAATATTTCCGCGCGCGCGGTCCATTTTCAAAATGTGGAAAGGTTGCGGTGTACCCATTAACGGGGAAACATCACGCACGGGGCGGATATCAACCTGAGAGCCGGGCAAGAAGGCCACAGCGCCGCCCAGATCGACCGTAAAGCCGCCTTTGACGCGGCCAAAGATCACGCCTGTTACGCGCTCTTCTTTCTTATGGGATTCTTCCAGTTCGACCCAGGCTTCTTCACGGCGGGCTTTTTCACGAGAAAGGACGGTTTCGCCATCTCTGTTTTCCATGCGCTCGACGTAAACTTCAACCGTATCACCGGCCTTTATTTCAGGGTCTTCACCGGGTTTGGAGAATTCCTGCAAAGGTATGCGGCCTTCTGATTTCAAGCCCACATCCACAATAACAAAATCGTTGCTGACCGCTACGACCGTACCGTTCACAACGTTGCCGACAAAATTGTCCTGATCTTTCAGGGAGCCTTCAAGAAGTTCGGCAAACTCTTGGGACTCTGTGTTATCTTTTAGATTAGCAGCTGTATGTGCCATAGTAATAATCTCACTTTCTTATAAGTCGTCATGATGAATGAAAGGCTTTTGGATTTTTCCTTTATTGAAAAAGGAAAGAGCAATTTCAAACTCATCATCATTCCGGATAAATACTCTCGCTATGGGCGGGAGGCTGTTTTGCCCGAATTGCCTTGATTACTCTTAATAATCTCTAGGGCGGCTTCAAAAGCCTGATCGGCATCCATCGGGCTGGTATCCAGTATAGTGGTTACATAGCCGGGAGCTTCATGGGCTTTTAAAGTATGGGCATCACGCGCATCGCGCTCACGCATATCTTCCAAAACGGTGCTATATGTAACCGATAAGCCTTTGGATTGCAACTCTTTTAAGCGTCTTTTTGCCCGCACATCCAAATCCGCCGTGACAAAGAGCTTAATATCGGCATCAGGTGCAATCACCGTGCCGATATCGCGACCATCTAAAACGGCGCCGTTTTTACCGTTATGCGGGCCTTTGGCGAAATTGCGCTGGATATCCAGTAAAGCCTGCCTGACTTCGGGAATAGCGGCGACTTTGGAAGCGGCTACCCCGATCCGGTCCTCGCGCAATGTGGTGTTGTCCAACACGCTTTCTATCCCTTTATTATTGATTTTCTTTTGCAAAATTTTGGTGGCATCCAGCACATCTTTTTTATCTTTGATGCTTAAGCCCTCATGCAAAACTTCATAGGCCACAGCGCGGTAGAGCTTGCCCGTATCCATAAAGGCCAGATTCAAATGCGCCGCCAAGCGCTTGGCAAGCGTTCCTTTTCCTGATGCGGCGGGTCCGTCTATGGCGATAATCATAAGCTGATTTCTAGCTCCTCTAACACAGGGAGTAAAGATAATTGTAAAAAAAGAGGCTACAAATGAGCCTCTTTTTTAAATCTTATCGGGGTTTTAATTTTTAAAGTTCAGGGGTGGTGTTTGTGCCCAATTGTTCATGGATCCAGTCATTCACCGCCTCGGCTTCGGGCAGAAGATCGGGCAGTTCGAAATTAAGGCCTTTGCGCTCGAACCATGAGATTTCATTGTTCTCAAGAGCATCTGTTGTAATTATGGCCGGATCAATTTCAATAACGCCTTCGGATACTGTAACCCCTTCCATGCCCGGACCATCTAAGCATATATGCTCGGGATTTGCGGTTTGGAACATCAAACAACTTCCTTGATCGCGCAATTCCCAGACAGGGTCAAATCGCGTATTGGAATTATCCGTAAAGGTATCGATAAGTGCGCTCGGGATGCCTTGTGTTAATGTGTAGGGTGCATGGATTGTAACGTTTTCAACAGCGTCGAAATATTTGTCCCCATGCTCGGCACCTAACACCGCGGCAAAACCGAAAGCCAGCGCACCTGCTGTTTTACCCATCGGTGTTGTTCTATATTGGCGCAGTTTATCTTCGTTCCAGCCGTTTAAGAAGTGTCCTGTCCATTTACCAGCAGATGTCAGACCCCCATAAAGAGCTTTAAAGCCAGGATATCCTATAGCCGCTGTTTTGGCGATATTGACGAAATTGGTGGTATCATTCAGCATGAAATCGCCAGCCGTTGCCAGAGCGCCGGCGCCGGCTGTTGCACCAAGAATTGTTTTCCAGTTTCTTTTGATATGGGCCAAAGGTGCAGGGCGAACTGCATCCCATGCTTTTCTTAGATTACTTTTTCCTTGATTGGCAGATTGTTGATTTGCGCGTTTTTTTGCCAAAGCCGCTTTTTTAGCTCTATCGCTTCTGTGCATATGGCCTGCGACCAAAAGTTCGGAAGCCCCGTCCGCGTCATATCCGCTTTCATCGAAATAACCATCGGTAAACTCACCATCTGCGTGAACATCATCAAAATCTTTTGGGTCTGGCATTACTCACTCCTTTAAGGGCTTCCAAGATATAAATTATCTCGTTTAATCACTAATTTATATCGCCTATAGCAGGCGGCTGTGAGTATGTCAATTAAATTATGAAAATGTGTTGGACGAGAAGAACGGGCGTAGCGTTCTATTGTTCCTGTATATCACAGCCCAGATCGTTCATCAGCTCGGCAAAATTGGGAAAGCTGGTGCGGATTGGGTTGGCATCGTCGATGGTGATGCTTTCCTCTGATACGCCGCCCAGAACCAGAAATGCCATGGCGATGCGGTGATCGAGTGCGGTTTTGATTTCCGCGCCGCCTTTGGGTGGTTTGCCAGTGCCGTGAATGGTAAGGCTATCTTCGCCCATTTCGAGGCTCACGCCGCAAGCTTTCAAGCCTTGCGCCACCATCAGTAGGCGATCACTTTCCTTGACACGTAATTCTTCAAGGCCGGTCATCTTCGTGGTGCCTTTGGCACACGCCGCGGCCATTGCAAAGACAGGGAATTCATCAATCATGGACGGCACACGGCTTTCCGGTACGGTAATGGCCTTTAAAACATCGGGCGCTGTAATATAGATATCAGCAACAGCCTCTCCGCCTTCAATGCGTTTGTTTTTAATTTCAATATCGACTCCCATTTCTTGCAGACAATCAAATATGCCTGTGCGCCGCGGGTTCATCCCGACATGGGATAAGCGTATGGAAGAACCTTTGGTGATGGCCGCCGCAACAGCAGGGAAAGCAGCCGAAGATGGGTCGCCCGGCACATCAATGGCGCAGGGCTGTAAATCCTGATGGCCGATTACACTCACTGCCATAGCGCCGTCTTCCAATTCTTCGGTTGTGACTTCAACGCCGAAATGTTTGAGCATGTTTTCGCTATGATCGCGGGTGGGCTTTTCTTCGATCACTGTGGTACGCCCGGCTGTATTTAATCCGGCCAGCAAGATAGCGGATTTGACCTGGGCGGAAGCAACAGGCAGGCGGTATTCGATATTGAGAGGATTTTTAGAGCCGCGAACGGTTAAAGGCAGGCTGCCTCCTTCACGGCTTTCAAAACGCGCCCCCATCATTTCCAGCGGCGTAATGACGCGCTGCATGGGGCGTTTTGATAAAGACGCATCCCCTGTAAAGGTTGCGCTAATATCATGGCTGGCCACAAGGCCGATCAAAAGGCGCGTTGATGTGCCGCTATTGCCCATATCAAGGACGGCATCAGGTTCATGCAGGCCGCCAATCCCTGTTCCATAAACGCGCCATAAACCATCGCTCCCCTTTTCGATTTTGGCGCCAAGCGCTTTCATGGCTTCGGCTGTATTGATGACATCCTCGCCTTCCAAAAGCCCGCTGATAATGGTTTCGCCAATGGCCAGCGCACCAAACATTAATGCGCGGTGAGAGATAGATTTATCTCCCGGCACTTTTGTTGCGCCGGATAGCGGGGATGATTTGCGTGCGGTGAGTTTTGCAGATGCGGTGTTCATAGTTCATCAGTAAAACGCGCGAAGAAAAATCGCAAATATTATTTGCTGAAACTGGAAAGATCGCCCGTATAAGAGGTAATAAACTCCACGAATTTTTCTTGGGGAACCGGCTTGGAGTACCTGAAACCCTGCACTTCATCGCATTTATGCTCTTGCAGGAATTTTTCGTGGTCTATAGTTTCCACGCCCTCGGCGATGACTTTCAAATTAAGAGAATGGCCAAGCCCGATAATTGTTTTGGCAATAGAGGCATCATCAGGATTATTCAGCGCGTTGCGAATAAAGCTCTGGTCGATTTTAAGGCGGTCAATCGGGAATTGACGCAAATATGACAGGGATGAATAGCCCGTTCCGAAATCATCAATGGCTAGCTCAACACCTAGCGCGTGCAAATTCTGCAAGGTCTGGATTGTATGCTGGATATCATCCATGAACACACTTTCGGTCACTTCCAGTTCCAGCCTGTGTGCTTCAAGACCTGTTTCCTGTAATACTTTTTGCGTGAATGTCACAATATCGCTTTGGGAGAATTGCGCTGCGGATACATTGACAGCAATTCGAATATCCTGACCGTGCCGGTCAATCCATTCTTTGGCGCTTTTACAGGCTGTCATCATTACCCATTCTCCGATAGGCACAATCAAGCCCGATTGTTCGGCAACAGGGATGAATTCACCGGGCGAAATAAATGTTCCGCCTTCTTTGCTGTTATCGGGTTTCCACCAGCGTAGAAGGGCTTCGGCGCCAATGACTTTACCTGTGTTTAAATCAAGCTGTGGCTGGTAGAACAATTCCAGCTGGTTTTGCTCCATCGCATCGCGCAAATCGCGCAGCATCTGGAAGCGAGCCTGAACGGCGCGGTCGAAATCTTCTGAATATTCTTTAAGTGTATCGCGGCCCTCTTCTTTGGCGCGGTTCAGAGCAATATCCGCATTTTTTAGAACCTGATCCGGTTCTTTGGCATCATCAGGAAAAGTTGAAACGCCGACAGAGGCACGCACCTGAAATTGCTCGTTAAAAACCTTGAAAGGTTCGCCGCGAATGACGTTGATAATTTTTTCGCCCAGCTCTTTGGAGGACTTCAAATCATCGGAAAGTGGCATGGTCACCGCAAATTCATCCTCACCTGTTCTGGATACTGTTGCAATTTCCGGCATGGCGGCCCGCAAACGTTTACCTACAGAGCGCAAAATGGCATCGCCGACATTATGTCCCATTGAATCGTTTATATCTTTGAAATGATCCAGATCGATAGTAATGACTGCAAAACGCTCTAAATCTTCATTGCTACCCGTTTGCTCGCGAATGCGCTCGGTGAGGGTTTGAATAAATAAAATTCTGTTCGGCAGACCCGTGAGCGTATCATAATAGGCCAGTTTATGGATTTTATCCTGCGCCGCTCCTTTGATTCGGGCAATATTATCCGCGTTTTGTTTAATGAGAGTTTGCGCGAGTTCAATCGCGCCGCCAATTTCATCACCGGGATCAAATGGATTATCCTGAATTTGGGGGTTTTCCGGATTTTTAGAGGCAGCAATCAGATTGTTGCGCATAAATAAAATCGGCTCCAGAAGCCAGTGTCCCAGTGCAATCATCAGAACGGTTGTCACAAAAGCAGACATCAACAACATAACGAGGATGGTTTGCTCAACATATTGCTGGACATCGGCCTGAACTTGCGCGGAATCAAGGCGCGCAACAATAATGAAGGGTTTTTGCAAATCATTAGAACGGAAAACCACTTCGTAAGAGCTGCCATCGGGGCTGCGATAGGTTTTGGACAGGCTGTTACGATCCAGCATGACAAGTGCCATCGGTTCACCGTAAGTTTTAATCAAATTTAGCTCGCTGGAATATACCGCCATACCATTCACCTTGGTAGTGGTAATCAGTTTTCTGGCATTATCATCGGTAATCGGAGGAGCGAGCAAATCCGTAATTCGCGTTTCAATCAGCGGGACAATCGCCGAACGCCCGATTTCCCGCACCTCATTAAGGCGTGCCTGTTCATAATCGCGCAAAGTGAAATTCAAGATAATCGCCTGCACCGCCAGAATTGTTAAAAACACGGCCAAAGCAATACGCCAGCTAATCCGGCTTTTCCAGATTTGCGCAGGAGAAGAATTTAAAAGACTCAGTTTTTTGATTTTTTCATTATTTTGGGCCATAGGATTTGCCTGAGATACTTTTTGATTGATACTGGGCTTCTGAAGCGAAGAGATTTTTTCTTGAGAAGATAGTTTAGATGCCAACATAAAAAGTATAACCCATGTTTTATTCGATTTTTATCTTAAATTTGTGATTTAAGAATAATTCCCCGACCCAAATCCCAGTATAGCGTAGAAAACATTAAAATTCGGTATATATTAGTAGGGAGTAATAAAAAGGTGAAATTCATAACCCTTTGTATTGATTTGTAAAAATGCATATCGGAAAAATTTTATAAAAATTATTCTCTAAGTTTTTTCACATTTAATGATAATTTTCTGATCTTCAAAACTGGTGCAGGCAAATAAAGTAATTTCCCCGCCATCCTTGATTTTCAGCTTATTGGCAAGGTCTTTTGCTGCCATGGGGAAATTACGCACACTCAAGCTTGCCCGCATATCGGGCAAGATGGTTTTCAGCCTTTTGGAATTGGCCTGTGTTATGCCCGTAATTTTAAAAATGCGACCGGGGAAATCTTTTACAAGCTTTTCACTGGTATAAAGATGTGTATTGGGGTGCAATTTGTATAAATCGTAGTGCGTAGCTATGCTGTGAAATCCGCCTGATTTTTGAAAAGCGGGAGAAGGCTCGTATAAATATTTCAGCGGCGCACTGGATAAAATTTTAATGCGGCGTTCTTCATCCGGTGTAAATAATAAACTCTTTAAAATACGTCCTTCAGAATTGATTTGCACGGCTTTAATGGGTACTTTTTCCGGCTTTACGGACATGCCGGGGGTGATCTCGAAAAGCAATTCTTTGCAATCGCCCTCATATTCAATGATGTGCACATGGCTTACATTGTCAAGATCGTGCACGGTTTTGT
>JBKHDZ010000103.1:0-7474 GCA_046541095.1 Alphaproteobacteria bacterium
CGCCGTCGCATAACAGCGGAAATTCGTTAATTTTACGGATTGCAGATAAGACATGCCTATATATTTATTATATAAGCGGGCGAATTTCTATAAAAACAGCGTTAGGAAACTTAATAAGCCTGTGTATCAAATGCAGTTTGAGGCTCACCCGTCACACTTTTTTTCACCGACGGGGCGAAATAATCCATTGCTTGTATATAAAGTAATATTGCCTGGCCTGCCCAGGGGTTTGTAAATTCGTTTTGATTCAAAGCTTTGCAGGCGGCGCGGTAAATTTGAACTTTCCGCGGTTCATAATCCTGCCAGCGCATATGCGCGTGGACGCGTTCGACCGCCTCCTTGTAGGCTTCGATTGAAATTTTCCCGTTGTCAGGATTATGTGCTAGCGCGTTAAAGCGAATAGCCAGCGCTGTGGCATGGAGGTAGGATTTTACATCCTTGGTCGTTTTATTTTTTAGGGCCGTTGTAAACGGATGGATGGCCCGCGCATGCATAAATTCTTCGGCTGTTGGATCCATAGTATTGTCATGATTGCGGCCAAATACCTGCAAGGTTTTTCGATCGCAAGCCGCCTCGATTGAAGCATATTTTTGTGGATGCTTTTCAGCCGGACGCCCCAATTCAAAATGTGTGGCTTCGTGCCCCAATACCAAACCCATCATGACCGAAAAATCACTTTGAACATGTTCCAAATCTGTTTCATTCATACCTGTTAGAAAGGAAAGAAAATTTGTTATGTTTGTGTCCTCCATATCGGGCAACATCATGATATCCGGGCCTTTATTCAAAATGGCTTCTATGCTGTCCGGCACTTCCCCCGCAAAAGCACAGGCAAAATTTACGTTACCAAACATTCTAGAGGTTTCTTTCGGGTTATTGCTCGAAGCAAGCCGCGCCATAAACCCTCCATAATCGCGACGTAGAACACGCATTTTTTTACGGCTGATTTGGTGCAGAATTTTGGGGTTATAGCCTAATTTTTCCAAGACCTGTTCCACGGGCTCGGAATTGTCTTCTGCCGTGTATCCGGTTGCGCGTTGCGCTAAATATTTAGCCCGCGGATCAAATGCCTTAACATCGCGTGCTTGTTCAATAGTGCGCTTGTAAAAATGGTCTTGTATACGTTTCAAAATTCTCATGGCCAATACTATACATGGATTTTGTGCATTATGTAAAGTTTATTGTTCATTAAAAAAAGGCGCCTTATAAAAGCGCCCTTTTTGCAAAATTAATAGGTTATAACCCTGAATAATCGGTATTTTAAACGCGCAACGGCATTAATACATAAAGTGCGCTGTTATCCGAATTATCCTGAATAATGGTCGGTGACGCCGCATCTGCCAAAGTCAAACGGCAGCCCTCGCCTTCGATTTGCGAGGTAATATCCAGCAAATACTTGGCATTAAAACCGATTTCAATCGTGGTATCGCCGTTAACTTCCATTTGTTCTTTGGCGCTGCCGGATTCGGCAGAAGAAGCGGAAATGGTCATCATCTTGCCTTCCATCGCAATTTTAACCGCGCGGGATTTACCATCGGAAATAGTGGATACACGGTCGATAGCGCTTGTGAAGATTTTCGGATCGCACTCAACAACCTTGTCATTGCCTTCCGGGATAACGCGCTGATAATCAGGGAATTTCCCGTCAATCAGTTTGGAATTCAAAATAATATGGTCGAATTCAAAGCGGATTTTGCTCTCGCTCAGGCTGATCTTGATCGTATCGGCGGCATCTTCGGACAGCTTACGCAATTCCTGAATAGCCTTGCGCGGAATGATGATGCCGGGCATGTCCTTGGCCCCTTCAGGCAATGGCATTTCAAAACGCGCCAGACGGTGACCATCGGTGGCAACCGCGCGCAAAACAGCCACGCCATCACGCTCGGCTTCATGCAGATAAATACCATTCAGGTAATAGCGCGTTTCTTCCGTACTCATCGCAAAGCGCGTGCGATCAATCAGAGAGCGTAAATCTGCCGCTGGGATAGAAAACACAGCCGGCAATTCACCGGCACCAAGCGCAGGAAAATCGGCCACAGGCAAACAGCTCAGCTTAAAGGTCGAGCGATCGGCACTTACGGTGATTTGTGTGCCTTCATTGTTTAGCTCGATTGTGACTTCCGCGCTATCCGGGAATTTGCGCACAATATCATGCAATGTATGGGCAGGGGCGGTAATAGCGCCCGGTGATTGCACACTGGCGGCCACAGATTCATTGATCTCAAGATCCATATCGGTGGCGGTCATGGATAAAACGCCGTCCTCGGCTTTCATCAAAACATTCGATAGAATGGGAATGGTGTTCCGGCGCTCTACAACGCTTTGTACGTGATTTAAGGCTCTTAATAATGCGGCGCGGTCAATGCTTAACTTCATGGCTTTACATCCTAAACTTCAATACTATTTGCTAGAGAATCGTACGATAGCAAGCCGCAAGGCCCTTGCAAAGCCTAAAAATCAAGCCGCGGCCTTGATTTGCACAGTATTTTCGATTTGCGACCAGAGTTTTTCGAATAGCTGCGTTTCAAAAGCCGATAATTCACGCAAAAGCTCTGTATTCTCGCCGCACATTTCGAACATTTCCTCCAGATGCCCATCTTCTTCGGCAATCAGGGATTTGAGCGAGAGCTGATAATCCGAAGCCTCCAGCGCTTCCTGATAAATCGTGTAGAGCCAGCAAGCGCGCAATTCGATAATGAGAGAGACCCAATAATAAGGGTCGCTTCCGCCCGCTTCCTTATTGTCATCCTGAGCGGAGGCACGAAGTGCCGAAGTCGAAGGATCTGATTGCTTTGGTTGAGATCCCTCGGCACCACTCGATTTCATCTCGCTTTGCTCGGGATGCCATTCTTTTGTCTGGCCTTCGGCCAGCCTCTTCGTTATGCCCGCATCCATACGGCCAAAATACATGAGCGCAGGCACGCGCGCTGTTGTGTTTTCGTCGTTCCAGCCATCAAGCGATCTTTGCGCCGCGCGCTCGGCCTGACGTTTAAAGAAATAGGCATGGCGCGCTTCTTCGGCCAAGTGCTTCAGCGTATCTTCGGTAAGAGTATCGCCTTTGTGCATTTGGCTCACCATGATTTTACGCGACCCCATATGCTCCAGCATCGAGAGCATGTTCATAAATTTTGCATGCTCCTCGCGGTTAGGGATAATGCGGTCTAAATAGGCTCGGACACCAGCCTTATGCCGCGCGTTGTTCTCCGCCATGCCGGATATAATCAAGGGATCGATTGATTGTGTCATAGATACGCTCCAACTCATTTTTTTGTATTGTGTAGGGTGGCAGTATATAAACAGTATTGCCCAGCGGACGCAAGAGAAGCCCGTTTTCAAGATAAAAATTATAAAGCTTGGGGCCGATATTGCTCAGATATCCGCCCGCCTCGACCTCAATATCCAGCGCCATAATCGTGCCGCATTGGCGCAGGTTCTTTACATCCTCACGCCCTTCAAAAAGCGGCATCAATTCGCCGTGCCAGCGTTCCAGATTTTGAATGCGCTCCATCACGGGCTCTTCATCCCAGATTTCAAGAGCGGCCAGCGCGGCAGTGCATGCCAGCGGATTTCCTGCAAAGCTGGAGGAATGGAAAAAAGTTTTGGCGCGGTCATCAGAATAAAACGCCTGATAAATTTCATCCTTGCACAGCGTTACTGCCAGCGGCATGAACCCGTTGGTCAGCGCTTTGGAGGAACAGAGAATATCGGGCGTAAATCCTGCTTTTTCGCCGGCAAATTTGGCCCCCGTCCGCCCCCAGGCTGTCATCACTTCATCGGCAATGAAAAAGACATTATGTTTCCGGCACAAATCATATAAGGCTTTCAGCGTTGCCTCATCATACATTAACATTCCGCCAGCGCCCTGTACCAAAGGCTCGCAGATAAAGGCGGCGATATCCTGACTACGCTCTTTTAATATAGCTTCAAAGGCGGTAATCGTGTTTTGTCCATTTCCATCAGGGAAAGGCAAATGCACAACATCGAATAAAAACGGATCATAGGCCGCGCTGTAAACACTGCGCGCCCCTGTCGCCATCGTGCCGAATGTATCGCCGTGGTATCCGTTTTCCAGCGCTATTATCGTTTTGCGTGGGCGTCCTTTATTGTGCCAGTATCCAGCCGCCATTTTCAGCGCCACTTCCACGCTTGTCGAGCCGCTATCGGAGAAAAACACATAATCAAAGCCGGGCGCATGGCTTAAAATTTTATCAGCCAGCTTATCGGCTGCATCATGGGTGAAGCCTGCAAATATCACCTGATCGAGCGTTCCGGCAGCATCACGCACCGCCTCGACAATTTTGGGGTGGCAATGACCGTGAATATTAATCCACCAGCTTGAAATTCCATCCAGCAATGTGCGCCCGTCTTTGGCATGCAGATAAACGCCCTCGGCTTTGGCGATATTCAAAGCATTGGGAAAAATCTTGTGCTGGGTAAAGGGATGCCAGATGCGCGATGTCCGCGCGCGCTGATCGCCGCTTTCGGCTTCAGGCATCACTTCGGAGAAAAAGGTGTCCTCTTGCGTAGATGAATAAGATCCCTCGACTTCCGACTTCGCTAGGGCTTCGTCGGACAAGTCGCTCGGGATGACTTCATATTTTATTTTACTGTCATCCCGACCGAGCTTGCGAGCGGAGGGATCTCGTGTAAATTGGTAATTATCTTTTTTCAAATCACGCCAATCCGGATTTTTAGCTTCAATCAAAGCCTCTTTTTTTTCGCGGCGCCATCTTTTTATCTGCTTTTCACGTTTAATTGCATTTTCAGGATCATCAAACACTTCAAAATAAACAAGTTTGAAACATTTGTACTTTTGTGAAAACCCTTCTACGACACCTTGCTCATGCTCATAAAGTCGGCGTTCAAGATCATTCGTAATGCCTGCATAAAGCGATTTATTTTTCTTATTTGTTATAAAATAAACATAGTAACTCACGGAGTTTCCTCCACTTCGCTGACGCTTCGGTCGGAAAGACGGCTTAAAGTAAAATCATCCTTGCGGAAATTTCTCTCGAACACATCTTGCAGGCTTTGGGCGTTCAATTCATCCAGTAAAGGGATATGCCCCAGCACTTTTTCACCGGAAAATTCCAGTATTGTCATCATATTATCGTGATTTGTTTCACCGATGAAAATTAGCCCGTGAATGGGAATATCGCGCGCCCACAAGGCTTCGATCGAGAGCAAGGTATGATTGATTGTGCCAAGCGCCGTTCGCGCACATAAAATAACAGGCAAGCCCCATTGTTTAAATTGATTGATCAGTAGATTTTTGCGCGTTAAGGGCACCATTAAACCGCCCGCCCCTTCGATAATCAGCGGCCTATCGGATGGCGGAATGCCCAGATCATCCATATCAATGCTCACCCCGTCAATTTCCGCCGCCAGATGCGGTGATAAAGGCTCGCTTAACACATATTTCTCGGATAAAAACCGCTCATCAGGCAGATCGGTCATTTTTTGAACACGGCGCGTATCCACCCCGCCATCTTCTATGCCCGATTGAAAGGGTTTCCAGTAATTATAGCCCAGCCCCTGCACCAGCATGGCGGCGGCCACGGTTTTACCGATATTTGTATCAGTGCCTGTTAAAATAAAACTCATAAGGAATTATGTAGCAAAGAGCGGGGCGCTTCACAAGACAATCAATCAGGTGACACAATCTTCATGGCCATATCCTGACCTTCCAGAGACGGATTTAAGCCGGGCTTATGTTTGGCGGCGTGGTCTATAAATTGCAGAAATTCTTCCAGAAAATCGGTGTGATAAGAAGAGCCATAGCGCGTGTTTTGCGCAAGATCCGCTTTCATAGGGAGAGCATCATCCACAATGGCGCGACCCTCATAAAGAGGAATATCTTTAATCGGTTTTTCCAGCATGGCTTTGGTTGCTTGCAACAAATCAATATGCTCTTGTACGGCATCCATAAAACAGAGCAAGAACTTTTAAAAGCGCGTCTTCGTCCAATTTCGCATTCAGCGATAAACGCAAACGCGCAGTTCCTTCCGGTACGGTGGGCGGGCGAATGGCGCGAATATCAAAACCCTGATCCTGTAACGCGAAGGCCGCTTCCAGCGCTTTTTGATCCTCGCCCAGAATGATCGGCACAATTTGCGTGCCATGCCCGCCTAGATGATCTTGCGCCAAGGTCATCAGGCTTTGCAATTTCATGCGTGCCTGCTCCCCCACCGCGCTGTCGCAGAGTTCAATGGCTTTATGGGTCAAATAGGCTTGCAAGGGCGGCGGCGCGGTCGAGAAAATAAAGGGCATGGCCGCATTGATCATATAGTCAATCGTGTCATTGGCGGCGCAGATGACCCCCCCTGCAACGCCAAGCGCCTTCCCGCAGGTATGCGTAACGATTAGATTTTTATTCCAGTCTTTATTTGGAGTATCGTATAGCGTGCCTGCACACCTGAGCGCATTAAAAACAAGACCTCTGCCGCCTTCGCCGAAAACGCCCGTGCCATGCGCTTCATCAACCACCATCATGGCATCATATTGACACGCCAGCGCATACAGCTCTTGCAACGGCGCCATATCCCCATCCATGGAATAGACCGATTCCACCGCAATCCAGAGCGTTTGCGCCGAGCTACGAAAACGTTTCAGCGCGTCTTCAAATGCGTTTAAATCATTATGAGGAACGCGCACCGATTTTGCAGGCGCGCTACGAAAACCATCCTTGGCGCAAGCATGCATCAGCGCGTCATACAAAATCACATCATGGCGCGTTGGCAACGTGGACCAGAGCGCATAATTGGCCGCGTAACCGGATGAGAAATAAAGCGCGCGCTCAAAGCCGTAATGGGCGGCGGCGAATTCTTCCAAGGCTTCGTGTTCGGGTGCATTGCCCCGCAAAAGACGCGAGCCGCCCGCCCCCAGACCAACGCCATTTTCAATGGCCTGTATGGCCGCTTTTTGCAATTCAGGGTGATCTTTTAATCCCAGATAATCATTGGAGGATAAATCAATGCCACCCGCTTGGCGCAAAGAACGGTAGCGGTTTTTGGATTTGAGGTTTTCAAGTTTAGATGAGAACACAAAATTATCGGTCTAAGTCTTCCAAAGCCGAAACTACAGAAGCATACGAATTAGCAATCTGCCTCTTCTTGAGTGTATTTTCTTGTTCGGCACTAACTTTTGTTGCTTCATCCCATTCTGCGCCAAGAAATTTTTCCATTTGCAATAGCCGTTTTTTGGACTCTATTCTTCTCTGCAATTTTTCAGATGATAACATTTTAATTCTCCTTCACAATTTCAACAAACAATAAACAAGAACTATGAAAAGTCAATACATGTTGTCATTCCGACCGACCGCAGGGAGTGGAGGAATCTTAGAGTGGGTCAGATCCCTCGGCTTTCGCCTTCGCTAAAGCTACGGCTGCATAAAACAAGGTTTTTCTATAGGCACCCGCGTAGGCGGTTTACCGCCCTGAGCGGAAAAAGGCGTAGGCGGTTTACCGCCCTGAGC
>JBKHDZ010000104.1:0-7401 GCA_046541095.1 Alphaproteobacteria bacterium
TAACGGGATGAAAAAAGCCGATATTTATGAATTTTTCTGCCGTTTGCGTGAAAGCAACCCCGAGCCGCAAAGCGATCTGGAATGGACAAATGCTTACACCTTGTTGGTGGCCGTTGTTCTCTCAGCCCAAGCCACCGATGAAGGGGTTAATCGCGCCACAAAGGATTTGTTTAAAATTGCAGATACGCCGGAAAAAATGGTGGCGCTGGGGTTAGAGGGCATAAAAGATCACATCAAAACGATCGGCCTTTTTAACAACAAGGCAAAAAATGTTTTGGCCTTATCTGAAAAGCTGATTGCCGAACATAACAGTGAAGTTCCCGATACGCGTGAGGCGCTTGTGGCTCTTCCCGGTGTAGGACGCAAAACGGCCAATGTGGTTTTAAATATCGTCTTTAAACAGCCCACCATGGCGGTGGATACACATATTTTCCGCGTTTCAAACAGGCTGGGAATGGCAAAGGGGAAAACCCCTGATCAGGTCGAGGCAGGGCTTGAAAAAGTAGTGCCGAAAGAATTTGCACTTCATGCCCATCACTGGCTGATTTTGCATGGCCGCTATACCTGTAAGGCTCGCAAACCCTTATGTGAGAATTGTAAGGTGGCCGATCTTTGCCGTTCAAAAGATAAAACGATGTAAACGCGCGCTGTCTTAATTTATTACGGATTTATAGATAAAGCTGACATTCAAAAGGCGCGGCGCTGTTGAGGAAGGCAAAAGCGAGCGCATACAAGCCGCCTCTTTCCCTTCAAAACTACCACTTATCTTGTGATCGCGGTGACGCATTTCATAATGTATTACATTTTCAAAAAGCACTGCCTCGTCATTATCAGCCCTGAAATAAACATCCAGAACACAGCTTTTACTGCGGTATTGCCAGATAACTGTGGGGAAATCAGCACGCACAATTTCAGGCTCGCCTATAACGGCCTGTAAAGACGCACCTTGCAGTTCAATGAGATTATCAAAATTACTATGCAAAGCGCGGCGCATGTAAAGTTTTTGCAAACGCGTAAAGTCTTTAATGCCGCTATCAAGATGAGCCGAAGCCTGGGCTTGCGGCATGGAAAAAATCAGCGCGTGCGGATTTTTGGCAAAGCCAATAAAGGCAAAAACCAGAATAATCCCCGCCAAAAGAAAAACAAATTTGCGTGTGCTCAATATAACGAAGCCAGGAAAACCCTGGCTTCGTTCTGAATTTTGATCAGATAATGATCGAAAAAACATACCTAACTACTCTTAAAAATTATTCTGCCGCTGTTGCGCTGAACAACTCGCCTTCTTCGTTGGCGGGATTATTTTGTCCTTTTAATTCACGCGCTTTTGCCAAGGCGGCAGCTTCCTTGGCAGATTTATCCTTTTTTACAGGAGCCGCCGGTTTTTTGGCCATGCCGCCTGCATTTTCTTTCAACGGTGTCAATTTACCATCTATCACAGCACCAGCTTCAATTTGTAGCTCTTTATAAGAAATCGAACCGGTGATAGTTCCGCCGGAAGCCACAACCAAGCGGCCATTTACTGTCAAATCACCTTCAAAGCGACCGGAAATATGGGCTTCATCAATTTCCACTGTGCCGTAAAAAGTACCGGTTTCAGAGATCTCCAGAGATTTTGCACCTTTCAAGGCCGCTTCGATTGTTCCTTCTACAAGCAATGTGTCACAATGCTCGATCTCACCGGACATTGTAATTCCCTGACCAATGACCAAACGGCGCTCCTCGGTATTATGCTCGGTTGTCGTTGTAGCCTGTCCATATCCATAAGAGGATGTGTTGCTGTAAGCCGGACGCGGCGCAGTTGGTGCAGAATATGGAATATCTACAGCCTTGGCAGCCGGCTTTTGTTCTTCTGCTGGTGTTTCTGGAGTGTCGTTCATTGGGATTTCCTTATTTTCAATTTCTTCGGTCACAGGTTGCATCGGTGCTTGCACTTCTTGATCCGCCTCTTCAATCGATGTTTCGATATCTTGTTGACGTTCATTAACATCCGCTTGATTTTGCATCACTTTTTCGGATTCTGATTTTACACGATGAAACATGTTTCCTGCCTTTCGCTCAACATTAAACGCAACACTACGTTGCGTTTTCAAGTTCTTATTTGGTCTTAAATGATGCTGGAAATTAGCATGCGTTTTTAAATTTCGCAACCAAAGAATCACTCTTTTATAAAGACATCAATCTAATCTACTGAAATAGCGTAAAACTTTTTTATCTCTTCACGTTTTTTATGAAGTTTCCCCTTATCCACTCTCATGAAAATGATCATAAATCTTCTGTGCAAGTGCTTGCGAAACCCCATCCACTTTCATTAAATCCTCAACGCTGGCCCCCATGACGGCTTTACCGGAACCAAATTGCGCCAGCAAAGCCTTTTTCCTCTTCGCGCCTATTCCTGGAACATTGTCCAGCGGGGATGCGCTAATCTCTTTCTTGCGCCTTGTTCTATGCGCACCAATCGCAAAGCGGTGCGCTTCATCCCGAAGACGCTGCAAATAATGCAAAACAGGATCATTGATCGGAAGCTGGAAGCCGAATTCCCCTTCCATAAAGAATTTTTCGCGTCCTGCGTGACGGTCAGGCCCTTTCGATATAGCCACCATTTTTAGACTGTCGTAAACGCCGCATTCTTCCAGCACATCCTTTACGGCGTTATATTGTCCCAGGCCGCCATCAATCAAAAGCAAATCCGGCCAGTTTTCACTCCCCTGACTTTCACCCTCTTTTAAAGAACGCTGGAAACGCCGCGATAAAACCTCGCGCATCATCGCATAATCATCCGATGCACTTGCCTCTTTAATATTATATTTTCGGTAGGCTTTCTTTTGAAAGCCATCGGGGCCGGCAACAATCATCGCGCCGACCATATTGGTGCCCGCAATATGCGAATTATCATACACCTCGATGCGCTCGGGGGGAGCATCCATCTCAAACAGCTCGGCCACACCTTCCAAAAGGCGTTTTTGATTGGCGCTTTCAATATTGCGGCTTTGCAGAGCAATCCTGGAATTTTTCAAAGCAAAATCTATAAGGCGTTTTCGTTTGCCCCTCGCCGGTTTGGCAATATTCACCGCATAGCCACTTTTGAACCCCAGCGCCTCTTCCAGCAAGGGAGTTTCTTCTGGCATATGGCTCACGCAAATCTCTCTAGGTGCGGACTTGTCTTCATAAAACTGGGCAATGAATTGCGCCATAACAGCCTCGGGGCATTGACCCTCGTGATTGGCAGGGAAGTATGAATAATTCCCGAAATTTTGCCCACCGCGAAAAAAGAACACTTGAATGCAAATCGCCCCGCTATCCTGATATAAAGCCATCACATCAACATGACGCATGCCCTCAACGTTAATATCCTGGCTTGACTGAATAGAGCTAAGTGCACGAATACGGTCGCGATATTTGGCCGCCTCTTCAAAATCAAGAGCATCACTGGCTTGCTGCATCTTTCGGGAAAAACGTTCCAGAACGGTATTCTCCTGCCCTTCCATAAATTCTACCACTTCGGAAAGCTGCTCGGCATATTCCTCTTTATTCACCAACCCGACACAAGGCGCTGTGCACCGTTTGATATGGAATTGCAGACAAGGGCGCTTTCGGGTGGCAAATGTGTTATCCGTGCAGTTTCGGAGCATAAAGGCACGCTGCAAGGCCGCTATTGTCCTATTGACATCCCCCGCAGAAGCAAAAGGCCCGTAATACTCGCCTTTGCGTTTTTTAGCGCCGCGATGTTTCGTAATCTGGGGGAAATCATGGTCTGTTGTAATCAATATATACGGAAAACTTTTATCATCCCGCAGTAAAATATTAAAACGCGGCTTTAGCTTCTTGATAAGATTGGATTCCAGAAGCAACGCCTCCACTTCTGTTTGCGTATGGACAAATTCCATTTTCCGTGTCTGCGAAACCATGCGTTGCAAGCGTATCGGCAACTTACCCACTTGCGTATAGGAATTTACGCGGCGCTTCAGCGCCTTGGCCTTGCCCACATAAAGCGCCTCGCCCTTTTCATTTAGCATACGATACACACCCGCTGTTTCCGGCA
Source organism: Alphaproteobacteria bacterium (assembly GCA_046541095.1). Lineage (GTDB taxonomy): Bacteria > Pseudomonadota > Alphaproteobacteria > Micavibrionales > Micavibrionaceae > UBA2638. The sequence goes on from JBKHDZ010000104.1 coordinate 4,040, forward strand.
GGTCACGCACATAGGATTTGATAATCTCGCATCCTTTTTTTAAAGAAGGCTGGGTGCTCGCGTCATTCATAGAAGAAAAGTAAACTTTGTGATTATAAATAACAAGATAGCGCAATCATTAGACGAACCAAGCCCCTTAAAAGTATATACATAATAAAATGAAAACCCTTTATCGTTCGCATACAGGGGCATTACAAGAAGTGAAATGTACAAATTTTTTAAATTATAGGTTGCATTTCTATAAAAAATATTGTTGTTACCTATCAAGTATTTGATAAAAGTAATCAGTAAATGGGGAAACAATGAAAAATTATACAATTTACAATCATCAAACTGCCGATGTGTTATATGAAGGCAAATACAGAAGCTTTAAAGAATGCCTGGAAGATAGCGTGCGCAAAAATATTAATATGATGCACGCCGATTTGTCTGGACAGAATCTTAGCAATGTAAATATTGATAATGCGCAACTATCAAACGCCCTGTTCCGGGGCAGCAATCTTTGTCAGGCCAATTTATCAGAAGGCGATTATAGGAGCGCGGATTTTACCGGAGCCAATTTGATCGGCGCCTGCATGGCGGAAAGTGATTTCAGTTCGTGCAATTTTAAAGCTGCCCATTTCGGCGCCAATATTCTGAATAATACAATTTTAGACCGCGCTGAATTCAATACGCTTTCGGCATACCTCTTACCCTTTTGTGATGTAAAAAGCATGCATGAGTGTTCATTTTTTCACCATGAAAACCAGTTATTCACAATCTCAAAACCTCCAGTTGTACTTCTTGGCGCTCATAATACACCTATGGTTTTAGCAGCCAATACAGTCTTTTATGGGCATCAAAAGGCTGTGCGTCATATTAAGGAATTTACCACCCCTGCACAAAACCACAATCTAGACGTGCATAAAGAAGTTGACAAAGTCGCGCAAAAAGCGATATGACAATAATTAAGAGGCGATAGCCTCTTTCTTATATCTGTGTGGGGATATCATCAAATGTATATGTACTGGAAATGCGGCAATATTTTTGCCGTCTATCTGGAATGGAATAAGGAATTCGGGAGATCACCGTTCTTTGATCTTGCCCGATCTACAGGGGAAATAATATTGGATGCCCCTTATTTACGCCTTATACTCTCCGGATCGGGTGCTATAAAGGATGAAACCACACAAGGATATTGGCATGAACCATATCAAAAACTTTCTGATGCTTTTGCGCGAATTGCAAAAAATCGATCCGGAATTTCCTCTGCAATATGCCGTGTGCCTTGGCACCATTACTCTTGATGAGGGCTTAAGCATCTCCGAACTGGCCGAAAAAACACGGCTATCTCTTTCAACGGTCTCGCGTATTGTCGGTGCCTTATCCAATACACGGCAGAAAGGCGAAGCCTATGGTTTAATTCAGGTAAAAATTTGTCCGCAAGAAAAGCGCAAGAAAGAATTATATTTAAGCGCCAAAGGCCGCCTGTTCATGGACAGCATCGCCTCACTGCTCGAAAACCAACAATCCACAGCAAAATCAACAAGCAGGATTGCCACAGCCGTCTAATTGTGATTATCTATGCCAGATTAAACTTTGCGCTTTTATTCCCCTTATGTGGAAGCGCAAATAAGGGCCCGTGGCGGAATGGTAGACGCTGCAGACTTAAAATCTGTTGTCCGTATGGACGTGCCGGTTCAAGTCCGGCCGGGCCCACCATAGTAAAACTCTCTTATCTCCTACACCTCAACTTTCCAGATTAGAAGTGTCCGGCACGCGTTATAAAAATGCATCTCGTAGCGATGAGGCCGGTTCAAGTCCGGCCTGACCACCATTCCTTAAACTCACTTATTTTTACTTTATTCAGGCGCTGGCGGGTCCTGCGTATTTGCGCCATCATCATTCCCGCGCATATCATCATTCAGCACAGGTTTGATGGTCATTTTGGTGACGCCCGGTGTTTGCGGCTGATCGGATATTTCGTGTTTGCTACCATGTTCGAATTGATGGCGCAACCCGGCCTCTGCCGCCCATAAAATGCGTGCTCCCTGAAATTTATAAACGGGATCGCCTTCCAGCTTATCGGCTTTGTAATAATGCCAAAGCCGCGTTGATAGCCTTTCATACCCGGCACGGCGGTCAATCGGGCTGCTTTTTTGATCCAGCTTTGCTGTGGCGCGGCGCACATCGGCCATAATCTGTTTTTTATAAATCGCGCGCGCTTCATCGCGAGCAGCCATAAAACGCTCATATTCGTCCGATCCTTCCTCATACTCATTGGCCAAGGCTTCGAATTTTTCAGGCACAAATCCGAAATGGCGGCGCGATAAATCCGTCAAACTTCCGGCCTTCCAGCGCTCCTGTTCGCATAGCTCGGCAACATTGTCGGGATCAAGGTCTTGTGCCTGCGCAATAAGGCTTAAAGCAGCCTTGTTGCGCAAGGTTTCTTTCAGCTTCTCTTCAGCCTCGATTATGGCCTGACGCGCCGCGATAATATCCGGATCTGTTTCATCGGTTAACGGTTTGGCCGAACCCGGGTTATACTGGCGGATAATGGCCTCATCCTGTCCATCCTCATCGGGCATAAGCGGGCGGGCTTTGGGCAGAATACGCCCTGCGATTTTATTGTTGTCTGACATGATGAACTCCCTGTTTTGTTTTTTTATCTTTATATAGAAAGACTAGAGAGTTTGAATATTTTAATCAAGCCTGTTCGGGAATGAATTCAAAATCATTACCTGGGGTTTTCTTGTTTGAGAGAAGTTTGTCCACATCCCACTCAGGAGATCGAATATGGCCGTAAGCCTGACTTTTATCCAGATACACCGGAGCATGCCTGGCGGTTGTGGCCCGTTGCGCAGAGGATATCAGGCGTATATATTCAGCATCTATATCCACGCCCGCCATCATATCTGCCTGCGTTATCTGGCTTAAAACGCGTTCAGGTAGCTGTTCATCGGCCGATTTGCGCATAATTTGTGCCATTTCCCAATTTTGCATAGTGGCAGCCCCTAACTCGATTTTTTGTAAAGGCGCGCCTGCTTCCGGCGCATTGGCAGCATATAAATCCTGCAAATCAGGCATATCTTCGGCCTCTAAAGACAGCAGAGCCTCAATCAGCAGGGCGGATTTAAACTGATCGGCATATATCAGGGCATGGAGTGCTTGCTCGGGCGTTATTACATTATCGGGATTATCATAGCCCAGAACTTTGGCGGGCTTATTTTCCTGTCCATTTTCATCTATTCTAACGCTTGCCGCCAAATCCATCATATCTTGATGGCTCCAGCCTTCCATAACAAGGCGTTTTGCACCGTGGGTAATATCCGCTTGCGCCAGCGACATGGTGACCGTTTGCAAATGATCGCGCCAGAACGAAC
>JBKHDZ010000105.1:0-7387 GCA_046541095.1 Alphaproteobacteria bacterium
GCATTTGAAAGGCGCGCGCAGGATCTTTACGGAGCAAGCGGTGATATTGATGAAAACCTAAGCGCGCAAGAAAGCAATTAAAGCGTCTTATTGGATTCCCATAGGGATTTCCAATCGTAAAGCGGTGGCAGGGTTTCTTCAAATTGCAGATGAACCGCAGCTGGCACCATGGGGGAAAAGCCCGGAATTTTTTCAAATAACTGATTGGTTGTGTACGCTTCTGATCCTTTTTTGCGATTTTTTCGATCGCCGACAAATTTTGTGTTTTCAAAAAATGGCCAGAATTTTTCCACGACTTTTCCGTGCGTGATAAATGTATGCGTAGCATGGCGAATTGTGCGCCATTTTCTGTCTTCGCCGAGCAGAATATAAGATGGATAATGATCGCTATATAAAGCGGCGTGTTCTTGCGGGTAAATAACGCTGTGCGTTTCCAACTCATGCGCGATGCGTTCATAAAAATTCCAGCACGCATCTATCGCATCAATTTCGTGCAGATAATCATCTTCGCAGAAATAGACAAGCGCGTTTTCTTTCGAGCCAAGCTGGAATTGCTCGTGTAAGGATTTTCCTTGCCCTGTATCGCTCGTTTTGCGAAATTCATGCTCGCATGGCGCTTTAGCAATTATATTCTCCAACGCTTGCCTGAACGGTTCATCAGAGTGATCATCCAGACAAATCAGCTTGATAATACGATTTTTATTGCTTTCTTGTGCATGACTGATCGATTTGAGAAGTGAAAATAAACAGCGCTTTGTATTTTCTTCAAGAGTAACTTTGGTGACGCGCTTGGTTTTGTCGATATTCCTGTTTTCGCGAATGCATGTGCGCACAAAAATAACCATGCTGGCTAGATCGCTATCTTTCGGGAAAAATCCATTTCCTGTTACTTTTGGAAGATTTAAGGCCGAAGCATCCTGCTCTGTTCTTTCCAAAGCTGGCAGGCGCAGAATATTGGGCGCTTTGTATTTGCGTACATGATAGCCAAACGGTCTTAAGGATTTTGATAGTAGCTTTAAAATATCGTTCATGGAAATTATTGAGCCATTTCTTTAATGATTTGCAGGGCTTTTTTTGCGGCCGCAGCGCGTATGTCTTCGCGGGAGCCTTTGAAAATTTCTTTGCTATGGCTTGTTTTGCCGCTTTTCAGGGCGTGGCCAAAATAAACAAGGCCAACAGGTTTTTCGGGGCTGCCGCCGTCTGGTCCGGCAATTCCGGTAATGGAAATGGCAAGATCGCCGCGGCTGTTTTTTAAAGCACCGCGCGCCATTTCTTCGGCTGTTTGCGCGCTGACTGCGCCGTGAGTTGCAATCGTGGCGCCATTAACGCCCAGCAATTCGATTTTGGATTCATTGGAGTAGGTTACAAAACCGCGCTCTAAAATGGAGGAAGAGCCTGGACGTTTGGTAATGGCCGCCGAAACAAAGCCGCCCGTGCAGGATTCGGCTGTCACGACTTTCCAACCTCGTTCGCTCAGCAGGACGCTTAATTGATCAACCAGGTCCAGCATAGGCAATAGCTCCATATAGCAGGATTGCGGCGTAAAGCCCGGCCACAATATCATCAAACATGACGCCTGGTGCGCCATCGACTTTTTTGTCAAAAAAACTGGCCGGCCAGGGTTTCAGAATGTCAAAAAGGCGAAAAAAAACAAAGGCGAGAACAATATAGATAGGGAAATAGGGGGCTTGCACTGATATAAGCATTATAATAGGAATTAAGGCGACCCATTGTCCCGCGACCTCGTCAATCACGATCATTTTGCTGTCATGTATGCCTGTATCCTGCTCGAATTTCTTGGCAGAAATCAGGCCTATTGCAGTGACCGCGATGATCCCCGCAATCAGGGTCAAAAGATTTCCAAATGCGATGATCAGGAGCCCGAAAGGCAAAGCTGCCAAGCTACCCCATGTGCCGGGTGCAGGTTTCATGAACCCCGAGCCAAACCATGTGGCCGCCCACACATGCCAGCTTCGCATGTCTAATTTGCGGATTGTTGCCCTGTCTTCTTCGGAAAAATGCAGAATTTTTTTCATGTCGGCACGCTGATATTGGCGAGAGCTTGCGCGGCTATTCCTTCACCGCGGCCTGTAAAGCCGAGCTTTTCAGTTGTGGTGGCTTTTATATTCACATCACTTTGATTAAGCCCAAGAAGCGCGGTAATTCGTTTTTGCATCGCATCTTTGTGGGGACCGATTTTTGGGGTTTCGCAAATGATACTCACATCGATATTGATGATAGAAGCATTTTTATCATGCACAAATTCCAGGGCTTTTTGCAGGAAAACAGCGCTATCCATACCTTTAAAAGCGTTATCGGAAGGGGGGAAATGCTGGCCGATATCACCCATTCCGATGCTGCCCAGAATAGCGTCAGTAATCGCATGTAACACCACATCGGCATCAGAGTGGCCTTTTAATCCATATTCGTAAGGGATGTCTATACCGCCGAGGCGAATATGCTCTGTCTTTTTTTCAAAATCAAAAGCGTGCACATCAAAACCAAGCCCGCTTCGTGTCTGGTAATCTTTGTTCATCAAGGCTTGTGCCAAATCAAAATCCTCTTGCGTGGTGATTTTAAAATTCAAAGTCGAACTTTGTATGAATATTACATCTTCTCCCAATGCTCTTACAAGGGAAGTATCATCGGTAAAGCCGTCCTGATCTTTATATTTTTCATGCGCTTGTAATATTGTAGCGTAATGAAAACCTTGCGGGGTTTGAAGGGCTTTCAAATTATCGCGCTCCGGATAATTCTGCGCCTGAGTATCGTAGAGCGTATCAGTGATTGAGCGGCATAAAGTAACGGCTTTGCAGTGTTGCAGTTCATGCACCATTTTTGCAACATCGCGGGGTGCAAAAAAGGGCCGCGCTCCATCATGAATAAGAATAATATCTTTATCCTGAACATCAGGTATTTTTTTTAAACCATTAAAAACACTTTCTTTTCTGCTCTCTCCACCATGGATCGGTGCAGGCAAGTTCATTCCCTTTGTTGCATCGCGATAATAATCAAGGTGATCGGGATCAATAATAACGTGAATGTTTTCGGTTTTGGCAATGGTTTTAAATTGCTCGATTGTATGCCTTAAAATTGCTTTTCCGTTCAAAGTGCAATATTGTTTGGGCATATCCGAAGCAAAGCGCTGGCCAAGGCCGCCTGCGGCGATGAGAACTCGAACCTTTTTTTGATCCTCAGTTGTCGTCATAATGGTACGTCCATTTGCATAGGGGATAAAAACCTGTATAAAGCTGTGGATATATTTATATGTTTTGTGTTTTATCGTAAAGGGCTCTTGCATTGGCGAGCAAAGACATAAATAAAGGTAATGTAAAAATTTCTCAATCTCTAAATTTCACACGCCTTAGAGAAAAACTCATGAATGTTTTTGTTGAATACGGGCCGCTTTTGCTGTCGCGTCGATATTTTAGATCTTCGCGCGTCAAAAAACGTTCTTTTTTCCATCGGGAATGGCAAAATATATTCGTGCTGATTTTAATGGTGGCCGGTATTGTTTCCGGTTTTGCCACTTATGCAGCCTTGAGTGAGGCCCCGCCATTTGGCAATAGCCCCAATACCGTTATCTGGCTTTTGAATTTCGATTTGATTATTCTGCTACTTCTCGTTGCGGTTATAGCCAACAAGATCGTAACCTTGTGGAGTGGCCGTAAACGGGGCCTTGCGGGCTCTCATTTGCATGTGCGCCTTGTTTATACATTTAGTATTCTGGCGGCAGCACCTGCCATTATTATGACGGTTTTTTCTGCCTATTTCTTTCATTTTGGCGTGCAAACATGGTTTAGCCAGCGGATACAAACAGCCATCAATGAATCACAGGCTGTGGCCGAAGCTTACTTGCAAGAACACAAACAGGTTATTCGCGCCGATACATTGGCCATGGCCAATGATCTGGACAGGCAATCCATTATGCTTATTGGTAATCCCAGCGCTTTAGAGCGTTTGGTGCAAACGCAATCTGTTTTACGTAATTTATCAGAAGTTATTGTTTTTGATTCATCGGGCCGCGTACTGGCGCGCTCCGACATTACTTTCAGTCTTGAATTTGAAGAAATCCCTCAATTTGCGATGGATCAGGCGAGGTTCGGGGATGTGGTTATCATGACAGGCGAAAATGATGACCGCGTTCGGGCTTTGGTCAAACTGAACGGTTTTGTGGATAGCTATCTTTATGCCGGGCGCATGGTTGATCCAAAAGTGCTTTCACATTTGAGTGCAACAAAAGAAGCCTCGAAATCTTATACCGATCTACAGGAACGCTATTCCGATTTGCAGGTCACTGTGAACATGATTTTCGTTGTGGTCGGCTTGCTTCTTGTTTTTGTTGCGATCTGGTTTGGTCTTATGCTGGCCAGACAGCTGGTGGCCCCGATCGGTGCTCTTATTTCCGCATCCGACCGCGTTCGGGCAGGTGATTTATCAACGCGCGTCGAGCAATTTGATCGCATTGAGGAATTTGATTATTTGGGACGGGCTTTTAACCGTATGACCCGCCAGATTGAAGAACAGCAAAACGAGCTTATCAGGGCCAACCGCCAGCTTGACCGTCGCCGCCGTTTGACCGAAACTGTATTGGAAGGTGTGTCTGCAGGTATTGTTGGTCTTGATCAAGAAGGTGTTATCAACCTTGCCAATAGTTCTGCCGCCGAATTGCTGGGGATGGAGCAAGCCGAAATTAGTGGTAAGTCTGTAACGGATTTATTTCCTGATGTAGCGGGCTTGTTAAAGGAGGCTTATGATAAGCCGCATAAAATTACGCAAGGCGAAATCGTATTTCTTGCCGACAATGCGGATAAGAAAATATTTTTGCTGAGAATTGCCGTTGAACTGGTCGGGGAAAAAGAGGTCGGGGCGATTTTAACTTTTGATGATATTACCGAGCTACAATCGGCCCAGAGAAAAGCCGCCTGGGCCGATGTGGCGCGGCGTATTGCCCATGAGATTAAAAACCCGCTCACACCAATCCAGCTTTCCGCCGAGCGATTGAACCGCCGTTATTTAAAGCAGATTACAGATAAACCCGAAGTGTTCTCGCAATGTATTGATACCATTATTAAGCATGTGGGCGATATTGGTCATATGGTTAATGAATTCTCTTCTTTTGCCCGTATGCCGGAACCGGTTATAAAGCGGGCGGATATTGTAAAGCTGGTCAAGGATATTGTTGTTTTACAGCAGCAAGCCCATGAATCGATCAAAATCGATTTTGCGAGCGAGCAAAATATTCAAGAGGCGCAGTTTGATGCGCATCTGATGCGTCAGGCTTTAATTAACCTCATTCAGAATTCGTTAGATTCTATTGCGCAAGCAGAAATTGAAAATGGGCGCATTTCCATTTTGATTGGGCGCCACGAGGAATTTATTTTTATAAGCGTTAATGATAACGGCCCCGGTTTTCCGGAAGGGGAAAGTGTAAATGCGTTAACGGAGCCTTATGTGACGCACAAGCCAAAAGGAACGGGGCTGGGGTTAGCAATTGTTAAGAAAATCATGGAAGATCATGGCGGGCAATTATTACTGGGAAGCCATGATTGGTTGCGCGGGCATAAAAGTTATAAAGAGCTTGACGGAGCAACAGTGACCTTGTTGCTGGCCCATAATCTGGTATAAGATCGTATTCTAACAGGTTTTTAGCGAAGATATATGGTTGCAAATATACTCATAGTTGATGATGAAGAAGATATCCGAAACCTCATTCAGGGGATTTTGGAGGATGAGGGTTATCAAACGCGTACTGCATCCAATTCTTCCAAAGCTTATCAAATGATGAGTGAGCGCCCTGCCGATCTGGTTATTTTGGATATATGGCTTCAGGGCAGTGAGCATGACGGCATACAAATACTGAACACGCTTAAAGAAAAATATCTGCACATCCCTGTTTTAATGATTAGCGGTCATGGAACCATTGAAACGGCGGTTTCTTCTATCAAGCAGGGGGCATATGATTTCATTGAAAAACCTTTTAAATCTGATCGATTGTTGTTGATGATCAAGCGCGCTTTGGAGGCGGCCAATCTGCGTGTGGAAAACGATACTTTGCGTAAAAAACTGGATGCGGAAATAAATTTGATCGGCTCATGTTCGGTAACGCAGAATTTTATCGAGATTTTAAAGCGGGCCGCACCCACAAATGGCCGGATCTTGCTCACTGGGGAACCAGGAAGCGGCAAAGAAGTGGCCGCGCGTTTTATTCATGCTCATTCCTCGCGTCAGATAAAACCCTTTGTTCCTTTATCTTGTGCCAATTTGCAACCGGATCGTCTGGAAGTTGAACTTTTCGGCGCAGAAGAGGGCAAAACAGGAGAATTGCTACATACGGGCGTTTTGGAAAAAGCCAGTGGCGGCACCTTGTTTTTGGATGAAGTGGCAGACATGCCTTTGCAGACCCAAGGCAAAATCGTACGCGTTTTACAAAACCAGATTTTTCAACGCGTAGGCGGTGATCAAGATATCGAAGTGGATTTACGTGTCATTGCGGCGACCAATAAAAATTTGAAAGAAGAGATCGAAAAGGGCAATTTCCGGGAAGATCTTTATTACCGCTTGAATGTAGTTCCCGTTCAAATACCACCTTTACGCCAGAGAGCGGAGGATATAGAGGAAATTGTTCAGTATTTCGCAAATTCATTTTCGCAAAGCTTCGGCTTGAACGCTCCTGCTTTCACCAAAGAAGCTATGAATGTGTTAAAAACCTATCAATGGCCGGGCAATATTCGCCAGTTAAAAAACACCATTGAATGGGTTTTAATTATGTATGGCGATAACAACAAGGTTCCTTATAATTTACAGTGCTTGCCGCCGGAAATTGGTGGCACGACAAAAGCGGGCGTTCAGGCATCTATCGAAGAAAGCAGCCCAAAAGCCGATAATGTTCTCAGCGATGATTTTGCCGATATGCCTTTGCGCGATGCGCGCGAGTATTTTGAAAAGGAATATTTAACGGCGCAAATTCATAAATTTCGCGGCAATATTTCCCAAACGGCCAAATTTGTCGGTATGGAGCGCTCGGCTCTGCACCGGAAACTTAAATCGCTTGGCATTGTTTATACAGAAGATGAGCAGGAATTTACAACCAGCCTCAATATACCTGAAAAGAAAAAGAAAGCCTCTTAAATGCGCGTAATTATCTGTGGAGCCGGACAAGTCGGCTATAGCATTGCCTCCTATCTGGCGCGGGAAGAAAATGATGTTACGGTTATTGATGAAAACCGCGAGATTATCGGCCGTATTAACGATGAACTTGATGTGAACGGTTTGGTGGGGCATGCCTCAAACCCTGAAACGCTGAATACCGCCGGCGCAGGCGAGGCCGATATGATCATCGCCGTCACCCATTCCGACGAGGTGAATATGGTCGCATGTCAGGTAT
>JBKHDZ010000106.1:0-7304 GCA_046541095.1 Alphaproteobacteria bacterium
GTCAACTGGCTGATCAAGCCCTTTACTATGGCTGCTCTGGGAATTTTGTTTTTTGAATATATCTTTGCCGGACTGGTCGATCCCGCCGATGCCAAGGAATATATCGCGGGGATGATCCTGCTCGGTGTCGCGCCCTGCACCGCGATGGTGTTTGTATGGAGCCAGATGGTCAGGGGCGATGCCAACTACACGCTGGTGCAGGTATCGGTGAACGACATTATCATGATCTTTGCTTTCGCGCCTCTGGTGGCGCTGTTGCTCGGCGTGACGGATATTATTGTGCCATGGGAAACGCTTTTGCTCTCCGTCATATTGTATGTGCTGATCCCGCTGGGCGCGGGCTATGCAACCCGCAAACGGTTGGATAAGGGCGGAAACCCTGAACGCATTGCCAAATTCACCGCGCAGATCAAACCGTTCTCCATCATAGGATTGCTGGCCACAGTTTTTTTGCTGTTCGGCTTTCAGGCCGGAACGATTATTGATAAGCCTTTGATTATTGCGCTCATTGCCATTCCGCTCCTCATACAAGGCTATGGAATTTTTGCCATCGCCTATGGCTGGGCGTATCTATGGCGCGTGCCGTTTTCCACTGCCGCCCCCGCAGCGCTGATCGGAACTTCCAATTTCTTTGAACTCGCCGTCGCGGTCGCCATCAGCCTGTTTGGCCTCAATTCCGGCGCAGCGCTCGCCACGGTGGTGGGCGTACTGGTCGAAGTGCCGGTCATGCTCTCACTCGTGGCGTTTGCCAACCGGACGCGGCGGTATTTTAAGGCGTAGCTGGAACTATAGAAACACTGGCTTCTAGGCTCGGCTGCCATGGCATTTTTTGTGTTTTTTGCCACTGCCGCAGTGGCAAGGATCATTACGGCCTATTTTGATCTTTTTGGCAGGCGGTTCAGGGAATTTCTCTTTGTTATACGCCTCATCAAATATCGCGGAAAAACCGGGTTCGATATAAAAAAGTTCACATTTCGCTTTGATAATTTCATTCAAGCTTCGCTTTTTTAGAAAAAATCCGAAAATGTCCAGTTCGTCGTCATTTGCGATTTTCTCATGTATTAATTTACGCTGCTTGAGATACTTAAAAAACAATTCTGCTGTTAGCCCAATATACTGCTTATATACGGATAGTTGCCTGAGATCTTGTATATTCAGGCAAAGAGGAAAGCTATCACCTGAATCTAACGTTAAAAGAAGCGAAAGTTTTGTTGCCAGAAGGCCTTCATTTTCGTATGTCAGCACAATCTTTTCTATTTGATCGAACTGATCTTTTTTCAAGGATACTGCAACATCTCCTCCCATTTTGTAGAGAGTCGTTTCCTGCTGGCTTAACACCAGCTTTTTTAGATTGCGAGCCTGATTATACCCTTCTTGAATATACGATTTAAAATCATCTTTAATTCGCGGAAAGGATTTTTCGATATCTCTAAATCCTTTTCTAATCCTATTTGCCTTGCACTCAACAATAAGAAGAGTACGTTCATAAACTATCAAAAGATCATGCTCGTTCTGGTCACCGGGCGTTTCGCAGACAGCCGGATAATATTGGGCATTATTTTCGAATATTCCCTGAAAAAGCTGGAGGGCTTTATTTTCAAGAAATTCTCCTTTGTGCTTATTAAATTTTTCCAGAAGCCCTATATTTTCTAAGCACCCATATAGATTTTCCTGTATTGCCAAAATTAGATGGTTTCCTGTTATTAGGGCAAAATCACCGTCATTCAGATGTGCCAATGGTTTTTGTGAAATTGAGAGCGTTTCTGTGGGGAAAATAATATCATCAGAATTTGATGTTGAAGCCCGTTCTTGAGATAAAAGATCCATGAATGCCGTTGCGGATTCCTTAGAGAATGCGGCTTGTATCTCTTCGAATTTTATGATGCCCATATTTAAAAAATTACGAGCCACGTTTTCATCCATGCATTTTCGTGCGTTGGATTCCACAATTCCCGGATCGATGCCGCTATCCAGCTCTTTGCGAAATTGCTGCCAGCATTCCATGGCTTTCATCGCGCCGCCTTCTATCCGGCTTTGCAGCTTGTTTTCAATAAAAGTGCATATCTCGATAATTTCATGGACGCCAATTCCCAGAGCAGCCTCTATTTCCTTGGAGAATGGTGTGTATAAGCTGGCAACATCTTCTTTAACTTGCTCCACAGAAGCATGAACCCCTGCGCAGAAATTCAGAAGAAAAGAAGGCATGGCGATGCCGCCTTGATCATGTTTTTCTTTTGTGATCTTTGAAAAGTCCCCATCTTTTGGGAAATACATCAGATCATAGTAATCGTATATTTTATTTGCTTTGGCACATATCGCTTTCCACGCATCTTTATCCAGCGGCAACGCTTCATCAATTTGTTTTGCAGATAACGCCAAAGAGGCAATATATCCGCACTGGCGGAAGGGAGAATGAAGATTCATTTTTGTAGGATTTTTCCAATCAATCCGGGTCATTTCGACAAAAGCGCATCCGAAAACCTCCCGAATTTTATATTGAGATAAATCTGTTTTGAGTTCGAGAATGAGCTTTTTAAAACCTTCGAAATCCATATCCTTGCTCTTTAATAATATTTATTGAAAGTAGCGTGATGGAGGCCTTTTGTCTTTCTTTTTTACCTACCCAACATATTCCCCACAATATCATCCGCTGCTTTATGCATCGGATCCGTCATTAAATGCGCGTAGCGGGCGGTGGTTTGCACCTGAGTATGGCCGAGGAGTTTGCCGATCATGGGCAAGGAGTGCCCGGCGGAGACGGCGTATGAGGCGAAGCTGTGGCGCAGGTCGTGGATGCGCACATCCTCCAGCCCCGCCGCTTTGCGGATGCGCCGCCAGGGGGATTGCAGATCGGTGAGATGTGCAAGCGGCAGCGTGCCGTAAATCACAAATTCATTTTCCTGCGGTGTGTCGGCGTGGTTCCAGATGGCGGTGAGCAGGTCGATGACATGCTGGCTGACCGGCACGGCGCGCGCTCCGGTCTTGGTGTCTGGCAGGCGCAGGATACGATGCTCTCGGTCGATATATTTCCATTTCAGCGTCTGGATCTCCATCAATCGGCAGCCGGTAAAGGCCAGCAGACGAAACGCATTGATGGCGGAGCGGTGGACGATCAGCGGGGTTTGATCCTCGCGCCCCTCCAATATCCGGCCATCTAAGATCCCTTCGGCATAATCAAGAGTGGAGAGCAGACGCTGCAGCTCCTCCCGGGTTAAATACCGCTCCCGCTTGCGCTCGGGATATTTGGCGATGTGGCGGCGCGGGTTGGAATGCTCATCGCGCCAGCCCCACATCTCGGCCAGATTGAACATTTTTGAAATCACCTCCAGCATGCGGTTGGCATCATAGGGCGTGCGGCGCATGCGGTGATGCAGGTCGGCGATGTCGGCGCGCTTGATGTCCCGCACCAGAACCTCGCCCAGCGCCGGGCGAATGAATTTATCCAGCACGCGCTTATAACCGGCGGCAGTGCGGGACTTGAGGCGCACCTGCACATGCTCCTCCCAGAAACGGTCGCACAGATCGTTCATATCCGGCGCGGTTTTATCGGCCTGTTTTTCGTAGGCGGGATCGGTGCCGTCCTGCACCAGCGCGAGGGATTTCACCGCGCGGCTGCGCGCCTGATCCAGCGTCATGGTGCCATAAGCGCCGAGCGTTAAACGGCGGGTGCGGCGGCGAAAACGATATTGCAGGATGAAGCTTTTCCGCCCGCCCGGGCTGACCCGCAGGCCAAAGCCGGAGACCAGGCTGTCGAAGATCAGCAGCTCCTTTTCCTGCGGCCTTGTTTCATCGATGATGGTTTTGGTGAGTTTGATGGGCATGGCTGGGTCCTCCTTCGTTGATCATGGGCGATGCGCTGGTGATGCTGGCCGATGCAGCCCTGCATCTTTGGAAGCATTCCGGAAGCAAATTCCTGCGAAAAGCTGCCAAGGCGCGTATAAGTCCATGATGCTTGGAAAGAGGATATTATCAAGCAATATCAGCGCATTAGCGTGGATGTGCGTAATGTTTCATAGGGACGAGAAAGGCCGCCGCACAGCACTCATAACCTGAAGGTCGTAGGTTCAAATCCTACTCCCGCAACCAATTTTTTCCTTTATATTTCAATGACTTAACCGCCATTTCGATGCGATGCAGATCGATACCCTGCATCGGATTTGGAAGCAATCCGGAAGCAAATTCCTGACAACCCCTTCGAAAATCAGTGAAAATAAGAGCGGTCCTGGACTCATCTCTGGATAACGCCGTTTGTTAATTTCACTACTTTTTCATTAAAAAATATGATATATTCGTAGTATGGCTACGGTTACAGACAAAAAATTAAAGAAGTTACTGGATCTCTGTCCCAAAGGACATGTGTGCCTGTCGTCATGGCTGAATGAAAACAAGATATCATATGACCTCCAGCAATACTATCGCCGGGCGGGGTGGCTGGAAAGCCTTGGTCAGGGGGCTTACAAAAGGCAGGGCAACCCTGTGGACTGGAAAGCGGCCCTGTCTGCACTACAAAATCAATCGGCACACAAGGCCCACGTGGGCGCCTTGACCGCCCTGTCCTTTCAGGGCTATTCCCATTACCTGCGGATGGGCGGAGAGCGGGTCTATCTTTTTATGCCTTCTGGCGGCTCATTGCCAAAATGGTTTCGCGATCAGGAGTGGGGACAGGATGTTCATCTTTCCGGCACAGGTTTTTTGCCTGCTGAAATAGGCGTAACAGAATCCACACAGGGCGATCTTCGCCTGAAAATATCGGAGCCTGAGCGCGCCATACTGGAGTGCCTGTATCTATCGCCCGATGATCTGGATCTGGTGGAATGTTATCACCTGATGGAGGGGCTGGCCAATCTGCGCCCGCGTCTGCTTCAGGAACTTCTGGAGGAATGTAAATCCATCAAGGTTAAACGGTTGTTCTTATATCTGGCCGGGAAAGCCGGGCATCAATGGTTCAAATTCTTTGATCCTGCGAAAGTGGAGACAGGTACTGGTGATCGCGCTATCGTCAAAGGCGGCGTTTATGTGCCGAAACATAAAATCAGCGTGCCGAGGGAGCTGGCAGAATTATGAAGATTGATCCTCTTTATGAAGCAAAGGTTGACCTGCTGATACGCGTTTTGCCGCATGTCGCGGAAGAAAACGTTTTTGCGCTTAAGGGCGGGACTGCAATCAATCTCTTTATTTGGGACATGCCCCGTCTTTCTGTTGATATCGATTTGACCTATACACGTTTGGATGACCGGGAAACGGCATTGACCAACATTGCGCTGGGGCTCGGCAGAATAAAAACCCGCCTTGAACAAGCGTTTCCGGGCATTGATGTCAGACCTATAACGCAGAGCGATGGTACAGAGGCCAAGCTATTGATAATGGAGGCCCGCCCTGTTCCCGCCGAAATTATTATTGAAGTCAATACCACTCTCAGAGGTGAAATCTGGCCGAGCCGCGTTCTTCCTCTATCCGGCGCCGTTGAAAACCAATTCAAAAAGTTCGCAGCAATCAAAGTAACTTCGCATCAGGAATTATTCGGCGGCAAGATCTGCGCTGCGCTGGATCGCCAGCATCCACGAGACCTTTTCGACGTGCACTGCCTGTTTGAAATGGAAGGTCTGACCGAAGAGGTGAAAAACGGCTTTATCGCTGTTTTGCTGGGCGGCGGGCGTCCGATCAACGAAATCATAAGGCCGAATTTTTTAGATCAACGCGAGGTCTTTGAACAAAAATTTAGGGGAATGACCCTGAAGCCATTTGACTACAAACAATTTGAAGAAACCAGGCAAAGGCTTGTACATGAAATCAGCGCTGCCCTGACAGATCAGGACAAGGCGTTTTTAATCAGTTTCAAAAAGGGGGAACCGGACTGGGATTTGTTCCCGGTTCCTGGCTTGAAAGACATGCCCGCCATCCGATGGAAACTGCAAAACATTCAAAAACTGATCCGGCAGAATCCTGACAAACACAAAGATCTCCTGAAAGCGCTGGAAGATAAGCTGAACGGCACGGCATCTTAACTGCAGAAATAACCTCAGCCCCTCTCAAAATCGATGATCTCATCCAGCGCAAGCATAACTGCCCGTTCAATCTCTATGGCGATTTTATCTTTTGTCGGGTTATCCTCGTTCTTGTGCGCCCGATTCAGCTAGAATAAGCTTCCCTGACTGTCTTGAATCTTTTTCTGCCTTCTATATTTCTTGCCGCCTTGTGTTTCAGTAAGAACCCCATTTTCAATTTTATCCAGTACAGTCCGAACAACGTATTTAGTAACAACTACTTCCCCGACCTCATTTAATTCCTTGTGTATTTCTAAAACACAAGTGAGAACATCACCATTTTTAAAACTAATTTGCTTTGCTAGGACTGCTGATTTGTATATGCGGTCGCCCATAAAAAAATTGATAACCTCTTCATTATAAATTCCTTTCCACTTCGCCTTACCTTCTCGTAAAACGGGTGAAACAATTTCTATCTGAGCATTCTCATCAACTTCCGTCGGTAATTTATTCGACCGTTGTATGAAATATATAAACTCCGTCCTTGGAACAATAATTTCATCGCCTATAGTTTTATGATCATTATCAAGCCTAGAAAATCCAACTCTAGACACCTCTAGATTAGCATTTAGTAGTATTCTATAAAAATTTGATCTTCTGGTTACAATTTTCTGGTTTTCATTTGTATTTTTAACATGAGCATCAACTGTCTCTTTACTAATATCGCTCTTAGATAACTCTTCTTTAAGTTTTTCATTTTGTAATTTTAAATTTTCTTTCTGTAATTCCGTCAATTCTGAATCTGGAATCATGTGGTACGTAAAGATCGCAGTCAAAAGGAGCAATAAGATTGTAATTTGTTGGCTATTTTTACCAAGCGCTTCCCATAGCTCCCTTATTCCACCTTCTTTTAATGCTTCTGCATTAAGGGTAATGTCAAGTTCAAGTAGGGCTATGATTTCATATGCAACAGCAAGAAATTCTGCCTCACATTTATTCTTAACAACAGCATCCATCGAGTGGCTGTCATTATTCAAAAAATAATGAATTTCAAACTTATTAGGTATTTGCATTTTATTTCAATATCATAGATTGCAATTTTTCCCAATAAAAATGATTACTCTAAATCTCCGCTTCATCGCATTTCTGCCAATTCATTCGCAGGGACAATCAAATCTATATCTGCATGAATTTTCGACAAAAAAGCCTGTAAAATGCACGATCCTGCTTCTTATAAGCTATAAGCAGCAATATACTGCATTTTAAATGACAGTTCGGAAGGTCAGCGATACGCGCCGTCCGCGCTCAATTTTAAAGCCG
>JBKHDZ010000107.1:0-7224 GCA_046541095.1 Alphaproteobacteria bacterium
TGGGCAGGGAATATCCGTGGATCCCGAGCCGTTTGCGCAAGGCACGGTTTAATTTTACGAAATACGAGAAATCAATACTCAAGATTTCGGCTTTTACGCACAAAATAGATATTTTGTTTCAAAGGCGTCTTGAATTTTTAACAACGGGCTGGGTTAAATATATCATTGCCCTTATCACCATAATTTTATCAACCGTAATTGTGGTTGTGGGGTTTATTCCGTTTTTGCCGATATTTTTTGCGCTAACCATTTTATTCTTCGGCCTTGGGTTAATGACCCATGATGGCCTGATGATCATCGCGGGGCTGTTCATTTTGCTGGCAACTTTATTTGTTTTGCCCTATAGCGCTTTTCAGTGGATGAAATAAAGGTTAGCGGGAATCTTTTTTGTTTTTAAAGAGGGTGTCGATTTCATCCTGAGAGGAGATTTTGTTTTCCTGCAAAAATGAATTATCCGCCGGATCGCCGACCAATTTAATCCCCAGCTTATCCAGAACACCGCCTAAACGCTCTTCAATGGATTTTAAATTCTCCAGCGTTTTTTTGATGCGCTGGCTTGTAATATCCTGAAAAGAGCAGGCGAGAAAAATTTCTTCGACATCCTTATTGATGCTTTCCAGCGCTGGCGCGCGGGATTTTTCATTATCCCAGTTTATATCCTGCGCGGTCAGGGCGGCTATGCGCCCCGCGGCATCAAGAATACGGTTTGCAGCATCTTCGGTCATATCAACAACGGCATCGAGTTCAACGCCGGCATTGGCCGGACTCATCCCTCCACCTTTATGGGTAATGGCCTGTATCACTTCCATAATCTCGCCGAATTTACGTGTAATGCCTTCTTCGGCCATATCGACCTGTTGCGATGTCGCATTGATTTCCATGGAGATTTCATCAAATCTTCGGGCAATAAATTTCTCCAGTGTTTCCAGTTGGCTTTGTATATGATTGGAAACCTCGAGAACCTCTTCTTTTTTTTCTACAAGGTCTTTTTTCTTATACGTAGTCATGATGTGCCTGTTAACCTTTAATATATTAAGCGCTTCTAAATTACAGCGTTTTAGGCCAGATAAAAAGCCCTGCATACAAAATGAATGCTGGTTTATATAAGGTTTGAACAGTTTTTAACGATCAAACGATCCGACTTGGGGCAAATATCGGGGAACGGGTTTTCCCGTTTTTGCGTGTTCGTCATCCAAATGTTTGAAAACCGCGCGGCCAAAATCGGTGAGCAGATTGTTTTGATCGCTCAACCCGGCTTCACGGTAAGCGCGTTTGTAACGGAGATTAAGAACTCCGGGGACACGCGCATGTGGCTCTGCCAGATAGTGCACGGAAATATTAAAATGCTCGGATAAATATTGTAATGCGTTATCAATATCTGTTTGCAAAGTGCGATATTGTGCATCATACATTTTGTCACCCCTGTTATTTTGATTATTATGTGTATTTATAAAATAAAGGCGTTTGAAAAAACAACATGATTTTTTAAGATTTAGCATGTCAAAGCGCTGTATTTTATCGTAAACTTGAATAGATATTTAAAAAGTATAATTGCTCATGCCCAAAGAAGACAGACGTATTATCTTCACCTTTGAAGAAGCCTATAAAGCGATCTATAGTCTTTCCGCTCAAAAAGACATTAAAAAACCGCCCGCGGGCGAAGTGGTGAAAATCAATAAAGATGAAAATGACGATAGCGTCATTTACATGCATCTGGATAACAAGCAGGAAAAGTGGGAACAGCAAAGAAAGCTGGAATATTCACGCGATTTTATTGCGGCGGCCTTAATGCTTTATTGCCGTGGCTGCGGGATTCCGCTTCCCAAATCAGCCAAAAAATCCGTGGTGCTTGGCTCGACCAATATTATTTTGCGCGTCGAGATATAAAGCGTACATTCTTTCGGACTTACTTTTTGGAGCCGCTTTCATAGACCCCGATAATATCGATAATCGATAAAAGTTGCTCCACCTCTTTTTTACAACGCAAGGCCGCTTCGTTATTGGTGATGGGTATGTTCACATCCGAAGGCTCGAACATATCTTCTTCTGTTGGAATCATCATAAAGATATATTTTTTGGCAAAAAAGGCGGCCGATAATTTGGCATTGTTAAACAGCGCTGAGGCCTCGCTTAATTCCTTGAATAATTCCTGCTTATCCAGCCCTTTATTGGTGTCATCACTGGTTAATAATGAAAACTGGCTGTCATAAGGCGGATGGGAGATGGGGAGTTTTTTGAACTTCTTCATCAATCTCTGGGCCAGTTTTCCATCGGTGGTAATCACGGAATGGCCTTGGAAAACATCTTGCTGCAATTCAATCAGAACGAAGATACCACGAAAAATTTCGGGCTGTTTTTGGCTACGATCTTTAAGAACTGCCTCGGAAAAGGTGATTTTGGCACCTTTATACTTGCCTGCAAAGCAATCTTCGGCGCGGTAGGTTTCATGCGCCGGAACAATTACCGTCTTGGATAAAACTTTACGGCTGATGCCGCGCTTGGGGTAAAAATTAAGGCCTCCCAGTATTTTGGCCAGCTTGGGCATAAAGCGTTTTTTATATTCGCGTTTATAACTATTGATGGGTTCCTGCACCCAGGAATGAAGGAAAAGATGGGGCAATAAAGCAATCATCATACACAGCAACGCCATCCCGATATTGCCCATCATCAGCAAATACCATCCAAAGCCTCCGGCCCCCAGCACGACCGACGCCAGAATAATGGTAAGGGATAGAAAATCGCGGCTTTGATGCTCTTGCATTTTTTGCATGCGAAAATCCTCGGATTCTTTTAAAAAGGAATCGAGCCGCGTTGCAAAAATATGATCATCAGTGGTTTCAATCTCGCTCGTATTGTCTAATTCGTGTTCATCTGCGAGGTCTTGGGGTGTATCATTCATGTATAATATCTATCTTTTTTAAAAAGCTGTATTTGGAATAAAAGCATTTCTTTGTAATAATAAAGGAAATGAAAGGGTCTTGAAAGCATGGATCAGGATTTTACCCCCGAACAGCTCGAAACAATGAAATTAATTATTATGGGATTGCTTGCTATCCCGATATTTTTTGCCGTGCGCTTTTTCTTTTATCTCATTCTGCCGCGCGGAATTTTAAAGATGTTTCATAAAAAACAGGGCTATAAAAAAGGCGGCGTTTTGGAAAAAGAAAAGAAATTTTACGAAGACGATTGATTGTCTTTTTTCATCTTATTTCTTTTCAAACTCCGCCAAAGGCTCATACCAGTCCCTAATCATGCCCGCATTTTCCCGTGAGGGGTGGTTAAAGGGGCGCTTTAATTTGCTGCCGAAATATTTCTTGACCAGTTCCTGCCATTTTTCCTCGACATCATAGTTATGATAGGCGCACCAGTCTTTAAACCAGTCTGTGCCGGCCTTCACATGGGTGATCTCATCATCATGAATAATTTGCAGATATTCGGCCGTTTTATAATCGCCCTGGGATTGCATGGCCGCGATCATGGAAGGTGTAACATCCAGCCCGCGCGCTTCTAAAACCATAGGCACGATGGCAAGCCGCGCGGCAAAATCATGCGCGGTTTTTTCTGAGGCCGACCATAGGCCATCATGTGCGGGCAAATCGCCATAGCTGGCGCCAAAATCATTAAGACGTTCATTCAGCATCAAAAAATGTTTGGCTTCGTCATCGGCGACCTTACACCAATCATCATAGAATTCTTTGGGCAGAATATAGCTGCCCAGATCAAATTGTCGCGCCAGAACATCCCAGGCCAGATCAATCGCGTTCAATTCGATATGGGCAATGGCGTGAAGCAAGGCGACCTTGGCTTTGCCCGTTCCGGCGCGCGCGCGTTTTGGCATTTCATTTGGCGGGCGCAATTCGGGCTTTTCTTCTCTGGCGGGGCGATCCGGCAATTCGGCGCTTCCAATATCTTGAAAGTTGCCAGAGCGCCATGCGGCCACATAATGGCGGCTTTTTTGCGCCTTTTCTACGGGTCCAGCGGTGTTGAGGACATCCAGTGCGCAGGCGGAAAGTGTTTCAGGGATTGGCATTTCGTTTGTAAGCATCATGCAGTTTTTTAAGGAACCCGCGTGGTTTTTGATGTGTTTAAGCGTTTATAAAAGCGAGAAAGGATAAGAACAAATGAAAAATTCAAAATTACTGGCATTTTCTGCGGCAATCATTATTGCGGGGCTTGCAGTTCCCGCCAATGCGCATGCCGACCATCACAAAGAAGGCGAGAAATTCGAAGCGCAGAAAACCGTTGAGATTAAAAATAATCAAGGCACAAAAATCGGTGCGCTCAAACTTAAAGAAACCGAAAAAGGCGTGCTTTTAAAGCTGGATCTGAATAATTTGCAGGCGGGCGGAACCCATGCTTTTCACATTCATGAAACTGGTCGCTGTTCCCCTGATTTCAGTGCGGCCGGCGAGCATTTCAACCCTGCGGATAACGAGCATGGTATGATGATGGAAGAAGGCCAGCATGCGGGTGATATGCCCAATATTCATGTCGATGATGACGGCACGGTATCGCAGGAAATATTAAATACTATGATTACGCTGGAAGAAAACGATAACGTGGATGGTCGCCACACAATTTATGATGAGGACGGATCGGCCATTGTCATTCATGCAGGTGCCGATGACTACGTATCCCAGCCCTCGGGCGCTGCGGGGGACCGTATTGCCTGCGCTGTTATTGCGGAGCCAAAGGGCGAAACGCTGTAAAACAAATTTCAGGTGAAAAGTTTTATAAGATGCTGCTGGTGTGGGTATAATTTTTCGCGTAAAAGGCAAGGCTATTTACGCGGGTTCTCCGGGAGTGCCTAATTCTTTATAATAGGTGATTTGATGTTGTGGTTTTCCTTGGGCATCCGGCCACAAGGAGACTCTCCCCATTTCTGAGTAACCGCATTTCTCGTAAAATCCTTCACCCTGCCATGTTGGAGTGGAAAGACGAACCGATACATCACCGTGTGCCTTTGCAAATTCTTCAATATGACTTAGAAGTGTCGCCCCCACACCTTTTCCGCGTTCTTCACTTTTTACAATAAGAAGATCGACTTCACACATGCCTTGATTGCGCGTAATAACGGCGCCTGCAATATTTTCACCGTTTTCAGCAACAACATTAAAAGTTTTGTTAAGAGGGGCATAAGTTGGCGGCTGATTAGGGCGGGTTGCGGTGTATTCTGTTAATGCTCCGCCTATAAGCTCCCAATCTTCCCCTTCTGTTTCTTTTTCGATAATAGTAAATGAGTTGCTCATATTAATTTCCTAATTAAAAAGTTTTATCAAATATTGATGGGCGAAATAAGCGCCGATCAGGCATATAAGGCCGGAGCCGTATAATACCCAAAAAGTAATATCTTGTGGTATCACGGGGATTATGTATTTTGCAAATAAAAACGGCAGAAAAAATGTCAGGGATAAAGGCACGGCCAGCATGATGGATTTTGCAAAAGCGACAGAATTTTCCGCGTTTTGATATTCGGCGTAGGAAAAGGGCAGGGCCAATAACGTCACCAGCGGCAGGGCAATGATGAACCCTGCCAAATCAGGACGCTTGCCCGATAGCCAGCTCGCAAAGGCAATGACACAGGCCGACACCCCGATTTTAAAGGCTGTAAACAGCATCTATTTCAAAATCGCCTTGGCGCTTACATTCATGGTAAGCGTTGTTTCCCCGGGGCTGGCGACTGGCGCGGCCATTGAATCAGCCGCCATAGCAGACATTTCCATGCGCGCATGCATCATACGGGGCTGGGGGACATAATTGCCTTCGGTGTTAATCTCTTTTAATTCTGCCGTATCTTTACCCAAAGCCTTGGCAGCGCGTTCGGCGCGGTTTTGCAGTTTTTCAAGGGCGGCTTCGAGCATTTCGTCCTGAATTTGGGCGGCGCGCTCGGGCGAGAGCGTGTATTCAAGCCCGGCCATCACAAAGCCTTCTTCCTGAATTTTTCCGGCCAGTTCCAATAATTGCTCGGCATTTTTGGATTTCAGCTCCACACTCTGCTCGGCTTTCCAGACCATGAAAGAGGCCATATTGCGCTTGCCCGCATTGCGGTCATATTGGCGCACGGTATAGCCGCGGGTGGCGGCCTTAACCTCATCATAATCACCTGCCAGTTCCAAGGCTTTGGCCATGCCTTTATTCACAACATTTTGCGCGTTTTTGTTACTCTCATCTTCCGATTCGATGCGTAGCGTAGCCACCAGCAAATCCTGATCCACTTCGCGCTGTTCACTCGCGCTGATGTGTAAAAGGCTGTGATTTTGTTCCAGCTTGAAAATCGGGTCTTCCATTTGCGCGGTCGCAGGGGCAGGGAAGCTAAAAATAACGAAGGATAGCAAGGCAAAAAGGCGGAGCATGGTTTTTCTCGTTTGTTGTATTGGTATTAACCACAGCATAGCGCCGCACCATAATTTTGCAATGGAGGAAAAATTCCTCCTGCTTTTTTCAAGGTAGTACGCGCTATGCGCATTACCAACGCAGGGTTTACGATTAAATTCCTGTTTTATTCGGGCTGCGTTTGTGCTGATGTAAAATTATATGAGTGAACAGGAAGGATAGGTATGGGCTAATGATGGAAATTATCGAAGATTTACCAGATGGTGTGGTCGGGATTGCCACGAAAGGAAAGATAACCCATGAGGATTATCAAAACGTAGTTATTCCCGGTATTGAAAAGGCGCTGGAAACCCATGATAAAGTCAGCGTTATGTTCATTTTGGAAGATTTGCCGGGAATGGAAATGGCGGCATTATGGGATGATACGAAATTTGGTCTGCAACACTGGCGCGATTTTAAACGTATGGCGCTTGTGACTGATCTGGATTGGGTGCGCAATATGACGGCTTTTTTCGCATGGATGATCCCTGCAGAAGTCAAAATGTTTGCCCTTGATCAGGAGCAAGAGGCGCGCAACTGGGTGAGTGGTCTGTCCTAAACCAATATTTTTAGATGTTTTGATATGCGCCGGGGCCAAAGTCACCGACCATATCATTGACATCGGCCACGATACATTCGCCCGTTGTACATTCGGTTTTTAAAACGCTGGTTTCCAAGCGCAGACGCTTGATATAGCCGTCCTCAATCATCGCATACCAGCGGCCATATTTGCCGCCGACAAAAATTTCTTCATCTTGCGCCTGTAATTTTATCTGGTTCAAAAACTCGCGGTTCCCATCGGATAAAAAGCCGATTTTATCATGGTCTTTAAAGCTTTTCGCCCAGCTATCC